>JAGUZX010000118.1 GCA_020060545.1 Desulfovibrio sp. | reverse complement strand
GAATTAAAGAGTTAAAAGATGAAAACAGAATCAGATATTACAGGTATTCGGACAGAGATGCTTATCTTTACGAGTTAGCTGAAAACCAATAATTGTCAGCATGGACTTATACTGACGGAAAGAGGTGCAGCATGAAGTATGCGTTATCGAGGATAAAGAGACCGTCAAGAAGATTTTAGTCCACCTTGGCTTATGGGAGACTAAGGAACCACGACCCGCCGCCTGAAAAGACGATTAAGGCTAACCATATTGTTCCGGAATTACCGGAAACGGTCTATGATGACTTTTCTTGAGTTGACTCCTTATGATGACGATTATTCTCAAGTAGCCGAAGAACACTATTCTTGAGATCCACCTGCCAATCCCTTTACAAACCCGCTCTTACAAGCCATCTAAGCGGGGCTACTATGTCCAAAATTAGGGTATAATTTCACACCTTTAGGTGTTTGGATAGTATAGCCTGCTTTCGTTTATTCCAAGCCGGGCGCCTGAGCTTTACCTGATGCCATATTATGTAAGCCAAGGTAGTCCATGGATAAAAATGGGGTTGACATCCATAACAGAAAATTGGCTATACTTGCTCAAGAGAAAAGCAAATTCATAACTTTTATACTTGCTCAAGAGAAAAGCAAATTCCTAACTTTGGTTGGCATAATCGGGCCTTGTCTCCATCAGGGCGGCGATGGAGCGCCGGGAGCGGTTCACCGCGACCTCTTCCTGCCCCGGTGAACCCAGAAACATCCAAGAAGCACCGTTGCCAAAGCGGCGGTCCCGCTTCACACAACGGCGCTTCACATACTGTGTTGCTTTGACTCAAAAAGCCGGCCTGTCCCTGCCATGATTTTGGGACAAGGGACCTGTCCCCTTGGTAAAAAGGTAGGCGCAGGCCATGCCCGGCATGGCACCGCGCCTTTTGCTTTCTACAGTTTTTTACCGGAAGGCGGGGGTAACCGGGGATATGGTGTATGTTCGCCGATATATGTTAAAATGAGAGGGACTTTTTTAGACGAGGGAATCTATGCCGAGATCGCAGCACTACAAGGTTATTACGGGTATCTTGATCCTGGCCTGGCCGGTTGTGCTGGAGATGGCCCTGCACACCTTTGTCTGGATCTTCGACACCGCCATGGTGATGCGGTTGGGAGCCCACGAGGCCTCCGCCGTCGAGTACGGCGCCCTGGTCCTTTTCAACACTCTAATGGTCTTTGGAGCCCTGGGTGTCGGGGCCAACGCCCTGGTGGCCCGCTACACCGGAGCGGGCAACATGAAAAAGGCGGCTGAAACCGGGGGGCAGGCGCTCTTGCTGGGGCTCCTGATCACTGTCTTTTTATTTTTCACCGGCTACTTTTTTGGAGGCGGCTTCTTTCACCGGGTGATCAAAGATGCCGTTACCGCTTCCCTGACCGTGGATTATTTTTATACGGCCCTCTTGAGCGGAGGGGTGCTGCTGCTGCCGCTCATCGTCGTCAACGGGATCATCCGCGGTACGGGCAATACCCGGGCGCCGATGTTAATCGCCCTGGTGGCGAACGTTTACAATGTGGTCGGTGATTACCTGCTTATTTTCGGGAATTTCGGTTTCCCGGCCATGGGTGTTAAAGGAGCGGCCCTGGCCACCGGGACGGCCCAGCTGCTGGGCGCCGTGCTTGCCCTGGGCTATCTTTTCCTCAGCAGGGGAAAGCTGCCGTTTTCGGTGTGCAATATCTTTCCCTTGCGCAAAGATGTCGCCCGGCAGGTGCTGAAGCTGAGCCTCCCCGCCGGAGCCGAAGAGGTAACCCGCAGCGGCAGCAGGATGCTGTCGATGACCTGGATCACGGCTTTGGGGGCGGCCAGTTTTGCCGCCAATGCGGCGGCGGTGGCCGCCGAATCTTTCTCTTTTATGCCGGGCTATGCTTTCGCCATCGCCGCGACAACCCTGGTCGGCCAGCGCCTGGGCGCCGGGGAAGCCGGGCCGGCCCGCGAAACGGGGTACTGGGCCTGCGCCCTGGGCACCGGGTTGATGAGCCTGATCGGGCTGGCCTTTCTCTTTTTCCCCTACGCGATTATGAGCCTGTTTAACCCGCCGGACCCGGAGGTGTTGCGCCTTGCTGTCCTTTGCCTGAAGATCGCGGCGGTGGAGCAGCCGTTTATCGCTCTGACGATGATTTTTTCCGGAGCGCTGAGGGGGGCGGGGGATACCAGGGGCCCGTTCCAGATTGAACTGGTGAGCAATCTTTTCATCCGGTTGCCTTTAATCTATGCCGTGGTTTTTATTTTCCAGCTGGAGGTGACCTACATCTGGTGGGCCACCGCGCTGCAGTTCGGGGTCAGTTCGGCGCTGCTGTTCGTGCGCTACCGCCGTAAAAAATGGCACGCGCTGGTGTACCACCCCTCCCGCGCTGCATCTTTTTAACCAATATTTACATAAAAAGTTGACGCTTCTTGTCCCCTTGAGTTCGCTGCCTGCGCTTGGCAAAGGGGCTTCGGGCAAGCGTTCCCGCCTTCATGGCCTGTTTATAACAGCCTTTTCTCGCCCCCGATCTGTTTTACCGCCGTGATATCCTGGGTCACTTCCAGGCAGCCAAGATAATCGCCGTCCCGGCTGTAGACCGGGAAGTAGCGGATATAGACCAGCCGCCCGTTCAGGTTAATCCAGAACTCCGCCTTTTCCCAATGCTTGTTCCGGAAATGCTCCAGGATCTGGTTCACCTGGTGCACGCTTTTTTGAGGGTGGCAATACTGGACCTGGCGCCCCAGCACCGCCTTGGTGCGGGGGAAAAACCGCTCGCGGGGTTGATTGAAATATTTTAACCGGTCGTCTTTGTCGATGAAAGTGTTATCCACCGGCAGCGAGTTTAAAATTCCCTCCAGCTCTTCCACGGAGAAGCTTCCCGATTCCAGCCGGATCGCCGCGCCGGCGGCTTCGCCCGCTTCTTCTTTTGCCCTGGTGTAAGCGGGGGAGAAGCAGCAGTAACCCAGGGCATCGCACTCCGTGCGGATCGGCTCCCATTCCTCGGGCGCAATCGCTTTCAGGGCCGCCGGGTATAGAGGATGTTATTTTCTTTGAAAATGTGCTTCTCCAGGAAATCGGCCAGGGGCAGGGCCGCGTCCTGGAGCCTGCGGGCCAGCTCCGGGCCGGGCAGCGCCGGGGCCCGGTCGGCCAGCTCTTTGAGCTCTTTTTTCATTTCCCGCATCTCGTTGTGCTCCGACCACATGATCGCCGGGGGTTTACCAGGTAAGGGAAGAGCACGTTTTCTTCCCTGACCTGGTGGCTTTCCACTTCCAGCAGGTGCTCCGTGATATGCTGGAGGCGCGGCCGGATTAACCGCACCGCAGTACCCGGCCCGCCGGGCGGCCGGGGATGATCCGGCCTTCCCGGACCACTGCGGCGCCGTTGATCAAGACGTGCTTGATCCCGGAGGGTTTCGCCTCGAGGTTCTGTACGGTGGTGTTGTCCTTGATCTCATTGTAGTCAAAAACGGTAATGTCCGCCCAGCAGCCTTCCGCCAGGATGCCGCGATCCTTGATGCCGAAGCGGCCGGCGGAACGCCCGGTCATTTTGGCTACGGCCTCCTCCAGGGAGAGCAGCTCCTGCTCGCGGCAGAAGCGCTGGATGACGCGGGGGAATGCGCCGAAGGAAGCGGGGTTTTGGACGCCGCGGGTGGTCAGAATGGTGTCCGTTTCGATCAGGCAGAGCGGGTGGGCCAGCACGCTGCGGTAGGCGCTGTCGTCGTTGGCGTCTCCGCTGTACTTGTGCAGCAGGCAAAGGGTTTTGCCCCGGCTCGTTTCGCTTATCTTCAGGTAGGCGTCCATGACCGAAAGGCCCAAATCCCTTGCAATTTCGCCGAAAAAGAGGCCGTTGTACTTTTCGAGCTCCGGGCGGCCGCCCCACAGGACCTGGATATCTTCCAGCCCGAACCCCAACAGGGAGGTAATCAGCTTCGCCTCCAGTTTAAAGCGCAGCCGCGCCAGGCGGCTGCGGAAGTTTTGTGCGATATTTTTCAGGAACCAGGTCGGGTATACCACGTAGATGGTGGTATTGCCGCAGAGGTAGGGGAAGCTGTCAAAGGCGATATCGACGCCGCGGGATGCGGCTTCGCCGATCATCTCCAGGGCCCGGCCGCAGGTAGGCCAGCTTTTCCGGCCGACAAAGATCAGGTGGGAAATCTGCAGGCGCACGCCAGTTTTTTCCGCGAGGGTGATGATCTCCCGCAGCGCCTTTAGGTTGTGAGGTTCATCCAGGGGCTTGAGAGGGTAGGCGCCGGACAGGCGTGAAAGCGCCTTGGGGTGGACCGTCAGGATGCGGTCGTGTTCCCGCACGCAGCGGGCCAGCGCCTCCAGCTCCAGCAGATCGGTGAAAATACCCGGCTCGTAGCCCAGGCCCAGCGAAAGGCCGAAAGATCCCTCGGTAAAAGAGGCGGTGGCAAGCCTTTTCAGGGCGGCCATCTCCGAGCCGCCGGGATAGGCGTGCTCTTTACCCAGGAGCGATACGCGCAGGGTGCCGTGCCCGGAAAGCATGGCCACGTTCAGGGCAACCCCGTTTTGTTCAAGGACTTTCAAAAAGGAGTCCATGCTGTCCCAGCTTATCGCGAGGGGCCGCTCGGACAGAAATTCCGATCCCGATTCGATCAGGGGCAGGTGCGGCGAAGCGGGAGCGAAGGGGGCCGGCGAGTAGCCGCAATTTCCCCCAATTACCGTGGTAATGCCCTGTTCCAGGAGCGGGGCCAGGATTTCCCGGTGTTCCGGCAGGGGCAGGATCCAGTCAGCGTGGGAGTGTATGTCGATAAAGCCCGGGCAGACGGTGAGACCCGCCGCGTCAATCTCCGCCGCGCCGTTCCAGCCTCCCGCGCCATTTTCCGCGGCGGCCGGCCTCACCGCCGCTATTTTACCCCCTTTGACGGCCAGATCACCTCTGAAACCGGGTTTTCCGGTGCCGTCGACAATAAAACCGCCTTTGATGAGCAGGTCGCAATCCATCCCCGGCCCTCCTTAAAAAATAAATTAAGGCAATTCACCTGAACCTGTACATATTATAAAACAGGATGGTACTGCTGTCACCGGTAAGAATGCGCTCAGGATGGGCCGGCCGGCGGGCGACGCTTGCTTTAATGCGGCCCGTTTTTTCTTTCAGCGGGAAAAAAAGGGATCCGGCTTGTTGCGCGCCTTGACGCCGGTTTCCGGGAGCGGCGCCGGGTTTGTCACCCCAGGTGTTTTTGACGGTACTCCTGGAATTCCCGGAACCAGTCCGGATTCTTCTGGATGTATTCTACGAGCAGCGAGAGGCACTCCGTGGCTTCGGACGTAAGGTTATGCTCGATGCGCTCCACGTTTTCCAGCAGGTTACCCGGCACACCGACAGCCCTGAAGAAAAATTCCAGCATGAAATGCCTTTTCAACAGGAACCGGCCTACTTGTTTGCCCAAGGGCGTCAGCTGGATTACGCCGTATTTTTCGTAACAGATCAACTCTTTGTCATACATGCGCTGGATCATGTTGGTAACGGAGGGAGGCTTAACATTTAGCGACCGGGCCAGGTCATTGACCCGGGTGAAGCCGTCTTCCTGGCTCAGGCGAAAGGCCATCTCCAGGTAATCTTCCATGCTGGGGGTGAGGTGGCCTCCGGTATTCGCCAGGGCGTAACCGCGAAAGGTGCGAAATTCTTCTTTTTCAATATTCATAGCCGGCCTCCGGTGATCCTGTTACTAGTATAGATATGCTCCCCGTGGCGTTTTGGCGCCCCGGCGGGTGCGGGAAGTTGCGAAAATGGTTCGCTGTCCGGGCGCAAAGGCGTTGTTGAAGCGGTATGTGTGATGCCGGAAGGCCGGCCCGCCGGTTTAAATTTTCCAGCCGCCCGGCAGGGGAGCCGCCGCCCGGGAACGAAATGTATTAGCCGAAAGGGGGTCGCAATATGGAATTGGAACATCTCTCCCGGGAACAACTTGAAGAACTCCTGCTGGATTTCGCCAAGCGCTGGCTGGCCCACGACGGCCTCTGGTTCCAGGCGGTCGAAAAGTCGCACGGCCTGGAGGAGGCGATCAGGTTGGACGCCGCTGCCTGGGAAAAATTCACCGTGAACGAAGCGCAGCGGATCATGATTTTCCTGGGGCTTGAACCGAACGGAGGCCTTCCGGCCCTCAAGCAGGCGCTTTCCTACAGGCTTTACAGCTTCATCAACGAGCAGGAGATCATCGAGCCGGATGAGCATACCCTGATTTTTCGCATGAAGGATTGCCGTGTCCAGGCGGCTCGCAGGAGAAAAAACCTGCCGGATTTTCCCTGCCGGCCCGTGGGCCTGGTGGAGTACAGCGGTTTCGCCCGGACAATCGACCCGCGTATTGAAACCAGGTGCCTTGCCTGTCCCCCCGGGCCGCACCCTCCGGAATATTACTGCGCCTGGGAATTCAAACTCATCCTTTAGTTCATTCGGTGCCAGGCACCAAATGAACTTTTCAGTTCATCTGGTGCCTGGCACTTGGGTCTGTTTTTACTTCAAAACATGGTTGCGGGTTAAAGAGCGGTGTTTCCCGTAAAATTGCCCACGGAAAGGAAAAAATATTCTGTCTAGGGAGAAAATTAAAAAGGAATTTGGCGATGCTATAGCGAATGAACTCTCAGTTCAGCAATCAATTTCCTGTATTGCTGCGGGCAAAGTTAGTGCTCGGAAAGGAGGTACGGCTTTAGGAGCGGGCTGAAGGTAAGGGCTCACCATGAGGACTATATCTTATGTAATTGTATGTAGCGATCACTTAGTAGTTATATCCTGTTCGCGCCCTATAGCTCCCCTCAGAGAGATTATTTGCGCCTGACAGCCCATGCCCCGGTTTTACACAGGAAAGGATTAAGCAAAGGGGGGATTGTATTGATAACCAAAGCTAAGGCGATGTGGCGCAAGCCTGTCGCGATAGGACTGCTCCTCTGCCTGGTTTTATTCGCCGCGGCCGGGTTGGCCCAGGGCCAGGATGAAGCTTCGGGCAAGAGGGGTTTCGTCTTATTCGGCTTGAACCTGCTTTACGACGGCAGTGAAGAGATCCGGGACGGGGTGGTCCAGCTCCTGGATGGGAACAAGCAGCTGGTGGAAGGTCTCGACACCCTTGGCGGCGCCCTGGATAAAGATATCGCCGGAAACTTGGGGCTCATGAAATCCGGTATAGACAGTCTGATCGTCCCCGGTCTGGACTCTATTCTGCGCGGTATAACCGGCAAGCTTGTTCCCGGTTTGACCGACATGAAGAAGGGTGTCGACACCCAGATGGTTCCCGGTCTCAATGATGCCCTCGCCGGGATTAAAAATAGCATCGTTCCCGGGCTTGTCCAGCTCAGAAACGGTTTGTCCGGGCAAGTGAGCCCCGGCCTGGGAGATCTAATTACAGGCTTTACCCGTACTGAAGCAACTCACGGTGAAAAGGGTATTATTGAGGGGCTTTCCTTGATTCGTGGCGGATTGGCCGGACCGGTAAGTGGCGGCTTAAGCGGCATTTTGTACGGGTTTACTAAGACCGTGGCGACTCACGGTGAATCAGGAATTGTGGAAGGCCTGACCCGGATCCGTTACGGCCTCTCCAACACCGATCCGGCGAGTCCGGGTGTCAGCCAGGGGTTGGCCTCGGTGCTGCACGGGTTGACCAAGACCGTGGCGGTTCACGGTGAATCAGGAATTGTGGAAGGCCTGACCCTGATCCGTTACGGCCTCTCCAACACCGATCTGGCGAGTCCGGGTGTCAGCCAGGGGTTGGCCTCGGTGCTGCACGGGTTGACTAAGACCGTGGCGGTTCACGGTGAATCGGGCGTGGTGGAAGGTTTAACCGGTATTCGGGACGGTCTCGCCGGATTAATCAGTCCGGGGTTGGGCTCCGCGATCAACACCATCGGGACTGTTCCGGCTGCTCCCGAACCGCCGGGTGTAACCACAACCATCCAAAATGATCTGGAAATGGCCAGGGTCTTGTCCGCCGCCAATCCTGATGTACAAGGCGCTATCCAGACGGCCCAGGCTAAACTGGCGGCTGTCAGCAGCGGATTGAGCACGGCGAAGGGTGCCGTGGACGCCCAGATGGTTCCCGGCCTAACCTCCATCCTGAGTGGGATTAACACCGAGATGGTTCCCGGCTTGCAGCAGATGAAGGGCGGCATTGACGTCCAGATGGTTCCCGGCCTTGACGCTATCCTAGCCGGGATTAACACCGAGATGGTTCCCGGCTTGCAGCAGATGAAGGGCGGCATTGACGTCCAGATGGTTCCCGGCATTGCCGCTATTCTTACCGGTATCAATACTGAGATGGTACCCGGCCTGCAAGCGATGAAGGGCGGCATTGACGTCCAGATGGTACCCGGCCTTGATTCAATCATGACAGGCATTACTGCCCAAATAATCCCCGGTCTGCAGCAAATGAATGCCGGTATCGAACAGGATATGGTTGATGGTCTTGATGTCATTCTAGCCGGTTTAAACACCAAAGTTGTCCCTGGCCTCCAGCAATTGAAAGGCGGCGTGGACACCCAGATCGTTCCCGGTATGAACCTGCTTATCAGCGGCGTCGGCACAAACCTGGCCGACGGTTTGACAAAGCTGCGCGATGCTCTGAAAAATCAGGTTAGCCCCGGCCTGCGGGATATGTTGAACGGCTTTACCCAGACTGAAGATCAGGCCGGTTATGCCGGGGTGTTGAACACGATCGCTACCTTCCCGCAGCCTCCGGCGGACTCTAGTGCTCCGAGCAAATCTGGCATCGTGGAAGGCCTAACCAAGATCCGCGTCGGCCTGGCTAACCCCGAGTTCAGCCCCAATCCCGGCGGCTCTCCCGGAGTGAGCGACGGTCTGGGCCTGGTTATCAAAGGGATTAAGGTTGACGTGCTGGGCGGCATTAGCCAGTTGAAGGCCGGTATCACCGAGAAGGTCATGCCTGGCCTGGAGAAAATGAACGAAGGGATCAGGGATAAAATGCAACCCGGCTTCACCAAGGTCAGCTTACTGCTTCTCGGGATCTGGGTGATTACCTTGATCATCTTCCTGGTGGTCGGTATCATTATCGGCCGCGCCAGAAAAGCCCGGTCTTCCTCGGGTCTCGGTGTTTCGAAGTAAAAACAGAGCAGCGAATAACTAAAAAAAGGGCTGTCCCAAAAGGGCAGCCCCTTTTTTATACCGCGGGAAGTCGCATCTGTTATAACCTGTTAATTGCAAAGGAGAGCGTAAGGTCGCTCGAAATGCCGTGATTCCAAAGAGCTACATCCACAGAATAAAAACCTTTTCGCCGATCCAGTCACATTGGGTGAGGTGTTTTATTTCCGGCAGCAAGCCAGAGACATCATAAACTTTTTTATTTTGCAGGAAACAGCATTTTACTGTTGAATTTTTTTATAAATAATTTTTCTGCCGACAATAGAGATGCGAAAAGGGGTGCTCTTTTGGATGGCTCGACCTTTCTAAGCTGGGAATTTATCTTAATTTTTGCTTACCTGAGCATCGGTTTGCTGATTGCCACTTTTATGCGCAAGCAGTTGTTGTTTTTACAAAGGCTAATGATCCCCAACGCTATTATTGCTGGAATCATCGTCTTGCTGTTCAGCCAACAGGTTTTCGGCCTGGTAACGATATCCTTGGACAACCTTTACTTCCTGATTTATCATCTCCTCACCGGAGTATTCATCTGTCTGGGGTTGCGCAAACCCATTTACAAGCATAGCCGCGGAATTTTTACCACCGCTGTGATCATTTGCAAAGGCTATACTGTCCTAGCCCTGGTCGGGCTTGTTTTAACCCTGATTTGGGTAAAATTTTTATTCCCCAACTTTCCGCCTTCTTTTTCGATGCTGCCTCTGCTGGGTTTCGGTTTTGACCAGATCACGGCGCTCAACATCGGCTTGCAGTGGGAGCAATTTGGTTTACCCGGGGGCGGCAGGGCGGGATTTTCCTTTGGGGTGATGGGTTTGCTCTGGGCTTATCTGGGCGGCATCATTCTGGCCAACTGGGCGCGCCGGCGGCGGCAAACAGATGACCGGACGGAACCCGCCCCGGAAGCGCTGCAAGGAATTATTGCCCGGGACGGGGAAAAACCGGTGGGCGGGCGCCTGACGACCACCGCCGAAGGAATTGAATCTTTTACCCTGCATCTGGCTTTAATCGGTTTCGTTTTCCTGGTTACCTACGCCCTGATGAACTGGACCTCCGCCTGGCTTGGCAGCATCGGCAACCTGGGCCAACTGTTCGGAAACATCCTCTGGCAGTATAATTTTGTTTTCGGTGCTATCCTGGCCTATACTGTACGAAAAATTATCGACTGGCTTGATCTGGGTTATCTCTTCGACGACGGATTAATCGCTCGTGCCTCAGGCAGCATGCTCGATTACCTTATTGCTGCTGGCGTCGCCTCCATCCCGTTATTAATATATTCCAGTTACTGGGTAGAAGTGGTTATCTTCTCGTTGCTATGCGGCGTGGTCCTGCTGTTCTTTATTAAATTTGCCTCCTTGAAGATGCAGCCTGACTACCCCCTGGAACGGGCTGTATCCACTTTTGGACTGCTGACGGGGACAATCACGGCCGGCCTGGCGCTGCTGCGCATGGTGGATCCGCGGCTGGAAACGCCTGTCGCCGAGGATCTGGGTTTTGCCAGCGGGCTTTCTTTGCTTGTGGGGTTGCCGGCCCTGGTATTGATCAACCTGCCTCTCACCGGTTTCGTCACCGGGGAGCCGTTACGCTACCTTTTCATCAGCCTCGGGCTGTTTGCCGGATATGCCGTTTTACTGTTCCTGGCCTGGTTCCTGCCGGTGCGGTGGAAAGTGGGAAAGCTCAATCTAAAAAAGTCCGGTTCGTAAAGATAGTTAATACTGTACGAGTTGTGAACCTGAAACCCGTCGGGACGGAGTTGAGGGCAATCAATATTATTGCTGCGCCATTGCCGGTTGCCCCTGAAAACCGGACAAGCCACGTCGCGGCAATGTAAGCCTTCGCTTCATGCGACCAACAACAAGACCACCGGTGGGGGCGGCGATAAACCGCCTCCACCTCACGAACTAAAGTAGAGGCACTTTGTACTTTAGTTCTTTTTTTGGAGGATGTCACGCGATTGGTGTCGAACCATGTAGAAGGGAGGGAAGAGATGCGCTACAAAAGGCTGTTTATTCAGGATGTCGGCGGCCTTCCCGCCGCCGGGGGCAAGGAGGTTAGGAGGGGCCTGTTGTATCGCTCGGGGGAGCTTTACTGCCTGCGGGAGCGGGACCTGGTCCTGGTCCGCCGCCTGCGGGTTAATCAAGTTTTCGACCTCCGCCAGGCGGAGACGGTGGCGCGGCGTCCGGATGATTACACCGCCCCGGAGGTGCGGCTGATGCCGGTCCGGATGGGGGAGTTTGAAGACCTGACCCTGCAGGCGGCGATGCGCCGCCAGGTGGACTGGTCCTGCTATAATTTCCGCGATCTGTACGTGATCATCCTCGAGCAGAACAAGGACTATGTCCGCAGTTTTCTGGAGCTGCTGGCCGAAGGGCCGCATCCGGCCCTGGTGCACTGCACCGCCGGGAAAGACCGCACCGGCGTTTTTATTGCCCTTCTGCTCCTGGCGTTGCGGGTGCCGCGTAACCGGATCATGGAATGGTACCTTAGTATTGAAGCCCACCTGAAGAAAAACACCCCGCTGAGGGCCAGGTTCATGGTATGGTACACCGGGACGCCCCGGGAGACCCTGATGCTCAATATACCCGCCATGGAAGCGCTCTTCTCCCGCCTCGACAGCCAGTACGGCGGGATCGAGGGTTACCTCGACCGGATCGGTTTTACCCGGCTCGAAGAGATCCGTTCCCTTTTTCTTATTTAATCCCTACTTCCAAACCCACCCTTCAAATTCTAACAGCGACAAATTTCGGTATAGTTTGCCAAAAACAGGTTCATTCTAAGATGCGTAACAAAAAAAATGGGACAAAGGCAAGGAATTTAGCGATACATGTCGAAGGAAATAAAGCTACCTCCCGGCGGGGATAAGCTTTTTCGGTCAAGGAGCTGCAGCAAGGTGTCCGGTCGCAGGAACAAAAACATCAGGAAACGCAGGATATGGAGAGCGGCGATCCTGTTTTGTGCCGCCTTTTTAGCCGTTCTCGCCTTCAGCTGCGGATACTTTTACCGCGATGCGCTCTTCGCTTTCGGTGTAAATGGCGCTGATACCGCTCCCTCGGGCGATGAACTGCCGCAGACCGATACAGATACCGGACCCGTTGAAGAACCGGAACCGCCGGACCCCCCCGTCCAAAACCAGCCTTCACCTTATCCGCCGCCGCCGGGCCAGGTTTTGCAGATCGCGGACGGGAATTACCTCCTGGCCCTGGTAACCAAGCAGACCACATTGGGGCAATATGCTCCCACCGATTTATTGCAAATTCCGGGTGAAATGATACACCCTCAACAACGGCAGTGGCAGTACTTCCTGCGACGGGAAGCGGTTGAACAACTGCTCAAGATGTGGGAAGATGCCCGCGTTCAGGGCATCACACTGCAGGTGATCTCAGCCTACCGCAGCTACGAGGTTCAAGGGCAGCTTTTCCGGGATTATGCTTCTCGACATGGTGAAGAAGAGGCCAATACTTTTAGCGCCAAACCGGGTTATTCGGAACACCAGCTGGGTACGGCGGTCGATTTCGGGGGCACATCTGTGGACAAGACACCCGCTTTCGGCGAGACGACACCGGGGCGCTGGCTCGCTGAAAACGCCTGCAAGTATGGGTTTGTGATGAGCTACCCTCCTGATTCGGAAGCAATTACCGGTTATATCTACGAACCGTGGCACTTCCGCTATATCGGCGTGGAAAACGCCCGGCGCTGGAAACAATCAGGCAAGGTACTCTGTGAGTTTCTCGCGGAACAGCCCCAGTATTGGCGTGAATAACGCGAAACGGGCGGTGTGACAAAATTGCCCCGTCCCCAACTGTCACGTTTTCTCAAAAGCGGCCAGTATCCTCAGGGGTGGAAAGACCGGGTCCCACAGCTCCAGGCGGCGGGATTGCCCGGACAGCCTGAGGTTTTCCCGGGCCAGCCGGCGGCAGGCTTCCTGGTATTCCGCCTCGCTCCACTCGCGCGCGGCATAGTTGCAGTTCACCAGGCTGATATGGTAATCCCAGTGATCAAACGGCTCGGCGGAGAAGCCGGCGCCGGTGACGGCGCGGGCCACCCGGGTGGAGAGGTCAGACAGGGGGCGGGAACGCTCCACGGAGAGGTTGATCGATTTAAAGGGGGCGGGAAAGCAGCTTTCTCCCAGGGTGCGCAGGGCAAGGGGGAGAAATGGAGCAACGACCCCGGCCAGTATTTCCTCCAGCGGTTCAAGCTTGTCCAGGGGAAATGAAAGTACTCCCACCGTGAGGTGCAGCGGCGGGTAGGGCTCCCGGTAAACACGGTAGCACCTGGAGAATTCCTTTTGCAGCGCCTTCCCGATGGCGGCGATGGCGCCTTCGAGGGTTGCCACCAGGTAGTAATTGCGCTCTGTTTCGTCCATCTGTTTTACCCGCCCCGGTGCGGCGTTGCCGCCAAATAAAGGATGGAGTCCGTCTTTAGCTTCCCCTTTTTTCTTTTTTCAGCCGGCCGACTTGAATTGTTTTTTTCTCCATACCCCGCCGCCCTCTCCAAGACATGAGCTTCAGGCGCCAGGCCATGCAGTTGTGAATTATAGGGCGGCGGAAGCGGCTTTGCTAATCCGTCCGCGCGTAAAAATACTCCGCAATCCCCATGAAGATGGCTTGGGCCAGCAGATTGCGGTAGCGATCCTGTTTCAGTAGGGCCCGGTCATCGGGGCTGGTCATAAAGGCCATTTCTAAAATGATCCCGGTGATTACGGCTTCATTTAAAATATAGTATGCCCCCGTCTCCTTCGGATGCGCGTGTATCAGTTGATGATCCTTCGCATTGACCGTAAGGACAGGGTTGATATTTTTTTGGATCAACTCGGCCAGGAGCTTGTTTTCCGGCCTGCTGTTGCAGTAAAAAGCGATCGGGCCCCGCACCGAGGGGTCATGCACGGAGTTTAAATGCAGGCTGATAAACAGATCCGCTCCCGATTCATTGATTATTTTAGTCCGGCCCCTGACATCACGCTGGTGCCGGTCTAAAGGGCTTTCGGGGAAATGGCGGCTGACATCTTCATCGACTTCGCGGGTCATCACTACCGCCGCGCCCGATTGCTCCAGCAGCCGGCGCAGGTCCAGCCCCACCGCCAGCACGACTTCTTTCTCCAGAATCTCTTCGTTAAAATGCACTCCCGGATCGATACCCCCGTGGCCCGGATCGATGACCACGGTCAGCCCTTTCAAAGGGTAGCCGTAGTACAGCGCGGTGAAGCGGGTTGACGGGATCAAGCGCAAAGCGGCAAGCGAAAACAGCAAGAGCAGCAGCAGCGGCAAAGTGCCCGCAGGAATGATCAACAACCCGATTTTCCGGAAACGCATCAAATACCGGCCGCCCTTTCGCCCTGCCAGGGCCTTCGTGATTCTATTTGGACGCAAAGCCTTGGGTTCTAGACATGTATATGCTTGAAAAAAAGCGATCTTTCCCGCGTTCCCGTGCACATTTATATTGCGATGTAAATATATAGTGATATAATAATAACCATCAGGAGGGATCATCAGTGCCGGATACTCAAGGTGAGCTCAACGTCTTGCAGCAAAAAGCGGCCTTATTGAAAGCCCTGTCCAACCCGGTCCGTCTCTGCATCGTCCGGGAGCTGCTCCGGTGCGGCGAATGCAACGTCTCGGCCATGCAGCATTGCCTTTCTCTTGCGCAGTCTACCGTTTCGCAGCACCTGGGGCGCCTGCGCGACCTGGGGATCATCCACGGTGAGCGCAAGGGCCTGGAAGTTTATTACAGGATTATCAACCCGGAAGCGGCGGAAATCATCAGGGTTTTGTTCTAAAAAATTTCGGGTATTACATTATAATATCATAATATATAATATGCAGCACGGATACAGGAGGTCTGCCGGCAGAGATGAAAGTGGTAATTATCGGCGGGGTGGCCGGAGGCGCCAGCACAGCGGCAAGGCTGCGGCGGCTCAAAGAAGATGCGGAAATCATAATCGTAGAGCGGGGAGAGCATATCTCCTACGCCAACTGCGGCCTCCCCTATTACATCGGAGCGGTGATCAAGGAGCGGGAGAAGCTCTTTGTGATGGAGCCGCGCAAATTCCGGGATTGGTTTAACATCGAGGTCCGGGTCAACAGCGAGGCGGTGGCGCTGGACCGGGAAGCAAAAAAAGTGGCCGTAAAGGACCTTCGCACCGGTCAAAAATACTGGGAAAGCTACGATTACCTGGTTCTCTCGCCGGGTGCCGCGCCGATCCGGCCGCCGCTGCCGGGGATCGGCGGCGAGGCTGTCTTCACCCTGCGCAGCGTGGCCGATACGGACCGGATTTATCGCTTCCTGGAGGAAAAGCGCCCCGCCCGGGCGGTTGTGGTGGGAGGAGGCTTCATCGGGTTGGAGATGGCCGAAAACCTGCATGCCCGTGGTTTGAAGGTATCCATCGTCGAAGCGGCGCCCCAGGTTCTGCCGAACCTGGATCCGGAGATGGCCGCCCTGGTGCAGCAGCATTTGCGGGAGGCGGGCGCAAGCGTTTACCTTGCCGACGCGCTGGCCGAATTCAGGGATACCGGTGCGGGCGCAATCAAGGCCGTTCTCGGCAGCGGAAAAGAGATCGAGGCCGGCCTGGCCATCCTGGCGATCGGGGTCAGGCCCGAAACGGAGTTGGCCCGTTCCGCCGGGCTCGCGGTAGGGCGGGGGATCAAGGTGAATGAATATCTTCAGACGTCGGATCCGCGGATTTATGCCCTCGGCGACGCCGTTGAAGTGGTCGATTTTGTGACCGGCGCCCCGGCGGTGATTCCCCTGGCCGGCCCGGCCAACAAGCAAGGCCGTATCGCCGCCAACAATATCGCCGGGCGGCGGGAGCCTTACCGGGGCACGCAGGGCACCGCGGTTTTGAAGGTTTTCGACCTCACCGTGGCCTCCACCGGGGCCGGCGAGCGTTCGCTGCGGCAGGCGGGACTGGCGTACAGGAGCTGTATCGTGCAGCCGAACTCACGCGCCGGATACTACCCCGGCGGGCGGCCGATGGTCTTGAAGCTTCTCTTCAGCCCCGCTGGGGCGATTTACGGCGCCCAGGCTGTCGGTTATTCCGGTGTCGATAAACGCATCGACGTAATCGCCGCCGCGCTGCGCGCCGGGCAAAGCGTTTACGCCTTGCAAGAACTGGAGCTGGCTTACGCGCCGCCCTATTCCTCGGCCAAGGACCCGGTAAACCTGGCCGGTTATGTCGCGGGCAATATCCTGCGGGGCGATGTCGATGTGATCCATTGCCCGGAGCTTTTGGCCGCGCATAAAGAGGCGATGCAGATAATCGATGTGCGCGAGCCCGAGGAATTCTCGCGCGGCCATATCGAAGGCGCGCTCAATATCCCCCTGGGGCGGCTGCGCGAACGGTTGGGTGAAATTGAACCCGGCCGGGAGCCGGTCATCTATTGCGCCGTGGGGCTGCGCTCCTACCTGGCGGCGCGGATTCTTGTTCAGAAAGGCTTTCCCGGGGTGCGAAGCCTGGACGGGGGCTACCGGATTTACCGCGCCCTGCAGGATGAAAAAGAAAAAGGGGGAGCGGTGGAAAGGCCGCAGTAAAGCAAAGGCGTAAACTTGCGCGGCGGGATCGGCCCGCCCGGGCAGCGGCGTGAAAGGGTTGAAACGGAGATGCTGTTGAAAAAAAGGGCACAGCTTAATTACGGGCTCTGCCGCGACTGCCGGCCCTGCCCGGCCCGGGAGAGCTGTCCCGGCGGGGCTTTCAAACGGGAAGAAGATGATGAACGCCTTTATATTGACAACAGCTGTTCCGGTTGCGGTACTTGTCTTCGATCTTGCCCTTACGGGGCATTAGCGTTAAACTAATCATAGACAGCCCGGGTTCACGGGCTCTCAGCGAAAGGGGATTATGATGCTGAAAATTACCGATACGGCCAAAGAGAAGTTTACGGAAATCCTGGCGGAGCAGGATAAAGCAGGGGCGTACATCCGCCTCTATATCAGCGGGGTGGGGTGAGGCGGCCCCCGGTTCGGCCTGACTCTGGAAGAGTCGGCTCATGATGGAAAAGACCTTGTGGAAGACCTGGGCGGCCTGCGTTTTATTTATGACAAGAATATTGCTGCTCATCTTAAAGGCAAGGTGATCAACTACCAGACCGCCCCGCAGGAAGGTTTTTCGGTTACCGCCGACGGCCCCGCCGGCGACTGCGGCGGCTGCTCCTGCTAAGCAGCATCAGGGCGGCGTGTTTGCGCCGCCCTTACCTGTTATCCCTTTAGGCCCCGTTGGCCAGATTGAAGGCTTCGTGGAGAATCCGGACCGCCAATTCGCCGTACTTGGCCTCGATCACGCAGGAGATCCGGATCTCGGAAGTGCTAATCATCTGAATATTGATATTTTCATCGGCGAGGGCTTTAAACATCCGGGCGGCGACGCCGGGATGGTTTTTCATCCCCGTGCCGACAGCGGAAACCTTGGCGATATTGTTGTCGGCGCGCACTTCCAGGGCCTCGATTTCCCGTGCCACAAACTCTACCAGCTGCCGCGCTTTCGGCAGGTCCACCTTGGGCAGGGTAAAGGTAAAATCGGTATAACCTTCGCTGCTGGCGTTTTGAATGATCATATCCACGTTGATCGCCGCCTCGGCCAGGGGAGACAAGATCCGGTAGGCGATCCCGGGACGGTCGGGGACACGGATTACCGACAGTTTTGCTTCGCTGCGGTCGAGAGTGATCCCGCTGACTACGGCGCTTTCCATGTTTTCATCCTCCTTTACAACCCAGGTGCACTTGTTGCTGCCAAAAGAAGACTTTACCAGCAGGGGGACCTGGTATTTCTGGGCCAGCTCCACGGAACGGATCTGCAGCACCTTGGCGCCGAGCCCGGCCAGTTCGAGCATCTCTTCGTAAGAGATTTTTTTCAGGTGCCGTGCCTGGGGGCAGATGGCCGGATCGGCCGTGTAGACGCCGTCCACGTCGGTATGAATTTCGCAGACGCCGGCTTTTAAAGCCGCGGCCAGGGCTACCGCCGAGGTATCGGAGCCTCCCCGGCCCAGGGTGGTGATCGCGCCGTCCGCGGTGACACCCTGGAATCCGGCGACAACGGGGACGATCCCCTGCTCCAGCGCCTGCTGCAGCAAGCCGGTGGATAGATCGAGGATGCGGGCCCGGCTGTGATTTCCGTCCGTCAGCAGCGGCAGCTGCAGGCCTAAAAACGAACGGGCCGGGCAGCCCAGGCTATGCAGGGCGATGGCCATGAGGGCGGCGCTGGCCTGCTCGCCGGTGGCCAGCAGGGAATCCTGTTCGCGGGCCGGCGGCTCGGGCGACAGCTCTTGCGCCAGGTCCAGCAGCCGGTCTGTTTCTCCCTCCATGGCCGAGACCACCACCGCAACCTGGTCCCCCCGGTTCCTGGTTGCGGCTATGGTTCCGGCAACCCGGCGGATGTGCCCGGGGGTGGCCAGGGAACTCCCCCCAAATTTTTGGACAATCAGGGCCATGTCTGGTTCACTACCTTTTCGGCGAAAGAGTTAGGTTTGCTGCTTTGAAAATTAATGGATTAATTTTCGCATATTTTTCGGGGGGGCACAAGAGATTTTTTACGGTTTGGATATTATCTCCCCATCTGTAGACATAATGGAAGTGCCGGCTTCGCTTTGCCGATCGCGGGGGTGCGGGCGCAGATTAGTTTTCGCCCCTACTTGAGCAGCTCGATGAACGCCTGCAGCCTGGTTTTAATCGCCTCCGCGGGGGTAAAGCTGTAATTGTCGTCGATCAGCTGCACCGGCAGGTCTGACTGCCTCAGGAAATCGCGCAAATCCGGGTAATCGAACTTGTGCGGGTCGCAGAAAGAGATGATGTATCCCACCACCCCGTCCGCGTTGTACTCCCGGGCCCGCTCCAGGATGTAGTCGAAACGCCGCACGCCGGGACCCCGGTCGGTGCGCGGGCACTGGAAATTAAGAAAATAATGATCTTTCAACCCTTCGTAAATGTCGTCCCTGAGCGGGATATCCTTTTCCCAGACCCGGAAGCCGATGCAGGTATCGTCGGCGACCACATGCCCCCCCGCTTCCTCGATCAGGCGGTAAAAGGTGCTGTCGTCCAGGAGGCTGCCCCAGACCAAAACCCGCGGGGCGGGCGGCCCCGCCGGAGTTCTGTTTTTCACTTCGGCCGCCGTTTCTGCCAGCAGTTTGGCGAACTCTTCCGCCGGGAGGACCCCGCCGGCGAGGAGCAGGGTCAGCATCTCGCTGCCCTTGATCAGGGGAGGGTTTTCCTTGCGCAGGCGGTAAAGCTCCCGGATCAGGGCGCGGTTCCGGTTGGAGAGCGCGACAGCCCGGCTTAAATCCTCCGGGGTCACGGTTGCGCCGGTAAACTGCTCCAGGCTTTCCTGGAAAAATACCAGCTCCCGCTTGAAGAAGCGCTGGGCCCAGGGGCTGACCTGGTGCGGCACGTTGAAAAGGCGGGAGTAGGGCAGGGGGCGGTAATAAGTCCAGATCCCGTAAAGGCGCTGGATCATGTCGCAGCTGTGGGAGATCACCAGGCCGTCCAGGAAATCGAGCCTCCCCTTGACCGCCTGGGCCAGGATATTGCGCACGTAGCTGCACCCGTACGGCTCCATGTAGGCGTCGGCCTCCGCCATGGTGTCCCCGGGACGGCCCGTAATGCGGTAGGGGATGGCACCGGCGGCGCTGATTATTTCCGGCGGGGCAAAGCAGCAGAGGTAGCCGATCACCGGGCGGCCGGTTTCTTTTTTCAGGTCCCGCACGATCTCGTCCCGGCGGGCGGCAATCTGCTCCGCCCGGGCCAACCCATGCAAAGCCTTGATCATGGTTTTTCGCTCCTTCATCTAAGTTGCTGTCAGGCACTGACTTTGACTGAACCGGTTTGTCTGGCAAGCCAGGCACCTTAAAATTTAATTAAGTCAAAGTCAGTGCCTGACACCCTGGTTCTGGTTGGTCAACGGCGTTCTTTTTTTGACTTGTCGACGGTTTCCAAAAAAGCGTGCAGCCTGGTTTTGATCTGGGAGTCCGACCAGAGGCGCGGGTCGGCCATGTCGCTTTCAAAAATCAAAGACGGGATGCCCATCTCGGCCAGCCGGTTCTTGGTGTGCACCTCGCCGAAAGAGACGGCCCGGCAGGAGCGGGTCAGGTGCATCACCGCCCCGTCCAGGCTGTAGTCGCGGACCGCTTCTTCCAGGAGCCTGCTCCCGGAGAAACCGCCAAAAACGGCGGGGTTGCACAGTTCGGGCATGGTTTCGGCGCCGTAGTCGTGCATCTTTACACACCGCTGCCATGTGCGCTGCACAATCACCTCCAGGGGATCGTTTAAGTCGTCCACTTCGAACCAGTCGCCCACGTTGTAGGTCGACTCGAGGGCGAATACGGCTCCCAGGTCTTCCAGGTAATTAAAGATACCCAGGTTGAACCAGGGCGGCAGTCCGAACCAGATCAGGCGGTATTTTTCTTCGCCGGTAATGCCGATCTTGTTGTCCACCCTGGCTTTTACCTCGTGGTACATCTCCCGGTAAAATTCGACCGCTTCTTCTTCACCGACCATATACATCTGGGGGATGATCGCGGAGAAATAATCGGTGGAGCCCATCGGCGACGGGACGGCTTTGCGCAGCGCCAGGGTATCGCGCCAGTAAGCCAAGGCCGTATGGGAGCGGATGATGATTTCGCGCAGCAGGTCCGGGTCCAGTTTCTTCCCGGTCTGCTTTTCCAGGAAGGCGACCTGGCCGTGCAGGTCATCGCGCAGCAGCTCCTTGTAGTGGGCTTCAATGCGCGGATTGTGCGGGTCGATATCCCAGGGCGGCGCCAGCGGGTCGCTGCTGTAAACCGGGACATCGATAAAGCGGGTGGCGATGGACTGGAACCACTTCCAGCGCGGTTCGCAGACAAACCCGGAACCGAGCAGCATGGCCGGGTTGCCCATCCCGCCCGGCAGGGGTGATTCCGGCGGGGCTTCCCCGCTTTCTTTAAACAGCTTGCAGTAGCCCATGGTATTGGTCACATAAGAGCAAAGCTCCTGCGAGTAGCCGTCGCCTTCGGCCACCTCGATAAAGCGGGGGGCGACCAGGCGGCTGGCGCAAAGGGTGCCGAAGTTTTCCGGCCACTCCCAGAGCAGGTCGAAAGCCTTGAGCAGCTCCGGCGGGACGCCGACCATGCACCAGGCCAGCGGTTCATTGCTGAACCGCCGCTCAAACATGCGGGCAAAAAACCGCGGCAGCATATCCTTCATTTTCCTGGTTGTCTCCAGGTGGCGCCTGGCGCGGCTCATTTCACTGGACATACCGTTACCTCCTTAAGCCATGATGGGAGCTGCCGGGCAAATTCAGGCAATAAAAATATTTCTCGACCAAAAGGTTTTATCCTGCCGCCGCCGGGAACATTTCTCCGGAAGGCGCCGGCTTGCGGCGGGAAAAGAAGATTGCCGCCGGGCAGGCGGGCCAGGCGGCCTTTTTTGAACGTAGATTGGGAACTCCCGCAGCCGGTGTGGCGAAGCGCGCCCGCTCGGCGCTGTTTTTTGCCGTATCTGGCACGGGCGCGCCTGACCGCCGCCTCTCCGGCTGATGAGTCGGCCCGGGTGGTGTTTTTTCTTTTGTTTGGCGGTGGTTTATGCTGGTTGCAGCAGGGCATTACCCTACGGAAAGGAGAAGCTGAAATTGACGCGGGTTAGTTTCCTGCCGTTTAAAGATCCCCGCCGGGAACGGTGCTGCCTTTGCCGGCAGCGCCTCGCCCTGGCCTACCTGCTCCTGTTCAGGGACGGCGACCGGGTGGCCGGGGAGATGGAACTGTGCGCCAGGTGCGCGCAGCTGCTCAAGGATATTTTTACGCAGGACGGCGAGCTTGAAAATTTGGTTGCGGACAGGGAGGAGGGAGAATGATGATGGAGAACTGGGCGACGATTATCGGCAACTGGGGATTTCCCATCGCCGTCAGCATCTACTTGCTGGTGCGCATCGAGGGGAAACTCGAGCATTTGACCGAAAGCATCAGGGGTTTGAGCGAAGCCATCGGCCGCCAGACCCCCGGTTAATGAAGGTGTCCCAGAGTGGATCTTAACCTGGCGGCGCCGGTGAAACCGGCGCTGGACGAAGCGAAAAAGACGTATTCCCCGGGGGATTTGAAACAAATAACAGGAATTGCGCCGGCAATGTCTAACTCTACTAGCGAGGCCGTGGCCGCGTTTCATCGCAGGCCTCCAAACTAGGCTAGGGCAAGGAGACGGAAAAATGAAAGCGATCAAGGTTTTTTTACTGATGATCATCCTGGTTGTGCTGGTGGCTGCGGGTTTGGTTTACCAGGCGGGCTTGGGGGTGGAGCGGACCGTCTTTAACCCGGAATTTTATGACGCGGTGCTCCGGGAAACCGGTTTAAGCGGCGCTGTTCAGGAGGCGCTTCTGGAGGCGGTCGGAGCGGAGATGGCCGAGGAAATTCCGGACCAAATCCGGGATCAGCTGATAGATGCCCTCGCCCGCTCTTTTTCCCCGGCATGGATGGATGAGCAAATTAGCGCCAATGTCCGGGTCTTGATCGACTACCTGGACGGGCGCCGCGGCGACCTCGCCATGGCCGTTGACTTAACCGGGCCTAAAGCGGCGCTGCTGGAAGAGCTTAACGCCGCTTTGGCCGGAATGAGCTTGGAGGAGCTGTTTGCCTTGGGCCTGGAAGTGGAATCAATCGACAGGCTGGGGGAAGCGTTCCTGGCGCAGCTTGATTTACCCGACAGGATGCCGATTGCGGTGCTGTCTGAAATCGATGATCCGGAGATGGTGCGCGGCCTGGAAGGGTTGAAACAGTACCGCCGTTATTTTGCGTATATGCCTTACCTCTTCTTTGGAGTGGCCGCGGTGCTCTGCCTGCTCCTGGCCGGCCTTCCCGGGGGGCTGAAATGGTTTGGCAGCGGGGTGCTCGTTTCCGGAGCTTTGTTCAGCCTTTTCTGGCTCGGGGTGAGCTACTTCGCCGCGCTGCCGGCGGGCGCCTTGGTCTCGTCGCTCCCGCCCGGAGGAGATTTTTTTGAGGGCGCCACCGGCATGGCCACCGCTCTGATCCGCTTTGTAGCCGGCAGGTTTCTACTTGTCACCGCCGTCTATACCGCCGCCGGACTGCTGCTGGTGCTGGTCGGGTCGCTGCTGCGGGTCCTGGCGCGGGGTAAAAGGGCCGCGGCCTGAAACGGGGTGTAAATTTAGGGCCAACGGACCGGCCGGGGAACGCCGCCAAGCACCGCCCCCGGAGCGCTATCATATCGCCGGAGCGATGTTGACAACCCCGGGGCAAAGTGTTAAGTTTAGGCATATCGTTTAAAGCAGCAAAGGGGAGAGGATCGTTGAACAAGTTGAAGCTGGGGCTTCCTGCCGGGAGTTTGCAGGACTCCACCATGGAAATCTTCAAGAAAGCGGGTTACAATATCAGTATCGGCGAGCGTTCTTATTACCCGGACATCGATGACGAAGAGATTGAATGCGTGCTGATGCGGGCGCAGGAAATTCCCAAGTATGTGGAAGAAAAAGTCCTCGATGTCGGCCTGACCGGAAAGGATTGGATTACCGAAACCGCGGCCCGGGTGGAAGAGGTGGCGGAACTGATTTACGCCAAGCGGGGGCTGCGGCCGGTTCGCCTCGTCCTGGCGGTGCCGTATCACTCGGAGATACGCACGGTGGCCGATCTGGAAGGGAAGCGGGTCGCCACGGAGCTGGTGGAAACCACCCGGCGTTACCTGCACGAAAACGGGGTGAACGCTTCGGTTGTTTTTTCCTGGGGGGCGACGGAGGTAAAACCGCCCCTGCTGGCCGACGCGATCGCGGAGCTAACTGAAACGGGGCGTTCCCTCAAGGCAAACAACCTGCGCATCATTGAAACCGTTCTCGTTTCCACCCCCCGCATGATCATGAACCGGGAAAGCTGGCAAGACCCCTGGAAGCGCAAAAAGGTTGAACAGATGGTGACGCTGTTGAGAGGGGCGCTCCTGGCGGAACAGAAGGTGATGCTGAAAATGAACGTCAGCCTTGAAAACCTCGACGGGGTTGTCCGGATGCTCCCGGCCTTGCGCAAGCCTACTATCTCCAATCTCTGTGAGGAGAACTGGGTAGCGATTGAGAGCGTGGTAGACGAAAAGAAGGTGCGCGATCTGATCTGCAAGCTGAAAGACGCGGGTGCGGAAGGGATTATCGAGTACCCGCTGAATAAAATCATCCCCTGATTTTCCAAAAGGAATTGAGTTGACCTTCTCCGGCCGCATGGTATAATGAGAGTGTTGATTACGGCCTGCTTTAAATGCAGGCCTGTTTATGACTGCTTGCTTACAGTAACGTCAATAATAATTTTATAGAAGAGGTGAATCAACAAATGAAACCGGCAGCAGAAAAAAACCGGGTTAAACGATGGCTGGCGCCGCAATACCTGGTGACGCTGATCCTGGCGCTTGTGATTACCGGCGCCGTAACGGCCGTGGTTATTTTGCAGCGCGATCCGGTGGTTGCCGTAGTAAACGGGGAGAAGATCAGGATGGGGGAGCTTTATGACGCCCTCTACGCCCAGAGCGGCGAGGAGGTCCTCGAAGATATTATTTATAAGCGTTTAATTTTCCAGGAGGCCAAAAAGCTGGGTTTAGCGGTCAGCAGCGCCGATGTCGACGCGGAAATTAAAAAGCTTGTTGACGAACAATTTATGGGTGACGATCAGCAGCTCCTTATGGTCCTGGCCCAATACGGGATGACCATAGAGACATTAAAGGATAATGCCAGGGTATACCTGACGGTTGAGAAGATTCTCCGGAGCAGGCTGACGATTACCGACGAGGAGGCGGCGGCTTACTTCAATGAAAACCGGGAGACTTTCAATATTCCGGAAGAAGTTAAGGCGCGCCATATCCTGGTTGAAACCGAAGCGGAAGCCGACGAGATTATTGCCCTGTTGAAAGGAGGGGCCGATTTTGCCGTGCTGGCCGGGGAGCGCTCCAAGGACCCGGGTTCGAAATCACAGGGCGGGGACCTCGGTTTTTTCAATCGAAACTACAGTATGTACCAAGAGTTTCTTGACGCCGCCTTTGCCCTGGCGGTCGGCGAGGTCAGTGCACCGGTAAAGAGCCCCGTCGGGTACCATGTGATTGAGGTGCTGGAACGCAAACCCACCCGGGAAGTGGATTTCGCGGAAGCCAAGGACCGGGTCAAAGATGCCATCTTTGAAAGCAAGTATAATGAGCTGCGTGCCGCATTCGATGAGCAGATCTGGAGAGAAGCGAAGATCGAATACAAGTAGTTGATCCTGCCAGCGTGTTTAAGTTTAACAAAAACCCCGGCTTCGCCGGGGTTTTTTGTTAAACGGGGCGATTAACAAAGTTTAATTAAAGCTTAACTAAATATAAGCCTGATTTTTGCATATACTCAAAATGTAGGATCATTACCGAATGGGGGAAACAAAATGAAACGGGGCCATATTTTGATTAAGCTGGTTTGTTTGGCGGCCTCCCTGGGCCTGGTGGCGCTGTTGGCCGCGGGGTGCACCCGCGGTGAAGCGCTGCAGGACCCGACCGTAAAGCTCTTCTTTGCCGATCCGGAGCCGATCAACTCCGGCAAACCCGGCCCATACGGTTTTGTCACTCCCGTCAACCGGGTTCTGCCCGGCGGGTCGGAGCCGCTCCGCGCCGCCCTGGAAGAGTTAATCCGGGGCCCCCTGCCTCAGGACGGCGATGTTTACAGGACTGTACCGCCCACGGTCAAGATTGTCAATATCGAAATCCATAAAAAAACCGCCGTAATTGAACTTTCGCCGGAGGCGCTCACCGACAGCCCGGGAGGCACTCTCGGGGGGGCGATCTTCATCCAGTCCATGGTCCACACCGCCGTCCAGTTTCCGGAGATAGACAAAATCCAGGTCCTGGTAAACGGCGACCCCTGGTGCGACGGCCACTATATCTGGGAAGAACCGCTCGGCGCGGGCGATCTGGGGCAATAAAATGAACTTAGGTGCCAGGCACCAAAAATGAACTGAAAAGTTCATCCGGTGCCAGGCACCAAATGAACTAACCGGGTATCAGTTTTTGCGGGCGCCGCTGAGCAGTTTCTGCCACCGGGTTTTGGTCAGCCGGATGGCGGCGCGGTGGGCTTGCGCCTCCACGGTTTCGTCGAGGGCGCGCAGGGTGAAGTGCTGGTTGCGGTAGGAGAGGGCTTTCTCGAGCAGGAAATCCGCCAGCCACGGGTTTTTCGGCAGGAGCGAGCCGTGCAGGTAGGTCCCGATGACATTCTTGTAGACCACTCCCTCGGTTTTATCCTCGCCGTTGTTGCCATGGCCGCTGAGCACTTCCCCCAGGGGCCGCAGCGACGGCCCGAGAAAGGTGCGCCCGGCGTGGTTTTCAAAGCCGACCAGGGTGCGGGGTGGGTCCCAGAGGGAGCAGCGGGTGACGATGTTGCCGATCATGCGCCTGCGCCCCGCCTGCGTGTACAGATCAAGGATTTCCAGGCCCGGAATGCGGTCCCCCTGGAAGGTGGCGTAGTATTGGCCGAGGAGCTGGTAGGAGCCGCAGATGGCCAGGATCACCATGCCCTGTTCGATCGCCTCGAGCATCTCGCGGCGCCGCCCTTTCAGGTCGCCTGCCACCAGCTTCTGCTCGTAGTCCTGGCCGCCGCCCATGAACAGGAGGTCGCACCAGGCGAAGTCGACGCGTTCACCGGGCTGGACCGGGACTAAATTGACCGGGAGCCCGTGCCAGCGGGCCCGCCGGCAGAGGGCGAGGACATTGCCCCGGTCGCCGTACAGGTTCAGGTGTTCGGGGTAGAGGTGGCAGATGTTGATGGCGGCCAATTTAAGAAACCTCCCAGTAAGGTTTTCCCACGCCCATCGCATTCAAAATGCCGCGCATTTCGAGCATAGCCGTGTACGTCGGCAGGATAAACAGGATTTCGCCCGGGGGGGTAAGGTCGACGGCGCAACGGATCGCTTCTCTCATGTTTTCTTCCACCTTAATCTGCGCCGGGTCGATCCCGGCATATTTTAGCCGGACGGCCATGTCCCATCCCCGGATGCCGGATACGACCACGGTGGAGAGGTGCTCCCGGATCCCGGCCAGCTGCTCGAAGTCGGCGTCCCAGAGCCAGGATACATCGGTGCCGTCGGCCAGGCGATCATTGATTGCGATCAGCATGTGGATCGCGGTGTCTCTTTCAATCAAGGTGCGCATTACCTCGTTGGCCCCGACCGGGTTTTTGATCAGCGCCATTAACAGGGTGCGCCCGTCCAGGAGAAAGCGCTCCATCCGGCCGAAGGAGGGGGTTGCTTTTTCCAGCGCCTCCCCGATGGCGGCGGGGGCGATCCCGAGGGCGTGGGCGCCGGTGATGCCGGCCAGGGCGTTGTAAAGGTTGTAGGTGCCCATGAGCGGGTAGAGTGCCTGCAGCGGTTCGCCCCGCAGGCGCAGCTCCAGGAGCGTGCCGCCATCCGGGGTATAGGTGCGCCCCACCAGCTTTACGTCGGGCTCGGGGCGGCGAAAATCGCAGGAAGGGCAGCTGTAACGGCCCAGGTGGGCGAAGTAAACCTGCTCGTAATGCAGCTTGTGGTGGCAGAGAGGGCACGACTTGATGTCCCGGGCCGTATTTTGAAAGCGGTCCGGGGGCAGGGCGAGCTCCAGGCCGTAGTAATACCTTTTACCCGGCCAGCCGCTCCGGATGCTGGTCAGGGAGGGGTCGTCGGCGTTCAGCACCTGGAAACCGTCCGGCGGGAGCGCGTCCAGCCCCCGCTGGATTGTTTTCTGGATGTGGTCCACTTCTCCGTAGCGGTCCAGCTGGTCGCGGAAGATATTGGTTACAACGGCCCCCCGGGGCCGGACTTTTTGCACCACTTCCGGGAAAGCCCCTTCGTCGACTTCCATGACGCCGAAATCGCCCGGCAGCCTGGCGCCCCAGGTACTCGTCCCGATCAGGGAAGAGACCACTCCCCAGGACATGTTTGAGCCGGACTGGTTGTGCACGCATTTGTAACCGGCCTGCTTCAAGATGCCGCTCAGCAGGTACGATGTCGTTGTTTTACCGTTGGTGCCGGTGACAATCAGGCTGCCCCGGGTAAGCTGGTGCGCCAGGAAAGGCAGTATTTCCGGCGACAGCCGCAGGGCGGCCCGGCCCGGCAGGGTCGTGCCG
>JAGUZX010000111.1 GCA_020060545.1 Desulfovibrio sp. | reverse complement strand
GAAGGCGTTAAACCGGTAGTTCAAGCGTTAAATACATATATTGGTATGCGCTGGCGGCTTAACTCTTTTTTTTAGCGGGGCATGCGTCAGCACTGCCAGGTAGCCAGCTAGCTTGCCCGGAAAAGTGAAATATGCTATCATATTCATGGCTGTCCCTGCTCCGTTCATGCGGGGCCGTTAGTCCAGAGGGAGGTGAAATCATGATGGCTGTTTATGAAACCATGTTTATTCTCCGGCCCGAACTTGAGAGTGAAGCGGAAGAAGAAGTAATCAACAACCTTCAGTCCGTGATCAAGAATCTCGGAGGAGAAATCGGCAACGTTGACGATTGGGGAAGACGGAAGCTGGCTTACGAGGTTAATAAACTCAACGAAGGGCACTATTTGCTGCTTCAGTTTACCGGATCCCATGAGATTATCCCCGAATTGGAGCATTTCTTCCGGGTTAACGACGAAGTAATCCGCTTTATGATCACACGGGAAGGCCAGTAAGCAGGCTGGTCAAATTATCAAAAGGCGGTGCATGACATGCTTAACCAGGTTGTGCTGATCGGTCGTTTAACTCGTGATCCGGAACTGCGTTACACGCCGGGCAACGGGGTGGCGGTTACTACTTTTTCCCTGGCCGTTGATCGCCCCTTTGTCAACCAGCAAGGTGAAAGAGAAACGGATTTTATTCGAATTGTGACCTGGCGCAAACAAGCTGAAGCCTGTGCCAATCATCTTCGCAAAGGGCTTCTCGTTGCGGTAGCCGGACGCTTGCAGATTCGCAGTTACGAGGACAGCCAGGGCAGCAAAAAGACCGTTTCTGAAGTGGTCGCCGACCAGGTAAAGTTCCTTGAGTGGGCGCGCGGCGAACAAGAAGGAAGAGGCGAACTTGGTGATTTGCCCGGTGAAGAGATGAACGTCAGTGAAGACGACATACCCTTTTAATACGAGGAGGATTTTTGTTTGAAACGCGACAAAGGGCGTAAACCGAAAAAAAAGATCTGCAGTTTCTGCGTGGACAAAATCGAAGCCGTTGATTACAAGCAGTTTGAAAAACTAAAGCGTTTTATCACGGAAAGAGGCAAGATCTTGCCACGGCGTATTTCCGGGAACTGTGCCCGGCATCAGCGCCAGCTGACCCAGGCGGTAAAGAGGGCCAGGATTATGGCCTTACTGCCGTTCACCTCTGAATAAAAGCCCCAGGAGATCTTCATCTAACGGTGCTGGAGGCATTTGTCCCCGGCGCCGTTTTTTAGCTGCCGGGAAAAAGAAGGATCGACTGGCGGGAGACGCGAATTAAAATAAGCGCTTGCCGAATAACCGGCAAACTGCAGGCCGCCGCCTTCAGTGAAACTTTGCGCGGCAAAACCTTAAAGGGTGGGTTTGATCATGAAAGTAATCCTGAAGCAGGATGTCCCCAATCTGGGAAAAAAGGGGGAGGTCAAAGAGGTAGCCGAAGGCTACGCCCGCAACTTGCTTTTGCCGCGCGGCCTGGCCGAGGAGGCGACACCCCGGCTTTTGAAAGATCGGCAGCAAAGGGATGCCGCCGAACGGCAAAAGCGGCAGCGGGTGGAGGCGCAAAACCGGGACCAGGCCTCCCGTTTGGACGGCAAAGAGCTGGTTTTTCGACAGGCCGCCGGTGAAGGCGGCCGCCTTTTCGGCTCCGTTACCGCCGCGGAAATCGCGGCGGCGCTCAGCCGGCAGGGGTTCGCCGTCGAAAAGAAAAAGATCGCCATGGAAGAACCGATTAAGTCCCTCGGGCGGTATGAGATTACGGTAAAACTGCAAACGGGCGTCAAGGCCACGGTTGTCGTGCGCGTGGAAAAGGACGGGCGGGAGGAATAGTGCTGTCATGAAAATGGAACTGCAGCGGCAGCTTAACGCGCTAATCGATATGGTCAACGATATTTACGGCACTGAAAAGATGGTCCTTAAGGCGGGAAAGCTGGAAGCGCTGGCTTTGATCCGCTCCCGCAAGCCAGCGCAGCGCCTTCTCGGCTTGCAGCGGTTGATATTGGAAAACCCGACCCTGGCGGATCCTCCTCCTGAAGAGAACATCCCCGCCGTGATTGCGGAGTTGGAGGAGATCCTGGCGGAACGGTTGGCCCGCCGCAGCCTGGAAGAATCGCTCGAGCATAAAATTAAAATGAGAATCGAGGAGAGGCACGAGGATTACCTGCAGGAAATAAAGCGGCAGGTGATCAAAGAAGTCGGCGGCGTGGAAAATTCACAGACTTTAAAGAAATACGCCCTAACCGAAAAGAAGTTTGCCCTGGAGCTGTCCCGTTCCGCCCTTGAACTGTTGCGCCCGGCCAGCCTCGAGGAGATTGTCGGCCAGGAAAAAGGAGTTGCCGCCCTGGTTTCGAAGCTGGCCTCTCCCCATCCGCAGCATATCATTCTTTACGGGCCGCCGGGAGTGGGGAAGACCACCGCGGCCCGGCTGGCCTTGCAGCATGTTAAAACCATCAAGTATGCGCCGTTTGCCGCAGAAGCTCCCTTCGTGGAAGTAGACGGCACCACCCTCCGGTGGGACCCCCGGGAAATCGCCAATCCCCTGATCGGTTCCGTCCACGATCCCATTTACCAGGGCGCGCGGCGGGACCTTATTGAAGGAGGGGTTCCCGAACCCAAGCTTGGCCTTGTCTCCGAGGCGCACGGGGGGATTCTTTTTATCGATGAAATCGGGGAGATGGACTTAAGCCTGCAGAGCAAGCTTTTAAAGGTGCTGGAAGACAAAAGAGTAATCTTTGATTCCGCCTATTACGATCCCCTGGATCCACAGGTGCCCAAGTACATTAAAATGCTTTTCGAGAAAGGGGCCCCCGCCGATTTTATCTTGATCGGGGCGACTACGCGTCCCCCCGAAGCCATTTCCCCCGCCCTGCGTTCACGTTGTTCGGCGGTGTATTTCGAACCGCTTACCCCCGCGGAGATCGAAGCCATCGTGTTCGCCGCCGCGGGCCGGCTAAAAATCAAGATCGAGCCTGCCGTCGCGGAATTAATCAGCCGGTATACCAGCGAAGGACGGCAGGCGGTAAACCTCCTGGTTGACGGATTCGGCAGGGCGCTTTACGAGGAGCAGGGCAAGGAAGGGCGCAAGCAAACATGCCTGATCAGGACCAGGTTGATGCAGGAGGTGATCCGGAGCAACCGCCTTTACCCGTTGAGCCCGGCCCGGGCCGGCGAGAAAGCGGAAATAGGAAGAGTGTTCGCCCTGGGGGTGCACGGCTTCACCGGAACCGTTCTGGAAATCGAGGCGGTTGCATTCCCCGCTGCAGGGCCGGGTAAGGGGAGCCTGCGCTTCAACGAAACCGCCGGCTTGATGACCCGTGATTCGGTTTTTGTGGCGGCCACGGTGCTGCGGCGGCTGTCAGGCCTGGAGATCCAGGACTTCGACTTGCATCTGAACGTGGTCGGCGGAGGAAATGTTAACGGCCCGTCCGCCGGGGCGGCCATTTTTATCGCTATCCTCAGCGCGATCAAGCATTTACCGGTACGGCAGGATTGCGCGATTACCGGTGAACTTTCCCTGCGCGGGTTGATGAAACCGGTGGGAGGACTGACGGAAAAGATTTATGGCGCCCGCCTGGCCAACATCAAGAAGGTCCTGGTTCCGGAGGAGAATAAGGATGAAAGCGCCAAGTGTTTCCCCGATATGAAAATTGTCCCCGCCCGGGAAGTATCCGACCTGCTTCCCCATTTTTTCCACCGGGCCGCCCTGGGTAAACTTTTTTTTAAGGAGGGTTCAGCCCGTGGTTGTAACCGGTGAGAGAATCCCTCCCCAGAACCTGGAGGCCGAACAGTCGGTGCTGGGCTCGATGATTATTGAGAAGGATGCCGTTTATATTGCGGCGGAGCTTTTGGCGGAGCGGGATTTTTACCGGACCGCCCATCAAAAAATTTTTGAGGCGATTATCGCTTTAAGTGAAAAGGGGGAGCCGGTGGACCTGGTAACCCTTTCCGACGAACTGCAACGCCGCCGCTGCCTGGACGAGGTTGGCGGGATTTCTTACCTGGGCACCCTGGCCGGGGCCGTTCCTACGGCCGCCAACGTGCGCTATTACGCCCAAATCGTCCATGAAAGGGCGGTGCTGCGTTCGCTGATCCATACGGCCACCGGGATTGTCTCCCGCTGTTACGAAGGTCCTCCCGATGTTGAAGAATTCCTGGATGAGGCGGAGCAGCAGATATTTGAAATCGGGCGGCAAGGCACGCACCAGGGTTTTTCTCCTTTGAAAGACGTCCTGGTTCAGACATGGGACCGGATCGAACAGCTGTTCGACAATAAAAAAGGGGTAACCGGCCTCCCCTCAGGCTTTACCGATCTGGATCATATGACCGCGGGACTGCAAAGCGCCGATCTAATCGTTATCGCCGCCAGGCCCAGCATGGGGAAGACTACCCTGGCCTTAAATATGGCCCAGCATATCACGGTTAAAGAAAAGAAAACGGCGGCGTTTTTCAGCATGGAGATGTCCAAAGACCAGCTGGCCCAGCGCCTGCTTTGCGCCCAGGCGCGGATCGATGCCCAGAATTTGCGCAAGGGTTATCTGACGCAGGAAGACTGGCAAAAGCTGACCCGGGCGGTCGGCCCCTTGAGCGAAGCATCCCTTTATGTTGACGATACGGCTTCCCTCTCGGTAATGGAGATCCGGGCCAAGGCGCGCCGGTTGAAAGCGGATAAAGGGCTGGACGCCGTTTTTGTCGACTACCTTCAGCTCATGCGCGGTTACAGCCGGTCGGAAAACCGGCAGCAAGAGCTGTCGGAGATATCCCGTTCGCTTAAAGCGCTGGCCAAGGAGCTGAATATCCCGGTGGTGGCGCTGTCGCAGTTGAGCCGGGCTGTGGAAAAAAGGACCCCTCCCCTGCCGATCTTAAGCGACCTTATGGAATCGGGCGGGATCGAGGCCAACGCCGATGTGGTGCTTTTCATCTACAGGGACGCCTATTATTATAAAAAAGAGTCAAAAAAGGGGAACATTGCCGAAATTATCGTGGCCAAGCAGCGAAACGGGCCCACCGGTGAGATCGAGCTGGTTTTCCATGACCGCTTCAACATGTTTGCCAACGTTGCCCGCGAAGAGTATAAGGATGAAGTGCGGGACCATTAAAGAGGTGAAAGCATGGCCAAGCAAAAATACGACGTCATCATCATCGGTGCCGGCCCTGCCGGCATCTTTACTGCGCTCGAGTTGAGCCGGCACAGCGAGGCGAGCATATTGCTGCTGGACAAGGGTTCCGCCCTGGAAAAACGGCGCTGCGCCACCCAAGGCGAGTACGGCTGCTGTATCCGCTGCCACCCCTGTGCCGTCACCTGCGGCTGGGGGGGCGCCGGCGCTTTCAGCGACGGGAAGCTTACCCTGACTCCGGCGTTTGGCGGTTTCCTCAATGAGTACATGGACTTGCCGTCGATCGAGGCGATGATCCGTTACGTGGATGAAACCTACCTTTCTTTCGGCGCCACCCAAACCCTGTTTGGCGCCGATACCGAGGCCGTTAAAGAGATGCAGCGCCACGCGGCGGCGGCGGGTTTAAGCCTGATCCCGGCCCGGATCAGGCACCTGGGTACGGAGAACTGCTACCGGGTGTTGGAAAGGATGTACCAGGCCCTGGAAAAAAAGGTTGACATCGCTACAGGGAGCGAAGTATCTGAAATTTCCTGTAACGGGCAAAAGGTCACGGGGGTAAAACTGGACACCGGACAAACAGTTGAAGCCGACTATGTGGTTTGCGGACCCGGGCGGACCGGGGCCGAGTGGATTCACCGTGAATCCGTCCGCCTGGGTTTGAAAGGGGTGAACAACCCCGTCGACATCGGGGTCCGGGTGGAGGTGCCGGCAGTACTCATGGAACACCTGACCAGCCGGGTATACGAATCGAAGCTAATCTATTTTTCCCGTTCATTTGATGACCGCGTGCGTACTTTTTGCATGAACCCTTACGGCGTGGTGGTTACAGAAAACAACGAAGGCCTGATCACCGTCAACGGGCACAGTTATGCCGAAAAAAAGACGGACAACACCAACTTTGCCCTGCTGGTCAGCAAGACTTTTACCGACCCGTTCAATGAGCCGATCCGTTACGGCAAATATATTGCCAGCCTGGCCAATATGCTGGGTGACGGGGTGATGGTCCAACGGCTGGGTGACTTAATGATGGGCCGGCGCTCAACAGCGGAGCGCATCCGCCGCGGCTTGGTCCAGCCGACCCTGGCTGAAGCCACCCCCGGCGACTTGAGCCTGGTTCTGCCTTACCGGCACCTGCTGGCGATTATTGAAATGCTGGAGGCTTTGGACAAACTGGCCCCGGGGGTTAATGCGCGGCATACCCTGCTTTACGGCGTCGAAGTCAAATTCTATTCTTTCCGGCTTTCTTTGAGCAAAAACCTGGAGACCGCCATCGCCAATCTATTTGCCGTCGGCGACGGAGCCGGTGTAACCAGGGGCCTGATCCAGGCTTCGGCTTCGGGTGTGGTGGCCTCCCGGGAGATCCTGCGGCGGCTGCACGCCCCTGGATAAATTGCCGCAAGATAGTCAATTATAACCATTAAGCATTGGCGGGAGGTAGAAGAAAACTCTTGGCGCAACCTTTGGCAGCAAGGAAATATTTTTCCTGGCCGGGAAGGAAGTTTTAAATTTATACAGAATTTATAAAAAGATTATTAAAAATTGTTAAGGAAGAGTCGTAATCCTTAACAATTTTCTTCTCCGTATCTCTTTCCGGCCGGCCAAAGGAGGATAACGATGCGGAACCGGGATATCTCCTCGCGGTTGGAACCCCTGGCGGCGGCTTTGCGCCGGGCCTACCGCTACAGCGAGATTAGAAAGCTGCAGCTCTGGTTAAAGGGAAAAACCCTGCATTGGGCGGTTTACCTGCTGATCGCCGCTGTCACTGCCGGAGGAACGCTTGGCCTCCATCATTATTGGCGCAGTTTTATTTTCGTTGTTTACCTGAACGATCAAGAAGTGGGACTGGTCCGGGATGCCGGGGAAATCGAAAGGTTCATTGCCGACTTGATGGAGCGCTGCGGCTCTCTTTACGGGATGAAGGTAGAACCGGAACAGCAAATAGCGCTGCTCAGGGAATACCGGCCCGGGTGTGAAGAAGATGCCGTCAAGGCCAAGGAGGCCCTGCGCGAAAAAATTACACTCGTTACCGGCGCCTACATGGTGACGGTGGATGCGGTGCCGGTGCTGCCTGTGGCTTCTGAAGAAGATATCGCGACGATTATCGGGCTGTTGAGCAGTGCTTATGTCCGTACAGCCGAGCATATTAAGCTGCTGGAGGTATTTCTGGTTGAGGAGATCGCCGGTAACCCCTGCAGTGTCTGCCCGGAGCTGGTTCGCCCGGCGGAAGAGGTGGCCGCGCTTTTACTGGCGGGGGGGGCTTACCCGGAAAGGCTCCGGTTGGCGAGCCGCGGGGGCTCACCGGAGGCATCCGGGCAGGGCGACACGGCGGCCATACCGCTGGTGCATGTGCAGACCGTGGAGGAGGTTACCGCCATTGAGGCGATCCCCTTCAGTACCGCTTATACATACACTAACAACTTGTGGTATGTCCAGAGCAGGGTTGCCGTGCCCGGGAAAAACGGCCGCAAACAGGTTGTCTACCATGTAACCAGGGAAAACGGCAGGGAAATTGCCCGGCAAAAAATATCCGAAGATATCCTGGAGCATCCTACGACCCAGGTACTCGAACGGGGTACCGCCCGCGTTCCTTCCATGGGGACGGGGCGGTTTATCTGGCCGCTGCAAGGCGGCGGTTTAACTTCAGGGTTTGGATGGCGTTGGGGCCAGTTTCATTACGGTATTGATATTGGCGCGGTTACGGGCACGCCTGTTTTGGCAGCGGACAAAGGTGTTGTAATCGTATCCGAATATGGATACATGCCGGGATATTATGTCGTAATCTATCACGGCGATTACTGGACGCTGTATTTGCATCACAGCGCCAATCTCGTCAGGCCGGGCGATGTGGTTGAAAAAGGGCAGGTTATCGCCAGGGTTGGTTCCACGGGAAACTCCAGCGGGTCTCACCTTCATTTTGAAATCCGCCGTGACAACGGCTCGGGCAGGTGGAGCGGCGCCTGGAATGAACACACCGCGCTGGATCCGCTATCTTTCTTCAGGCCGTAACCTTAATTTAACCAGGATGGGAGCCCTTTCCTTCAGGAAAGGGCTCTATTATTTAACACAGCATTCAGAAGTCAGAAGGCAGGAGCCGGAATGCCGTGGCGCGGCGTGCTGCACGCAAGGCCCAATGCTGAAACAGTTTAGCTTCTCGGGCATTCCGAATTCTGATTGCTGAATTCTCCAATATCTGAACCAGGCAGGATTTAAGCCGGGAAAGTCGAAGTGATAACGTTACTAATTTTACGGGAGTGCATGGCAAAGGTGGCCCCTACCATTCTGGTCGTTGATGATGAACGCCCGCTCGCTGAAATTTTAAAATACAACCTGGAAAGGGAAGGGTTTACGGTTCTCCTCGCTTTTGACGGCGAAGAGGCGCTGCGCCGGGTGAAACAGGATGCGCCGGACCTGATTATTCTGGACATTATGCTGCCAAAGAAAGACGGCTTTACGGTCTGCCGCGAAATCCGGGCGGTGAAAGAAACACCGATTATTATGCTGACCGCCAAAGAAACGGAGTTGGATAAAGTGCTGGGGCTGGAGTTGGGCGCGGACGATTATGTGACCAAGCCTTTCAGCGCCCGGGAAATTTCAGCCCGGGTAAAGGCCATTTTAAGGCGCAGCCGCGTGACAGCCCGGGCGGCCGGTGACTCCAAGCGGCTGTTCCACGGCAACCTTGTCGTCGATCTGGACAAGATGGAGGTTTCCAACCGGGGCAAAGCGGTGGAACTGACGCACCGCGAATTTACACTGCTGGTCGAGCTGATGCAGCGCCCCGGGCATATTTTTAACCGTCAGCAGCTTTTGAACCTGGTTTGGGGTTATGACTATATCGGCGATGAGCGCACGGTCGACGTCGCGGTCCGGCGGCTGCGGGAAAAGCTGGAGCTTAATCCGACTGCGCCGGAATATATCCATACCAAAAGGGGTGTCGGTTATTATTTCAGGCGGAGGGAACATTTTTAAAAGCCTCCAGTGGAAGATTGTCCTGATCTATTCCCTGCTGCTTCTTTTTACCCTGCAGTTAATCAGCGTCTACCTGGTCCAGTCTTTGGAGCAGTATTACCTGAATAATTATAAGACAGGCCTGGAGAGCCAGGCCAGGCTCCTGGAGGCTTTTCTGGTGCCCCGGCTTCAGGATGTGCACGGGTCTTCTGAAGACATCGCTCACCTGGTACGGCAGTTTGGAGGGTTGCATGAGATGGAAATAACAGTCCTGGATCGCTACGCCCATGTGATCGGGACTTCCGGGAACCAGGCCCTGATCGGCCGCCGCCTGATCAGGGATGAAATTACGAGGGCCATTGCCGGCCGCTCCAGCGACGCAGTCCGATTCGATCCGGGGGGCCAGGAAAGGCGTTATTACCTCGCTTTTCCCATCCAAGAGGAGAGGAACAATTACGGCATCATCTACCTGAGCGGCTCTTTGAAAAATGTTGACGCTACCCTCGGCGAGGTAAAAATAATTCTTCTCACCGGGGCGGGCCTGTCTCTCTTGATCAGTTTCCTGCTGGGGATCGTTTTAACCAGGACCATCACCGCGCCGATTCAGGCCGTGACCAATCAGGCCAATTCGATGGCCGGCGGCGATTATTCAAAAAAGATCAAGATTCAGGCGTTGGACGAAATCGGCCAGCTGGGGGAAGCGTTCAATTACCTGGCGGACCGGTTAAGCTACAACATCAGGGAGATCTCTTCCGAAAAGAGCAAGGTCGAAGCGATCATCAACAACATGAGTGACGGGGTGATCGCTCTTGATGGGAAAGGGCGGTTGATCCAGATTAATCCCGCCGCCCGGGCGCTGCTGCAGGCCCTGCATCTAAAAAGCCCGTTGCCGGGGCGCTCCGGGTTATATCTGTTGAAAGAGCTTACCGGTTCCGACGCGCTGCGCCGCTTTCTCCGCCGGCAGAAACCGCTGACAGTGGAGGTGACCCGTGATCAGCCACACTGCATTTTGCAGGTTAAACTGGCCCGGTTTAATGAAGAACAAGGAAAACTGGACGGGACGCTGATGGTGCTGCACGATATAACCAGGGAGAGAGAGTTGGCCCTGCGGCAGCAGGAATTTGTGGCCGACGTTTCCCACGAACTGCGCACACCCCTGGCCGCAGTAAAAAGCTATGTGGAAACGCTCCTGGATGGGGCCGTTGAGGAGCCGGCAGTCCGTTACCGCTTTTTACAGGTCGTGCAACGGGAAACGGAGCGCATGGTCAGCATGGTCAAAGATCTGCTGGATCTTTCTCAACTGGACTACAGCCAGGTTGAATGGCATAAAACAGTAGTAGACTTAAACGAACTGGCCGCCGAGGCGGTGGATCAATGCAGGCAGAAGCTGGGAGTCGAAGTGCCGGAGATCAGGGTTGCGTTCCCTGCCGCTCTTCCCCCCGCTCTGGTAGACCGGGACAAGGTGATGCAGGTATTTTCCAATGTTTTAAACAATGCCATTAAATATACCCTCTCCGGTGGGAAAGTGGAGATCAGCGCCGCGCTGGAAGGAGAGACGATCAGGGTTCTCGTCGCCGACGACGGGGTCGGGATACCACCCGAGGATTTGCAGCGTGTCTTTGAGCGGTTTTACCGGGTTGAAAAGACGCGCTCCAGAGACTTCGGCGGTTCAGGACTGGGCCTCTCGATCGCCCGCAAAGTTGTAGAGGCGCACGGCGGGAGGATCTGGATTGAAAGCGAACCGGGGAGCGGCACGAAAGTTTGGTTTACCCTCCCCCGGGCTGCGGAAAGGGGGCGCGGAGGCGGTGCATGGACGCCTTAAAAGTTTCTTGCTCGTTTTTCTGGTTGCCTTGAGCCTCTTTTTAACTTACCAGCTTTGGTACGGCCGGATGACCGCGGCAGTGATTGATGAAAAACTCGATGAACCGGTATATTTCGAAAAGCCGCGCCCGTTGGCAGAGATAATTACTCCACAGCGCATTTTTGTGCACCGGAAAGAAGAACTCTACCACCTCCGGGAGGGGGATCGTGATTTTCATCTCGTCTGGGACAGTGTTTCTGCGGCTATGCAGGGGGAGGGATCCGGTTCCGCCCTCACCGGGACGCCGCCGGAGGATAGCAGGGTTCTTTTGACCGTGCAGTTCTCCCCTGTGCTGCCGGTCGGCCCGGGTACGCCGTGGCTTATTGACAGCCGCTTCCGCGTATTGGAGCAAATCGAACTCCGGCATCTGGAAGATAAAGCCTGGATCGTGGCCAGAGAACCCGGAAAAGGCGAGGCGGAGGCTTTTCTTTTCCCTCCGGATCAGGCCGCCTTGCTTTACGAACTCTGCAACAGTGTTTCGCCGGCAGGCCGGGCGCCTTACCTCCGCCTCAGCCCCGGGGAGCTGCAACTTGGCCCGGGACTAAAGGTGTCAATCACGGAGGGGATTTATGTCCCCGGCGTCCCGGTGCAGCTGGCAGAGCTTGCTTTGAAACAGGAACGCCTGGATCAAGAGCTTCTCTTAAACACCTTCTTTGTCAACCGCAGCCTGGTGCGGGTGATCGAAGAAAGGGACAGGTCCTTAATTTACACCGACGGCGAAAAAGGTTTGCGGTTGAGCCGGGGGCTGGATTACTGGCATCCCCAACTGGCGCAGGAACCCGCCACCCTTACCTACGTATCAGCCCTGAATACCGTGAGCAGGTTGATCGGTTATTACGGGGGCTGGCCTGAAACCCTGCGTTTGGAGAGCATTGCCCTGGTGAAAAAAAATGTACCGCCGCAAGAAATTTACTGCACCCAATGGCGTTCGTATTTTTCCGGTTACCCGCTCCTGGGGAAGGCGCATGCAACCATGTTTTTCAATGACGGGGGCCTGGTCGAGTACCAGCGAAATCTCTGTGAGCCGCTTTACTTTGCCGGAAGCCCTTTTACAACCGCACACTACCTTGAAGCTTTGCAAGCGGCGGCGGTTTATCTCCATACGGAAAAAGGAACGGAGAATCTGGTATTGGAGGAGATGGGGCTCGCTTTCCGGGTTAACGATTCCGTTTTTCAGCTCCGCGGCGTTCCCGTTTGGGCGATCCGGCTCAGTGGAACGTTGCTGCTGCTGAAGGCTTCGGATTTGACCCTGCTGGAGGAGATTGCACCGTGAACCTGGAACGGGCCAAATCGATCTTTATTTTTGTTTTTCTCGGCCTGAATCTTTTTCTCGGCTACCACCTGTTTTGGTCGGACGCCTTGAGGCTGGCCCGGGTGGCTGTCAGCAAAGAGGAGCTTCGGAGAACCGAGGCCAAGTTGGCCGGGCAGAATTACTTTATCGACGCCGTGATTTGCCGTACCGTTCAGACCAGCGCTTTTTTAACGGTATCGCCCTGCCTGGATAAGCAGGCGGAGATCGTCAGCCGGATTACCGGGATTTTGCCGCACCCGGTCCAGCTGGAAGATGCGTTGCTCTACCGGGGCCAGGGCCGCGAAGTCAAGGTTTACCCCAGCGGGTTGATCCAGATCTTTTTTGAACCCGGCGAGTATTTGGCGGAAGGCAGCTCCGGGTTGGAAGAGCGGAAGCTTCTGCTCGCGGTGGATGATTTCCTCCTCGGGCAGGGCCTAAAGCAGGCGCAGGCTCAATTTAATTATGTTGAAAGAACGCCAAATCGCCTTACGGTGCACTACTACCAAAATTACCACGGGACACCGCTCTTTGCAGGTTATTTAAAAGTTACAGTGGAGGGAGAGCGGGTTACCGCCATCGAGCTTTACTGGCTGGAACCGCTTGAAAGTCCCCTCGAACGGAAAATGGAGGTGATCCCTGTAACCGAGGCGTTGCTCAGGCTGGTGGAAGAGCTCGGCCCAAGTCCGCTGCCGCGGCGGATCGTGAAAGCGGAATTGGGGTTTTTCAGCCGGGAATATAATGCTGAAAAATGGGAGGTTCCCCCGGTTTGGCGTTTTCTTACCGATGATCAATGTGAATTTTTTGTGAACGCCTTTACCGGCAATTTGGAGGACCTTTAGGCGCACAGCGTTAATTAAATGACTAATGGGAGAATAAAATGGAAAAAATTATTGTGCGGGGTCGAAAAAGGCTTTGCGGCCAGGTCAAAATAAGCGGCTCCAAAAACGCCTCCGTGGCCGTCTTGCCGTCATTGATTTTGTCTACGGGAAAAGTAACCCTGCAGAACCTGCCGGACATTACCGATGTCCGGACGATGATCCGGATCCTGGAGGATCTTGGTGTCAATATCCGCCGGCGGGGCCGTAACGCGCTGGAGTTCAACCCTGCCCGCCTGCGCGGTTTCACCCCCCCTTACAACCTGGTTAAAAAAATGCGCGCTTCTTATTACTTGATGGGCAGCTTGCTGGCCCGTTTCGGCAGGGCGGAAGTCCCCGTCCCCGGCGGGTGCGATCTGGGGCCCCGCCCGATCGACCAGCATCTTAAAGGTTTCGCCGCGCTGGGAGCAAAAATCAACATTGAGCACGGTTTAATTAAGCTTGCGGGCAAAAAACTGGCCGGAGCCCATATTTACCTGGATGTGGTCAGCGTCGGCGCCACGATTAACCTGATGCTGGCGGCGGCCTCGGCAGAGGGGAAAACGGTATTGGAAAACGCGGCCAAGGAACCGGAAATAGTTGACCTGGCGAACTTCTTAAATGCGATGGGCGCTTCCATAAAAGGCGCCGGAACAGATGTAATCAGGATTGAAGGGATGCCGCGGTTCGGCGATGTCGATCATACGATCATCCCGGACCGGATCGAGGCCGGCACCTTCATGCTGGCCGCGGCGGCAACCGGAGGCGACGTGGTTGTGGAGGATGTGATCCCCAAGCACCTGGAGGCGGTAACTGCCAAACTCAGGGAAATGGGTGTAGAGGTGGAAGTGGAGCCGGAGCGGATCCGGGTTAAAGGGACGCAAAGCTTGCGCGCCTCTGACTTGAAGACCTTTCCCTACCCCGGTTTCCCGACGGATCTTCAACCCCTGGGCATGGTTTTGCTGACGGCGGCGGAAGGGACCTCCGTGATTACAGAAAATGTTTTTGACGGAAGGTTCCGCCACGTCGATGAACTGAAGCGGATGGGGGCCCAGATTAAGGTGGAAGGAAGGACCGCGGTAGTGGAAGGAGGCAGGCTTCTTTCGGGAGCGCCGGTCCAGGCCACCGATTTAAGGGCCGGAGCCGCCCTGGTAATCGCGGGCTTGATGGCGAAAGGGGAGACCGTTTTAAGTGAACCGGAGCACATTTACCGCGGTTATGAAAATCTCGAACAGAAACTGAATTCGCTTGGGGCTTCCCTTAAGCGCGTGCGCGACCAAAACCCCCGGAGCTTCTCCAGCCCATCTTAGAGGATGGAAATCTGGCTGATCCGCCACGGGACCACCGCCGCCAACCAGGCGGGCCGCATCCAGGGCTGGCTTGATTATCCGCTCTCCGCCCAGGGCCGGCGGGAGGCGGAGCTTCTGGCGCGCCGTCTCGGCGGCCAGGGGTTGGAACTTTTGCTGAGCAGCGATCTGCAGCGGGCTTGGGAGACGGCGTTGATGATCGCCCGTGAAACGGGACTCAAGCCGGTCGTAACACCGCTGTTGCGGGAGTGCTCATGGGGGTTATTGGAGGGGATGACTATGAAGGATATCCGCGACCGCTACCCTTCTCTGGCCGGTCAAGCCCGGGGCGGGTTGGGACTGAAAACATCCCTTTTCGGAGGAGAGAAGCCGCGCCGGCTCCAGGCGCGGGCCTGGACGCTGCTTCATCAAATCGACCGCCGCTTCCGTTCTTGCCGGCGCATCGCCCTGGTCAGCCACGGCCGGTTCATTAACGCCTTAATCGCCTCCGCCCTGCGGTTGGAAGCGAGGCGGTGCTGGCCCTTCGCTCCTTCGCCGGCTTCCCTCTCCATGCTCAAGTATGATCGGGAGCGGGGGGAGTACCGCCTGGAGCTGTTCAACGACCGCAGCCACTTAGCCTAAAGAAGTTATCTTTACGGCTGTCCCAAAATCGTGTACACTGTTGAAACGGGAGGGAGAAAATAAGGATGCATTTTGCCGGCGGTTTTTACCAACAGCCGCGGCGCGGCGCGGGACCTGTTGCCGCTTTGCTGATGGGGCTGCTGGGCGCCTTGATCGGAGGAGCTTTAGTCTATGCCCTGTTCGTTTTTTCGATCCTGCAGCTGTCGCCTCTTCCACCGTTTGAACCGGAACCCGGGCCTGCGGATCGAGAACCGCCTCCATACCGGCAGGATTTGGCTGTTGTGGATGTGGTCAGCCGGGTGATGCCGGCGGTGGTCGGGGTGAACCGGCACCAATATGTGACCCGTTTCGGCCAGCAAACCCTGGTGCAAAGCGGTTCCGGCTCGGGGGTGGTTATAACCACCGACGGTTATATCGTCACCAACCATCATGTCGTGGACGGGGCCGACGTGATCATGGTCGTGTTTTCTAACTCTGAAAGTTACCAGGCGCGCCTGGTGGGGAAAGACAGTCGGACAGACCTGGCCTTATTAAAAATTGATCCGCCGCACCAGCTTACCTCCATTCCCCTGGGTGACTCCGGCAAGGTTCGGGTAGGCGAAACGGTGCTCGCCATCGGCAATCCCCTGGGATTTTTCCAGCAAACAGTCACGGCAGGGATTATCAGCGCGCTGGAGAGGCAGGTCGATCTCACCGACAGTGATTATTCCCATACTTTTATCCAGACTGATGCCGGGATCAACCGCGGCAACAGCGGCGGGCCCCTGGTAAACCTGCGCGGGGAAATGATCGGGATCAATTCAGCCAAGGTGAGCCAGCTGGGCGTGGAAGGGATTGGTTTTGCCATTCCGAGCAATACCGTTGAGCGCGTGACTTCAGACCTGATGAAGCACGGGAAGGTGCGCCGATCCATGCTGGGCGTGCTGCCGCAGGACCTCTCCCGGCACACCGGGGTGCCTTCCGACCGGGGAGTGCATATCCGTGAGGTTGTCAAGGGAAGCGCTGCTGAAGCCAGCGGTATCCAGGCCGGTGACGTGATTATCGCCATCGGCGAAAAGGAGATCAACTACCAGGCGCAGCTTTTTGACGCCTTGTTGTTCTATTACCCGGGAGAGACAATTACCGTTACCGTCAGGCGCGGTGATAAAGTAATCGTTTTTACTGCGACCCTGGGCGAAATGTAAAGCCGGACCGGCCAGCTGAAGGGAGGGAGCTTCCCGCCCCTTTTTCCCCCGGGGATTGGAGGGCCCTTTTTGCGCGCAGTGCTCGTTTTTATTGACGGGATTGGCCTGGGAGATCCATCTCCAATTAATCCCTTTACCGTTATTGAAACCGGTTACCTGCCGTCCCTCCTGGGAGGGAGGCCCCTGACCAGAGAGGCGATCGGGTACAGCGATGAACGGGTTACCTTGCTCGGCCTGGATGCCCTGCTCGGGGTGCCGGGGCTGCCGCAGAGCGCAACCGGCCAGGCCTCCATTTTTACCGGAGAAAACGCTCCTCGACTGATCGGCTGCCACCTGAACGGGTTTCCCAACAAAACGTTAAGAAAACTGCTTGCCGCAAAAGGTATTTTCAGCCGGTTCATCCAAGAGGGCTACCGGTGCGCTTTTATCAACGCTTACCGCCCGCCTTTTTTCCATCTGCTTAAGTTGGGACTGCCCGGGCGGCGCTACTCGTGTTCGACCCTGGTCACTTATTACGCCGGCCTTCCTTTCCGAAACCTGGAGGATTTACGGGAAGGCCGGGCGCTCTATATGGACATCAACAACGCCCTCTTAAGCCGGATGGGGTTTGATGTCCCGGAAATCAGTCCCGAAGCGGCCGGGAAGAGGCTGGCTGAATTAAGCGGGGATTATGACTTTACGATGTTTGAGTACTTTTTAAGCGACCTGGCCGGTCATCTTGGCTCCATGGAAGAAGCGGGCAAGGTGATCGGGATCCTGGATCGTTTTCTCGGTTCAGCCGCAGCCGGCCTGGATCCGGCGGAATCTTTGCTGATTGTGACCAGCGACCACGGCAACATGGAAGATCTTTCCCACCGCGAACATACCGGGAACTCCGTACCGGCCCTTTTAATCGGCCCCGCTCCTGTACGCCGTCAGATTGCCCCGCTGCTCAGCGACCTGACGCATATTCTGCCCGCTGTACGGACCGTGCTGCTCTGGGACGGGTAGCGGCCGGCCCGGCGGAGCCGCCGGAAACGGCTGAACAAGAAAGGAGTACGGATCATGATTTTACAAACTCTCGAAGTCAGTATGTTTGCCACCAACTGTTACCTGGTAGGTTGTCCCAAAACCGGCGAGGGGATCGTGATCGATCCCGGTGCGGAAGGGCGGCGCATCCTGGCGGAGATCAAAAAACAGGGGCTAACCGTTAAATGCATTATCAATACTCACGGGCACGTGGATCATGTCGGGGCCAATGCCCGGTTAAAAGAAGCCCTGCAGGTGCCGATCCTGCTGCCGGAAAAGGATCTCGATCTTTACCGGAACCCGGGCTTCGGGTTGGGCGTTTTAGTTGGCAAGCAGCCTGATCCGGACCGGCTGATCCGCGATGGGGACCGCATTTCCTTCGGGCTGCTGGAGTGCCGGGTGATGGAAACCCCCGGGCATACGCGGGGAGGAGTGTGCCTTGGCCTGGAAGGGGTTGTTTTTACCGGTGACACCCTTTTCGCCGGTTCGATCGGGCGGACAGACCTTGCCGGCGGCTCTTTTCAACAGCTCATTAAAAGTATCCGGGAAAAGCTGCTGGTTCTGCCGTCCCAAACAGTGATTTACCCGGGGCACGGCCCGGCTTCCACGATCGGTGAAGAGGCCGGTTACAATCCATTTCTCCAGCGCTAGCGGTGCCCGGTGAGCCAGGGTGCCAGGGGCCGGATCCAGATCGGGAGAGGGCGGCATTGATGGCACCGTTCAGGTTCGCTTCCTGCAATAAAGTATTCCCACCGTGCAGGCTCCGGGCAGAACCCGTTGCTGTGCATCCCGGTTTCCGGGCACAGGGGCACCCGGATAATCCCATCGGGGAAGGTGAATTCACGCGGCGGGCTATCGCTAAGCGCCCCGTCCATGAACCTGGCCCACAAAGGAGCGGCCAGCTGGCCCGCCGTAGCCCCCAGCGGCGCTTCATGGTCGTCACCGATATAAAGTCCCGCGGTCAGGGCGGGAGTATAGCCGATCATATGAGCGTTTTTACTGTCCTGCGAGGTGCCGGACTTCCCTGCGGCCGCCCGGGTAAGAATGGCGGAAACCTGGCTGGCAGTCCCCCCTTCCGCCACGACATCTTTGAGCATATCGGTAATCAGGAAAGCGATCTTTTCATCGAGCACCTTTTCCCGCCGGGGGCGGTTTTCCAGGATTACTTTCCCGCTGGCGTCCACCACCTTGCGGATCAGGATCGGTTCCACCCTGTAACCGCCGTTGGCGAAGGCGGCATAAGCGGCGGTCAGTTCCAGCAGGCTGATCTCCACCGTTCCCAGGGGGAGAGAGTAATAACCGCTCAGGGGCTTGGAAATACCCAGGCGCGCCGCCATTTCAACCGCTTTTTCCCTGCCGATGGCCACGTGGGTTTTGATGGCGGTAATATTGCACGACCTGGCCAGGGCCTCCCGGACGGTCAGTTCGCGGTGGTGGAACCCTCCCCCAAAATCGGTCGGTTCGTAGGGCTCAGGCAAGCCCGGCTCGTCAAAGACCACCGGGGCGCACAGCACTTTCGTTGAAACGGTCAAGCCGTTTTCCAGCGCCGCGGCGTAGACGAACGGTTTAAACGAAGAACCGATAGAACGAAGTGAGAAGGCGCGGTTCAGTTTCGTTTCGCTGTAATCCCGGCCCCCGACCATGGCTTTGACGTAACCGGTTTCGGGATCTACCGCCACCAGCGCCCCCTGGGGCTGGCTTTTCCCCTCGAGATCCAGGTAGAGCCGGGGAATGGCGGCTACAATTTCCTGGGCCAGCTGCTGCATCACCGGGTCCAGCGTGGTATAGACCTGCAGCCCGCCGTGGTAAACCGGGGTTAAATCGCCATTGAACAAGGAGGCCAGTTCGATATTAATCACGTAATCGACAAAGTAAGAGGCGGACTCTTCTTCGCCCGGTTCCCGGAAGAGCAGGTTTTCCGCCAGGGCGGCTTCCTTCTCCGCTTCATTGATCATACCGCAGGCCGCCATCTGGTTTAAGACGGTCCTTTGCCGCTGAAACGCCGCTGTTTTGTTGATCAAGGGTGAGTAGTAGAGGGGCCCCCGGGGCAGGCCGGCCAGTAATGCGGATTCCGCCAGGGTCAACGAGGCTGCGTTTTTGCCGAAATAGGTTTGCGCTGCGGCTTCGGCGCCATAGGCGGCATGACCGTAATAAATGGTATTGAGGTACTTTTCGAGGAGTTCTTCTTTTGAATTGTTGCGCTCCAGGTGGATGGTGTAGATAGCCTCCTTCACTTTACGCGCAAATGTCCGTTCGTGCGAAAGATATAGATTTTTAGCCAGTTGCTGTGTAATCGTGCTGCCTCCCTGGTCTACCTGCCTCCGGCGCAGGTTGTTCAGCAGGGCCCGTCCCACGCCGGCCAGGTCGAAACCAAGATGCTGGTAGAAGCGCTTATCTTCAACAGCAATAGTGGCTTTGACCAGATCGGTTGAGATCTGATCAAGCGGCACCTCGATCCTGTTTTCCACGTAGCGCATTGTGATCAGGTTGTCGTTCTGGTCATAAATCCGGGTGGTCAGGGCGTTTTCCACCGGAGGCAGTTCTTGCATTTCAACGATGGTATAAACAAGGTATCCGAAACTCCCGGACATACTCAGCAGCAGCACAAAGATTAAAATCAATAGGCAGCGGAAAAAAGACACCTTAACCCCTCTTTTCGGTAAAATTAGATTAATGCTCTAGTATGGCACTATTTACATAATTTCATTACGGTATGAGCTGGAAAAATAAGCGGCGATAATTCATGAATTTCATGGCGCGGCGGCAGGAATTGGGATGCCGGGTAGAGAATAATAAGGGCCGGGTTATCTCCGGGCAGCCTTATTTTAACTCAGCGGGAATAATATCGCCCCGTAAAGAACATAATTTTTCTTGATCGGTTTTGAGTGAAAACCATTTCCTTCAATCCCCTGCTGTATTAAGGAACTGGCAGCTATTTTTCACCTTCCATTCCCTGCAGGTTGTGAAGTGCAACCACCATGCAGATTGTGTATTGGAGCAAAGATGACCGAGCCGTGGATGCAGTTTATCCTCAGCGCTGCGGCAATTATCTGGGCAGGCAACAGGTTGACCCGCAGCGCCAAAACTATCGCTCAAAACACGAATATCGGGACGGCCTGGGCCGGCGCGCTGCTGCTTCCACTGGTGACTTCGCTGCCGGAGCTGGTAACCAGTTCCCGGGCGGTTCTCATCGACGCCCCGGACCTGGCTGTGGGAAATATTTTTGGAAGCAATCTCTATAACCTGACCCTGCTGGCCGTAATCGATCTGAGCTGCAGGCGGGGCGCTTTGACCTCCCGGGCCAACCCCGGTCATGTGTTAACGGCCTCGTTCAGTGTAATCGCGGTTTCCCTGGCAGCCGCGGCTATGACCGGAGTTGTTTTTGTCCCTGTCGGCCGGGTGGGTGTTGAAACCATTGTCATCGCCGGGGTTTACCTTTTCGGCAGCAGGTTGCTTTTTCAATACGAAAAGAAACACCGTTTTCCGGGAGAAGCCGGTTCCGCCGGGAAAGGGCGTGATCTTTCCTCTACCGGAAGGGCTTTGCTGCATTACCTCTTCGCGGCAGGTTTGATTGTCGGCGCGGGGGTATTGCTGACCGATGCCGCCGATCGGATTGCCCTGGAAACAGGGCTGGGGCGCACCTTTGTCGGCTCATTTTTTCTCGCCGCAGCCACCTCTCTGCCGGAAACAGTGACCACGATCACGGCGGTAAAGCTCGGGGTGCTGGATATGGCGGTGGCCAATGTATTTGGGGCGAATTTTTTTAACATGTTTATATTGTTTTGGGTGGATCTGTTTTACGGCGCGGCGCCCCTTTTGGCGGTTGTTTCGGGGACACATCTCTTTTCAGCAGTGATGGTGATCCTGCTCACGACGGTGATGATTATCGGCCTGGCCAACAGATCACAGAAGGAGCTGATCGGGATTGGTTACGATTCTGTAATCTTATTAATCGGCTATGCAGCTGCGGTTTATATCATTTTTAAAGCGGGCGGCAATTAAACAAAGGTGGTGTAAGTTATGGATGTTGAAAGTTTGAAAACGATGACCTTGAGCGAGCTGCACCGTTTGGCCCGGGAACACGAAATCAAAGGTCATTCAACCATGCGCAAGCCGGAGATTATCGAAACTTTGACAAAGCTATTCAGCAGCACTGAAGAGGAGCAGCATACGGCTTCCGGGCTCCTGGAGATCATGACCGACGGCTTTGGTTTTTTACGCCGCCAGAAGTACTATTATTCCGATGACGATATCTATATCTCCGCTTCCCAGATTCGCCGTTTCAACCTGCGCAATGGGGATATGGTGGCGGGCCGCATCAGGCCGCCCAAAGACAACGAGCGCTACTATGCCTTGCTCCAGGTGGAAGAGATCAATGGCGGCGACCCCGAGAAGTTTACGCGCCGTCCCAGTTTTACTTCACTGATCCCCGTCCACCCGACGGAAGCGCTGCGCATGGAGACCGCATCCCATATCCTTTCGACAAGAATTATCGACCTTTTAATCCCGATCGGCAAAGGCCAGCGGGGGCTGATCGTTTCTCCTCCGAAAGCGGGCAAGACAATTCTCTTGAAGCAGCTGGCCAACAGTATTTCCACCAACCACCCCGAAGTCGAACTGATCATCTTGCTGGTGGATGAGCGCCCGGAAGAGGTTACCGATATGGAGCGCAGCGTCAAGGCCGATGTGGTCAGCTCGACATTCGACCAGAAACCGGAGAATCATATCCGTATCTCCGAACTGGTCCTGGAGCGGGCCCAGAGGTTGGTGGAGCAGGGACGCGATGTGGCCATTTTGCTGGACAGCATTACGCGTTTGGCCCGGGCGTATAACCTGGTAATCCCGCCCAGCGGGCGGACTCTTTCCGGCGGCATCGACCCCGCCGCGTTTTACAAGCCGAAGCGTTTTTTTGGCGCGGCGCGCAATATCGACGAAGGCGGCAGCCTTACCATTCTCGCCACATCGCTAATCGATACCGGCAGCAGGATGGACGACGTGATCTACGAGGAGTTTAAAGGCACCGGCAATATGGAACTGCACCTGGACCGGCGCATCTCCGAACGCCGGATTTTCCCGGCGATTGATATCTCCCGTTCCGGGACCCGCCGCGAAGAGCTGCTGTTGGATGAACGTAAGATTGAGCTGATGTGGGCGCTCAGAAGGGCGATGGGGACCACTTCCAACGTCGAGTTTCTGGAAATCCTGTTGGATAAGCTAAGGCAGACCAAAAATAACGAGGACTTTTTGAACAACATGCATACCCTGTAGGATTTTCTGGGCCGGCCGCTTAACCCCTCCATGGCGGATCTAAATGTATATTTTATCCTTTTTTATGTCAGACTATAGTGCAAGCTCTAAAAAAGGAGAAGAAAAGCCATGTCAGGGTTTTTAAAGGCAGTAACGGCTGCCCTGGTTTTGAGCCTGGCCTTTGCCGGCGCCCCGGAAAAAGCTGCTGCCATGGAACAGGAAGAAAAAGTTGATGCGGAAGGGAGCGTCCCCCGATATTACCTGCAACTTCTGGGATATACCGCTTTAATCAGCGAACACAGGCAGTCAGCCCGTCCCATGCTCCTGGAGTACACTGTTGAGCGCGGCGATTACCTTTTTGCGATCGCCGCCCGTTTCGACACCGATGTTGCCACCCTGGTCCGGTTGAATAGAATCACCAATCCCCACCTGATTTACCCCGGACAAAAACTGGAATTACTAACCACTGTCGGCTCGGTTCACGATGTCCAGGAAGGCGATACCGTGTCCAGTATCGCCGAGCTTTACGGGGTAAAAGAAGAGGTAATCATCGCCGCCAACAATCTGGGCAGTAAACCCCACCTGATCCGGGGCGAACGGGTAATCGTGCCGGGCGGCGTCCCCAACCGCGGCAGACGGCAGCAGATCAGCCTGAGTTGGCCGCTGCGAGGCGTTTTTACCTCGGGGTACGGCTGGCGGAACGGTTTATTTCATTACGGCATCGATATTGCCGCCCCTTTGGGCGCGCCGATTTATGCCGCGGCTGATGGGAAGGTTACCTATGCCGGGTTCTTGGGTGACTATGGGTTCATGGTGGAGGTGGATCACGGTGGAGGGTATGCCACCCGCTACGCTCATGCCGGCGGGCTTGCCGTAAGTGCGGGCCAGCAGGTGTCCCGCGGCCAGGTGCTAGCCTCCATCGGGGTTACCGGGAACACCACGGGGCCGCACCTTCACTTTGAAGTCCTCTTGAACGGGGTAAAGCTTAACCCGCTTGATTTTCTGGATTAAGCCCAGTTGAGATGAAGGCACGCGAAAGGGATAATCAGGCCCATCAATTGAGACAGGCGATTGGACCCTTGCCGGAAAGCGCGTGCGCCTGGACCCTTTTGGAAGCCGTCGCCAAACCGGAGTTGCGGCATACCCTGGAGAAAATTACGGTGCGGCGTTTGGCTTATCATTCCGGCGGGGTTGCGCCCGGCACCCTATTCTTTTGCCTGGCGGGCGAGAAGGTTGACGGCCATGATTACGCCCGTGAGGCCGTCGGCCGGGGTGCGGCGGCGGTAGTAGCCGCCCGCCCGGTAGCGGTAGGCGTCCCCCTGATCCTGGTGCCGGACACCAGGTACGCGCTGTCTTCTGCGTCAGCCTGCTTTTACCGTTTCCCTGCCGCAAAGATGAAATTAATCGGTGTGACCGGAACAAACGGCAAAACCACAACCACCTATTTTGTGCGGAGTATTTACCAGGAGTCGGGCTGCAGGGCCGCGATCCTGGGCAGCAACGGCCTGCTGCTGGACGGCCTGCAGCGCAGTTTCGGCCTGACGACGCCGCAATCTTTGGAGGTGCAGGAAAGCCTCGCTTTCATGCATCAACAGGGGGTTTCGGTAGTGGCGATGGAGGCTTCCTCGCATGCCCTGGTCCAACACCGCCTCACCCACTGCGCTTTTGACAGCGCTATTTTTACCAACCTGACCAGAGAACACCTCGACTATCACCACACGATGCAGGCTTACCTCGAGGCGAAAGCCAGGCTCTTTAGCCTTACAAAAAACAAGTTCGGGAGAAGCGCCGTGCTTAACGCCGACGACAGCTATTACGAGAAACTGGCGGTGCTTTCCGGTGATCCTGCTCCGGTGACATACGGGATCAGGGCCGGGAGGGTTACGGTGCGGGCGGATAATCTAACCGTTTCGGCCGAGGGGAGGCACAGTTTCAACCTCCTGGGGTGGGAAAAACCGATCCGGGTATCACTGCAGCTTCCCGGGTTGTTCAATGTTTATAATGCCCTGGCGGCGGCCGCCGCAGCCTGGCTGGATCGGCTGCCGCCGGAAGCCGTGGCAAGAGGTTTGCAAGGCCTGGCGGGGGTGCCGGGGCGGTTCGAGGAAATCAAAACGGTGTCCGGTTACACCGTGATCATCGATTATGCGCATACCCCCGACGGGTTGGAGCAGGTCCTGAAACTGCTTCGCTTCAAGGCCCGCGGGCGCGTGATTACGCTTTTCGGTTGTCCGGGGGAGAGAGACCGGGGAAAACGCCCGTTGATGGGGCGCATTGCGGAGCGCTACAGCGACCGGGTTATTCTCACGGCGGATAACCCCGCCGGTGAAGATGCGGCAGCGATTAGCGCCGAGATCAGGCAGGGGATGCGCTCGAAACCGGATCTGATCCCGGATCGCCGGAACGCGGTTTTCCATGCCCTGGCGCAGGCCGCCCCAGGGGACCTGGTCCTTCTGGCCGGTAAAGGCGCCGAAGGATATCAGCTTGTCGGTGATAAAGCCGAACCCTATAACGACCGTCAAACCGTGGAAGAGTACCTTGCCTTGAGAAGCGAGTAGGAGCGAGGCATGCCTGGCCCGCGGGCGACGCATGGCGTCGCCCCTACAGGAAAATGTGATTCTGACGAGTGGGTGTTAGAGAACCGCTCACCTTTCAAATGGTAGTGTTGCGGAATAAAAGACGATGTGTTATCATTTGATCCGGAAAGCAAGGCAAGGAGGCTAAACGTCAATGAAAGAAAAAATTCACCCCCGCTACTTTCGGACAAAGGTAACCTGCGCCTGCGGGCAATCCTTTGAAACCGGATCGACCGTGGAAAACTTGCGCGTGGAGATCTGTTCCAAGTGCCATCCCTTTTTCACGGGGAAGCAAAAATTTGTCGATACCGGTGGGCGCGTGGAACGATTTAAACGCAAATACGGGATGGAATAAAGAGCAGGGCGGATGCTCTGCTCTTTTTAATCTTCGGGAGGATTTGCCGCGCATGGCAAAACAACAATGGATCGGCGGCCAGGCGGTGCTGGAGGGTGTCATGATGCGCTGCCAGGACAATATAGCGATCGCCTTCCGCCGCGGCGACAGCAGTATCGGCCTCTACCGTGAAAAGATTATACCCGCAGGCAAGCGGTTTCCCCTCCTGGGAAAGCCGATCCTGCGCGGGGCGGTAGCTTTTTTTGAGTCCTTCGTGATCGGGGTGCGGGCCCTGAATATCTCCGCGGCCGAGGTTATGGCCGGGGAGGGTGAAGAGCTGAAAGGGTGGCACACTTTTTTAATGGTTTTCCTGGGGCTTGGGCTGGGGATTGCGCTTTTCTTTGTCCTGCCCACATGCCTGGCCAAGTTTCTGCCGCCCATGCCCGCCGCAGCTAAAAATTTGATCGAAGGGGCCATCAGACTCACGATTTTTCTGTCCTATCTTTTTGTGATTACCCGCTGGGGCGATGTGCGGCGTTTTTTCGAGTATCACGGCGCCGAACACAAGGTCATTTTCGGTTACGAAAACGGCGAACCCCTGGAAATAGAGCGGATCAGGCCTTACGCCACTCTCCATCCCCGCTGCGGGACCAGCTTCATCCTGATCGTGATGGTGTGCAGCATTCTTTTGTTTTCCCTGTTCGGCTGGCCTCCTTTGCCGCAGCGCATTTTAATCCGCCTGCTTCTGCTCCCCCTGGTGGCTGGTTTTTCTTACGAGGCGATCCGGGTGACGGCCAAATACCGTTCGCCCCTGGTGCGGCTGATAGCGGCCCCGGGGCTGTGGCTGCAAAAAATGACCACCCGGGAGCCGGATGACGGTCAAATCGAGGTGGCCCTGTGCGCCCTCAAGGCGGCCATCGGCGTCGAGGATCCGGGTTTTGATGCTACCGGACCGGAGCTGGAGGTGACCGCCGGTGTTTGAGAGGCTGGAACAGCTTGAAAAACGGTACCGGGAACTCGAACTGCTCTTAAGCGACCCGGAGATCCTGGCGCAGCGGGCGTTATGGCAGCAGTATTCCCGTGAGCTGGCCGATCTTTCCCCCTGTGTGGAGCTGTTCCGGAGCTACAAGCGCCTGACCGGGGAGCTAAACGATGCCCGGCAGATGCTGCATGAAAACAACGAAGCGGAGCTGGCGGAATTGATCAAAGCGGAGATCAACGCCCTCACCCGCGCCAGAGACGAACTTGAAGCCAAACTGAAAGAGCAGCTGCTGCCCCAGGACCCCCGGGACGCCAAAAACGTATTTCTCGAGATCAGGGCCGGCACAGGCGGGGAAGAAGCGGCCCTTTTTGCGGCGGACCTGTTAAGGATGTATACCCGTTATGCCGAGCAGCGGGGCTGGAAGACGGAGATCGTCGATCTTCACCCTACCGATATCGGCGGATTTAAGGAAGTAATCGTCGGCATAACGGGAAAAGGGGCCTACAGCCGCCTCAAGTTTGAAAGCGGGGTGCACCGGGTGCAGCGCATCCCCACCACGGAATCGGGCGGGCGGATCCATACTTCCGCCGCCACCGTGGCGGTGCTGCCGGAAGCGGAGGAGGTTGATGTCCAAATCAACCCCCAGGATCTGCGCATCGATACTTTTTGCGCCACGGGTCCCGGCGGGCAGAGCGTAAACACGACCCAGTCCGCCGTCCGGATTACCCACCTGCCGACAGGGCTGGTCGTAAGCTGCCAGGATGAAAAGTCACAATTAAAAAATAAAGATAAAGCGTTGCGGGTCCTGCGCAGCCGGTTGATGGATAAATACATTTCCGAGCAGGAGGCCGCGCTGGCTCAGGCCAGGAAATCTCTTGTCGGCAGCGGCGACCGCAGTGAGCGGATCCGGACCTACAACTTTCCGCAAAACCGGGTTACCGATCACCGGATCGGGCTGACCCTGCACAAGCTCGACCTCGTGCTGGCCGGAAACCTGGATGAAATCGTCGACCAGCTTGCGGCCTCGGCCAGTGAGGAGCGGCTGCAGGAAGCGGGAGGCCGCTAACATTTGATGACCCCGGAAACGATTGAAGAGGTTCTGCGGAGAGCTTCTTTTTGCTTAAGAAAAGCGGGGGTGGAGCAGCCGGGGGACGAAGCCGAACTTCTCCTGGCCCATCTCATGGGAGCGGCGCGGCTGGACCTGTTTCTGCAGCGCCGGATGGAGCTACCCGCCCCGCTTAAGGTTTCTTTTGAGGCCGCTCTCGCGCGCCGCCGCCGCGGGGAACCCCTGGCCTACATTACCGGAACCCGGGAGTTTTACGGGTTGACCTTCGCTGTGAACCCTGATGTCCTCATTCCCCGTCCCGAAACTGAATTTGTGGTTGACGCCGCCCTCGAGTGGGCGAAAGAGCAGGGCCGGCTCCGGGGAGAAGGGATTTGCGGCCTGGACCTGGGCACCGGCAGCGGAAACCTGGCCGTCACCCTGGCCCACCTGCTGCCGCAAGCCTGTTTCTGGGCGGTAGACCTTAGCCCGCAGGCGCTGCGGGTGGCCGCCGGTAACGCCAGAAGGCACGGCGTAAACGGGCGCATCCGCTGGCGCTGCGGCAGCTATTTTCAGGCATTCGCCGGAATGAAGCGCCGCCTTCGATTCAACCTGGTTGTAGCCAACCCTCCTTATATCAGCCGTGCGGCGCTGGAGAACCTGCCGGAGCCGGTTAAAAACTTTGAACCCCGCCTGGCCCTGGACGGAGGCCCTGACGGACTGGCGGGCTACCGGAACCTGCTGGCGGATCTGCCCCGTTACATCAGCTCCCCGGGCCTGGCAGCCCTGGAAATCGCCGCCGGGCAGGACCGTGCCGTCCTCGCTCTTTGCCGGGAGGCGGGCCTTTTCCGCGCGCTTTCGTTTCGCCGCGACTACCAGGGATGGCCGAGGGTGATCGAAGGGCTAATCTAGGTTGTCCCCCGCTGAGGTTGCCGTGAGCTTGCCGTGGATTACCCCTTTCACCCCCAGGAGGCGGGCGGCGACCTCCCTCGCCTCGGCGGCCCGTCCCTTGATCACCAGCACCTCCAGGCAGCGGTCGTGTGAAAGGTGGACGTGCATCACCGAAAGGATCAGGTCGTGGTAACGATGCTGCAGATCCAGAAGCAGATCGTTTAAACCCCGCACATGGTGCTTGTAGACCAGGGTAATGGTGCCGGCCACCTCTTCGTCTTCCCCGGACCAATCCGACTCTACCAGCTGGTTCCGGATCAGGTCCCGGATCGCTTCCGATCGGTTGGCGTAACCCCGCAAGACTACTTCCCGGTCAAACCGCTCCAGCAGGTCTTCGTCGATAGAGACGCCAAAGCGAATCAGGGCCATGAATGTTTTTCTCCTTTCTCCGGACATGCCCGGCCAAGAAGCAGGTTATTTTAAATTATAACATACGGCTTGCTATCTCAGGCATTCAGAATTCAGGAGTCAGAATTCAGTCTGCCGGTAACAATTTGCCTCCAATAATTGGGGCCAACCTTTTTATTTCGGAAAAACTCGTCCGGTTCGATCATTCTGATTCCGGTCTCCTGAATACAGATAAGTAAGGTGGAACTTTTTACCCTCCCGTGTCTAAGGTATACAGATAATGGCAATAATAGAGACAGGGAGGGAAAAGGATGCTTTCCAGTAAAGTCCAGTTAAGCGGCGTCAACACTTTTAAACTCGGCACTTTAACTGCGGCGGAAATGAAAGAGCTGTTCCGGCGCCTCCGTAATGGAGATCAAAAAGCCAGGGATGCCCTGGTGGAGGGAAACCTGCGCCTTGTATTAAGCATCCTCCAGCGTTTTAAAAACCGGGGCGAATCGCTGGACGACCTTTTTCAGGTTGGCTGTATCGGCCTGCTTAAAGCGATTGATAATTTCCAGCTGGAGCAGGATGTAAACTTCTCCACTTACGCCGTGCCTATGATCATCGGCGAAATCAAACGGTACCTGCGGGACAACAACAGTATCCACATCAGCCGTTCCATCAAGGCTTTATCGCATCAGGTTCAACAGACCAGGGAAGAGCTGTTGAAAAAAAATTTCCGCGAACCCAATATCAATGAAATCGCCGGCGCCATGGAACTGAGCGCTGAAGAAGTGGTTTTTGCCTATAACGCTGCCCAGGAGCCGATCTCGTTGTATGATCCGGTCTTTCACGACAGTACCGATCCGGTTTATGTCATGGACCTGATTAGCGATCAGGCTGACGGGGCGGAAAATTGGTTGGACAGCCTGGCCTTGCAGGAGGCGTTGCAGAAGCTGCAGCCCAGAGAAAAGGAGATCCTGGAAGCGCGCTTTTTTGAAGGCAAAACCCAGGTAGAAATTGCCAGGCAGATCGGTATTTCTCAAGCCCAGGTTTCCCGCATTGAGAAAGCGGCCCTGGCGCTCATACGCAAATACTACCAGCAGGGTTTCTCCGGGGAAGGTGATGGAGATGAAACGGAAAACCGGCCTTAAAGCGTTCCGGACGGCTATTTTAACTGCCTGTTTAAGTGCAGTCATGCTGGCAACGGTGCTGGCCAAGCCGGCGGGGCCGGCGGGCGGCGGCGCGTTCTGGCAGGTCTGGAACTTTGACAACCCGGTACTCCGCCTGCACGTGGTGGCAAACAGCAACTGTCCCGGTGATCAGTATTTCAAGGCGCAAACGGCCGTGCAGGTGCTTCGGATCCTGTCCGGGCATTGTGATGAGGCGATTGAAGCCGGGAGCCTCTCCTTCCTGCGGGAGATGATGCCTGAACTGCGGGAACGCCTGGCCCGGTTTGCCGCCGCTGAAGGGCAGTCCGAAATCGGAATCACGGCAGCACTTGTCAGCGAACACTTTCCGCTGCGGGCTTATGGGCGTGAGATCTATCCGGCGGGCGAATACCAGGCCTTGAAGGTGGTTATCGGCGCCGGGGAAGGGGAGAACTGGTGGTGTTTGCTTTTTCCGCCGCTGTGCCTGCCGATGGTGCAATTCGACCCTTCAACGCAGGTTGAGGGCGAAGCCGATCGGGCAGGGCTTAGCTCGCCCGGGGGCGGCGGCGGTTTCGAAAGGGCGGAGTTGAAGCACCGGCGCGAGCCAAAGGAGGGTCGCTGGAAGCTGAAAGTTTGGGAGCAGTTGTACCGCTGGATGAGAAACAATTGAAAAAGGAAACCGGATCATTTATAATGAACTGAGAAAAGTAAGGGAGAGAAGCCGGGAGGTTGGGTATGCACTGGAGAGAGATTGCCTTCAGCGCCCTCGGAGGCCTGGGTCTTTTTTTGTTTGGTATGCAGATGATGGCTTCGGGGATGCAGAAGGCGGCTGGGGACAGGCTTCGCCGGGTCCTGGAGGTGCTCACGAATAAGCCGGTGATCGGCGTCTTGACCGGGCTCCTGGTGACCCTGCTGGTGCAGAGCAGCAGCACCACCACGGTAATGGTGGTCGGTTTTGCCAATGCCGGCCTGATGAACCTCTCCCAGGCGATCAGCGTGATTATCGGCGCCAACATCGGCACCACCGTGACCGCCCAAATCGTCTCCTTCAAGATATCGGTGCTGGCGCTCCCCGCGATCGGGATCGGCTCGCTGCTCAATTTTTTTACCAAGCGCCGCCTGCACCGGTACCTCGGACAGGCCATCCTCGGATTCGGCCTTTTATTTTTGGGAATGACGACCATGTCTCAGGGCATGAGGCCCCTCGAAAATTTACCTGCTTTCCACGAGATCCTGGCCCGTTTCAGCGCCACTCCTCTACTCGGCGTGCTTGCCGGGGCCGTTTTTACGGCCCTGATTCAAAGCAGCAGCGCCTCAACCGGCGTGATTATCGCCCTGGCCCTGGACGGCCTGATCCCGATCACCGCGGCGGTGCCCCTGGTGCTGGGCACCAATATCGGGACCTGTATTACGGCGATCCTGGCCAGCATCGGCGCCAACACGGCCGCCCGCCGATCCGCCGCGGCCCACGCCCTGTTTAATATCCTCGGGGTGGTCCTGGCGCTGATCTTCCTGAAGCCTTTTTTGGCGCTGGTGGCGGAGACCGCGGCCGTCGGCAACGTCAGCCGCCTGGTGGCAAACTCCCATACTCTTTTCAATGTCCTCAACACAGTTGTGTTCCTGATCTTTTTTAAGCCTTTTACCCGGCTGGTTTGCCTGATCGTGCCCGGGCTTGAAGAAGAGATCGGGGTTGGCCCCAAGTACTTGGACGAGCGCATCCTTAAAACGCCGGCTGTCGCCATCGGCGGAGCCAAGCAAGAGCTGCTGCGCATGGCCAGTATTGCCCGGGAAATGACGGCCGATGCCGTCCAGATTTTTAAAATCAATGATCTCAAAAAACAGAAGCATCTCGAGCAGATGGAAGAACTCCTGGACAGCCTGGAAAAAGAGCTCAATGTTTACCTGGCGGCGTTGTCCCAGCATTCCCTCACCCGCAATGAGTCTATCATTATCAGCGGCTTTATGTCCGCCGCCAACGACCTGGAAAGGGTTGGCGATCATGCCAGCAATATTTTGCAGTTGGCCGAAATCAAGGTTGAAGACAAGCTTCCCTTCTCGGATCAGGCGCTGGAGGAAATCGACTTGATTTACAACAAGGTCCACGCGATGCTGGGGCAAGCCATCAAGGCATTTGAAACTGAGGACAAAAGCCTGGCCCGGGAGGTCGTCAGGGAAGACGACGCGGTGGACTTAATGGAAAAAAATTTGCGCAAGAGCCATATCGATCGCATCAACACGAAGAAATGCCACCCTTCCGCAGGGGTGATCTTCCTCGATGTCCTCAGCAACCTGGAGCGGATTGCCGACCACGCCACCAACATTGCCCAGGTTGTGCTGGAAGATTTCTAAGCCGGCCGGCCTTGATAACCAACCGCCAATTTGGATAACGTACCGTCACAAGAGTATACGGTGGGAGATATGGCATGCCCAAGCCTGTAATCCGGATGAAGGGGACTTTACTGCTGCAGCCGGGCCGGAAGTCTTTGGCCAGGGCCGCTCAAATGATTTCCCGCGGCGGATTGGTTGCTTTCCCCACGGAAACGGTGTACGGGTTGGGCGCCGCGGTGGGCGATGCGGCGGCGGTGGCCCGGATCTTTGCCGTCAAGGGACGCCCGGGAGACAACCCGCTGATCGTGCATGTGGCCAACCGGGAACAGCTCGCCCGGGTAGCCGTAAGCCTGCCCGAAACAGCGCTGCGCCTGGTAAATCGTTTTTGGCCGGGCCCTTTAAGCCTGGTCCTGCCCCGCTCCGCTGCCGTGCCGGCTCTGGTCAGCGCCGGGTTGCCCACCGTGGCGGTGCGCATGCCCGACCACCCG
>JAGUZX010000030.1 GCA_020060545.1 Desulfovibrio sp. | reverse complement strand
GGAAAACGGGGTCCTGGGGCAGGTAGCCCACCCGGCCCAGGTAGCCGGCCCTGCCGCCGAAGCGGACCGCTTCGCCGAGCACCTTCGCTTCGCCGGCCGAGGCTGCGGTCAGGCCGAGCAGGATCTTGATCGTCGTGGTCTTCCCCGCCCCGTTGGGGCCAAGAAAGCCATAGATGCTCCCCCGGGGGACCGTAAAATCGATCCCCCGCAGCGCCTGGTGGCCGGGAAAGTTTTTCTGCAGTCCGTTTACGGCGATCGCCGCTTCCACCGCTACTCCTCCCCGCGCCCGGCGGCCAGGTAGATAATCGACCCGATCAATCCGGTCAAGATAATAATGCCCCAGGCGATCTTGGGCAGCCCCTTTACTATGCCGCGGCGAACCAGGTCCACCAGGGCCCAGATCACGACGGCGTACTGCAGCAGGATCAACGGCCATAGGGCCAGCAGCAGCTCTTTTACTTCATTTGGCATCAAGCACAGCCTCCCCGGATCTATTTTGCCTATTCGGCGCAATTATTTTACTGTAATCTACTGTATTAATAGATTAATACAGTAAGGCCGTTGCTGTCAATCCTTTTTCGCCTTCGTTTTTCGCTCACGGTTGTTTCGCCCCATATGTCTTGCCCCGTTTATCCGATTCGAAGTAAACCTTGACGTTTGCTTCGCGCATGGATTAAAATCAACCTGGAGGCCGGCAGCAGGAGCTGGCGGAGAAGAAGATGAAAACAGAAGCGCTTAAGGAAAAAGAAGTCCGTTACGTGCAGTCCCTGGAGCGGGCCCTCAGCATCCTGGAGGTGATGGCCCAGGAAGGCGCGCCGGTTACGGTCACCGAACTTTCGGAGAAAGTGGGCTTGAAGATCAGCACCGTGCACCGGCTTTTGACCACCCTGGGTCACCGGGGCTACGTGGAGCAGGCCCCCGACAGCAGCAAGTACCGGCTCGGCTTGAAGCTGCTCGAGCTGGGAAACTCCGTGCTTTGCTTTTCGGATGTCCGCACGGTGGCCCGCCCTTACCTGGAAGAGCTGGTTTCCCGGTGCAACGAAACGGCCAACCTGGCGGTTCTCGACGGAAGCGACGTGGTTTACATCGACCAGGTCGAATCCAGCAACATTATCATCGTCAAAATGCTCGCCCAGCCCGGCAACCGCGGACCGGTCTACTGCACCGCTTCGGGCAAGGCGCTGCTTGCTTTTCTGCCTGGCGACAGGCTGCAGCCACTGCTGGAGTCGCTGGAGATGACCCGCTTCACCAACGAAACGATTACCGATACCGCCCACTTGAAAAAAGAGCTGGAACGGATCAGGCAGGACGGTTATGCCATGGACTGGGGGGAGATGGAAGAGCATGTGCGCTGCATCGCCGCCCCTGTTTTTGACCACGAGGGCCGGGCGATCGCCAGCATCAGCGTCTCCGGGCCCAGCAACCGGATTACCACCTACTATATGAAAAATGATCTGGCCGAAATGGTCAAGCGCGCCGCCTCGAAAATTTCCTACAAGATGGGCTTTAACAGCCGGTAGCGGCCAGGGCCGCCGCGCCGGGTAGCCGCGCGAGCGGTTGCGCACAGCTTCAAATACTGGCTGCCGCCATGATGTCACGCGCAAGCATCCCGATGGGGGTGCTTTATTATTTTGGAAAACCTTTGGAAAACATCTTCCGTCATACGGAAATTTCTCTTGACAGCCGCCTTCAACCCCATTAAAATCAAGTTTAAATATATCTTTTGGGAAACCGTTTCATATGATGAAAAATAACGGTTTTGCCTGTGCCGCGCGCGGAGGCGGCGAGGCCGGATTAAGCCCGCCCTCACAGGGATAATTCCGCCCGGCCCGCCTTCGGGCGGCTGCCGGGAACTTTAAATATTCCGCGATGCAGAATGTTTGTCCCGGAAATGAAATTTAACCGTTTCGCCGGGGCCGCCCGCCCCGGTCCCGCCGCGGCCCTCATCCCTGGCGCCTGCGAGACCCGGCGGATCCTTTACCATAAACCAAGGGGGTGAACACCGGATGCAAGAGGGCATGATCGAGCGCTCTCATCCTTTCAGGCAAAACGGAATTTCCCTGATCTCCCAGCTGCAGCAGATCCAGCAGGAGCACGGCTGGCTTCCCGAGCCCGAGCTGCGCCGTCTTTCCGCCGCGACCGGCGAACCGCTGATCGAGATTTACCGGGTGGCCACTTTTTACAAATCTTTCAGCCTTGCCCCCAGGGGCCGGCACCGGGTGACCGCCTGCTGCGGCACCGCCTGCCACGTGCGCGGCAGCGCAGGCGTGACCAGGGAGATCTCCAAGCTGCTCGGGGTAAAGCCGGGCGGCACCTCCGCGGACGGGCGCTACTCCCTGGAGACGGTCAACTGCCTCGGCGCCTGCGCCCTCGCGCCCCTGGTGGTGGTGGACGGGGAGTACCACGGCAATATCACCCCGGCCGGGACGCGCAAGCTGCTGAAAAAAATCACCGGGCCCGAAGCCGGGAACGGTGCGGCGGCCGAAAGGTAAAAAGTTGGAAATAGAAAAGCGAAGCACTTGGAGAGGGGATCGGAGATGGAGGCCTTGCAGGCCAGGCTGAAGACACCGGCGGATTTGGAGCGTTACCGCGCGGCGATTAAGGCGAAGCAGGAGACAATCACCCACCGCCTGTCCGTATGCGGGGGTACCGGCTGCGCCGGCGGCGGCTCCGCCCGGATCCGGGACTACTTGCAAGATTACCTGGCCCGGAGAGGCCTTTCCGCTCGGGTTGCCTTGCGTTTTACCGGCTGCCTTGGGCTTTGCGAGCGCGGCCCCCTGGTGATTGTCTCGCCCGGGGAGATCTTTTATCAAAAGGTGACCGCGGCGGACGCGGCGGAAATCGTTGATCAAACCGTGTTAAAAGGGGAGCTGGTTGAGCGCCTGCTCTACACCGACCCTTTGAACGGCGAAAAGTATGTTTCCGCGAACGAGATCCCTTTTTTAAAGAAGCAAAGCCGGTTCCTGCTTGGCGACAACTGGCGCTTGGATCCCGCTTCGATCGAAGACTACCTCGGTCTCGGAGGCTATGCGGTCCTGGCCGGATGCCTGGACGGGCTTAACGGGGCGGAAATCATCGCGCGGCTTAAAGCTTCCCGGTTAAGGGGCAGGGGGGGAGCCGGTTTCCCGACCGGAATCAAGTGGGCTGAAGGCCGCGAAGCCCCCGGCGATCAAAAATATATTATCTGCAACGCCGACGAGGGCGATCCCGGCGCGTTCATGGATCGCAGCCTGATGGAGGGGAACCCCCATTCCGTTTTGGAAGGCCTGATCATCGGCGGTTACGCCATCGGCGCCGGCGAAGGGATTGTCTTTGTCAGGGCCGAGTATCCGACCGCCGTTAAGAACATCCGCTTGGCCATTGCCCGGGCGGAAGAGGTGGGGCTGCTGGGCGAAGATATCCTCGGTTCCGGCTTCGATTTCCGGGTTTCAGTGAGCGTCGGGGCGGGTGCTTTCGTGAGCGGTGAAACCTCGGCTTTAATCCGGGCCGTGGAGGGGCAGGTGGGCGAGCCGCGGCAGAAGCCGCCCCACCTGGCCCAGCAAGGGCTGTGGAAAAAACCGACGGTGGTCAATAACGTGGAAACCCTGGCCAATGTGCCCCTGATCCTGCGCCTGGGCACGGAAAGCTACTCCGGGATCGGCACGGCCAGCTCCAAGGGAACCAAGATCTTCTCCCTGGTGGGCAAAGTCAACAACACCGGCCTGGTGGAGGTCCCCCTGGGGATGACGCTGCGGGAAATTATCGATGACATCGGCGGCGGGATCAAGGGCGGCAAACGGTTCAAAGCCGTCCAGACGGGCGGCCCTTCCGGGGGATGCCTCCCCGCGTCCTTGCTGGACCTGCCGACCGACTACGAGGCGTTGAGCGAAGCCGGCTCGATGATGGGTTCCGGCGGCATGATCGTCATGGACGAGGAGACCTGCATGGTCGACCTGGCCCGCTATTTTCTCGCTTTTTTAAAGGAAGAATCGTGCGGCGCCTGCTTCTCCTGCCGCGAGGGGATCGCCCGGATGCTGGAGATGGTGGAGGCGATCACCCGCGGGGAAAGCTCCCCCGGGCAGCTCGAGCTGCTCGAAGAGCTCGCCGCCGTGGTCAAGGAAGCGTCCATGTGCGGCCTGGGGCAGACCGCTTCCAATCCGGTGCTTTCAACGCTCCGCTACTTCAGGGAAGAGTATCTGGCCCATCTTGTCGACCGGCGCTGCCCCGCCGGCGTCTGCCGCGACCTGATCAGCTTCCGCATCGAAGCCGGGATCTGCAACGGCTGCGGGGCCTGCCGGAAAAGCTGCCCCGCCGGGGCGGTGGAAGGGAAAAAGAAGGAGCCGCACCGCATCGCGGCGGCGTTGTGCACCAGGTGCGGCATCTGCCTGGAGACCTGCCGCTACGGCGCCGTCCTGAAGGAATGAAGTGGAGGGACGGGGTTCTTGCTTCATGTGGGGCAGGAGGACGGTTGTGCTGCTTGGCAAGTAAAGCATGAAGCAGGACGGGGTTATCGCCCTGTCAAGAAAATAATGATGGAGTTGCGCTTTTGTAATCGATGCGGCGCGCCGCCCGCGGGTAAGCCGCGCGAAAATCTAGCGGTGACAGGAGTGCGCCATGGTCAACCTTACTATGAACGGTCTCGAGATTGCATTCGAAAAAGGGGCTTCCTTGCTCGAGGCGGCCCGGTTTTTCGGGATTGAAATCCCGACCCTTTGCTACAACGAGGGCTTGAACCCTTACGGCGCCTGCCGGCTCTGCCTGGTCGAGGTCGGGGCGCCGGGGCGCTCCCGCCTCGTGTCATCGTGCACCTACCCGGTGCAGCCCGGCCTGATCGTGCGCACCCATTCGGCGCGGGTGCTTAAGGCGCGCCGGCTGCTCCTGGAGCTTTACCTGGCGACCTGCCCCTCGTCCAAGATCATTCAGGACCTGGCCTCAAAGCACCATGTCACCAGGGTCCGGTTCAAGCAAAAAAACGAGGAATGCATCCTTTGCGGCCTCTGCACCCGTTACTGCGCCGAACAGATGCATGGCCATGCGATCGGGATGGTCGGCCGGGGCGCGGAGCGCCGGATTGGATCCGCTTTCAATAAAAAGTCCGAGGATTGCCGGCTGTGCGGCGGGTGCAGCTATATTTGCCCGGCCTGCCAGGCGCGGTGCCAGGGCCCGGACGAAAAGAGCGCCGTCTGCGGCGCCTGCCTGAATTTGGCCCCGCCCTGCCTCGACGACCATGACGACGCCATGTGTTACCTTGATCCTTGCGCCGCGTGTGAGATGAGAGGTGAGAGGTGAGAGGTTGGAAGTGGGAAACTAACTCCACTTTTATGGATGTTGCCGGCGCTTAATGTACTCACTTCCCACTTCCCACTTCTCACCGCTCAATGAGCCGGCTTGAAAGAAGCATCAAGCTGGAAGATAAAAGATGGAGGGGAGATTGCAATGAACTTATCCAGGCTGAACGCCACCGCCGCCACCTTGACCAAAAACCGCACCGAGGGGTCCGTCAGCCCGTTCAGCGGCATGTGCGCAACGTGCGTGGACGGCTGCGTGGGCATGTGTGAAATCGGCAAGTCGGCCTACCGCGGCCACGAAACCATTTATCCCCAGCCTTTCGGGATCATCACCACCGCCTCGGAAAAGAATTACCCGATTGATTACTCCCATTTTTCGATCATGGGCACAGCCGTCGGGGCCGCCGGCATCGATGCGGACAGCGACAAGGCCATTTTCCCGGCGGTAAACCTGGAAACCCGGGTGGGGCGGGGGGACGGGATCAGGCTGAAGCTGCCTTTTGTCATCCCCGGCATCGGCTCCACCGACGTGGCGAAGAACAACTGGGAGGGGCTGGCGATCGGCTCGGCCCTGGCCGGGACCATCCTCACCATCGGCGAGAACGTTTGCGGCATGGACCCGCAGGCGGTCTTTGAAAACGGCCGGGTGGCCGGCACTGTCGACCTGGCCCGGCGGGTGAGGCTCTTCCAGGAATGGCAGCGGGACGGCTGCGGGGCGATCGTGGTCCAGGCCAACGTGGAGGACACGCGCCTCGGCGTCCAGGAGTACGCCATCCGCGAGTTGGGGGTCGAAGCGGTCGAGCTCAAGTGGGGCCAGGGGGCCAAGGATATCGGCGGCGAGGTAAAGATCAACACCCTGGAAAAGGCGCAGCTGCTGAAGCAGAGAGGCTACGTGGTGCTGCCGGATCCGGAAGATCCCGCCGTGATTGCCGCTTACCGCAAGGGCGCCTTCAAAGAATTCGAGCGCCACTCGCGCATCGGCATGGTCGAACTGGAGTCATTCCTGGAAAGGGTGGAGCAGCTCCGCGGCGCCGGGGCCAAATACATTTTCCTGAAAACCGGGGCCTACCGCCCCGCGGACCTGGCCCGGGCGGTCAAGTTCGCCTCGCTGGCCAAACTGGACCTGCTGACCGTGGACGGCGCCGGGGGCGGCACGGGGATGAGCCCCTGGCGGATGATGAACGAATGGGGCATCCCTTCGGTTGAATTGCATTCCCTGCTCTACAGCTACTGCCGCAGGCTGGCGGAGAAGGGCGAATACCTGCCCGCGGTCGCCCTGGCCGGCGGCTTTACCCTGGAGGACCAGATCTTTAAAGGGCTGGCCCTGGGGGCGCCCTTCGTCAAGCTGATCGGCATGGCCCGCGGGCCGATCGCCGCGGCCATGGTCGGCAAGACCATCGGGCGGCGCATTCACGATCACCGCCTGCCGGTTTACGTGGAGCGCTTCGGCGGCAGCGTGGAGGAGATCTTTGTCACCGCCACGCAACTTAAGCAAGAGCTGGGCGCGGAAGCCTTTGCCCGGGTGCCGGCGGGCGCGCTCGGCCTCTACACTTATTATGAGCGGCTGGCCCAGGGCTTACGGCAGCTGATGTGCGGCAGCCGCAAGTTTGCGCTGCCGTATATCGCCCGGGGCGACATCGCCGCCCTGACCAGGGAAGCGGCCGAGATCAGCGGCATTGATTACGTCATGGACCTGGACCGGGAGGAAGCCGACCGGATCCTGGAGCTTTAACTATTCTACCGTCCCGCCGGGGGCTTGTGCGCCCGGCGGGAGATTATAACCGGTTTTTACCTCCTCATTGTATCCCCGGATTCCCGGGGATTTTTCTTTTAATCCGTGAAAAACTATAACGGGTATCTCCAGGGAGGTGATCCGGATCAATCAAGACCGGAAGAAGAAAAATGTGAAACGGGAAAGCTGGGGCTCTCAGGCCGGCTTTCTCCTGGCCACGGTCGGTTCAGCCGTGGGGTTGGGCAACGTCTGGCGCTTTCCCACCGTCACCGCCCTGAACGGCGGCGGGGCTTTTGTTTTGGTCTACCTGGTGATCATCCTGCTTTTGGGCCTCCCGGTGATGATCGCCGAGCTGACCCTGGGCCGGGCCGGCAAAAGTAATGTGATCGGCGTATTTACAAGGCTGGCGCCCCGCAGCAAGTGGTGGCTGGCCGGGGTGCTGCCGCTGGCGGCCTCTTTTATCATTCTCTCTTTTTACGCGGTCATCGCCGGGTGGACCCTGCTCTACATTTTCAGCAGCCTGGCCGGTTTTACCGCGGGCCTGGACACGGCCGGCTTGGCCTCTCTTTTTGCGGTGCTGACGGAAACCCCGGTTTACCCCGTGGCGGCGCAGGCCGTCTTCCTGATCCTGACGGTGGCGATCGTCGTCGTCGGGGTCAAAAAGGGGATCGAGCGCTGGGGCCTGGTGCTCATGCCCGGCATTTTTTTGTTTCTGATCATCCTTTTTATCCGGACCATGTTTTTTAAAGGGGTTTGGTCCGGGATCGCCTGGTTCCTGCGCCCGAACCTGGCGGCGCTTTCTTTTTCCACGGTCCTGGACGCGGTGGGCCAGGTTTTTTTCAGCTTCAGCCTGGGGATGGGCGCCATCCTTACCTATGGCAGCTACCTGCCGCGGGACTCGGACATACCCCGCAACTCCTTTTATATCTCCGTTGTCGACCTGGGGGTGGCCATCCTGGCCGGGCTGATTGTGATCCCGTCGCTCTTCGTTTTCGGCCTCGACCCGGAAACGGGGCCGGGCTTAATCTTCATCACCCTGCCGGCGGTGTTCAACACGATCCCCTTAAGCATGCTCTGGGCCACGCTCTTCTTTCTGCTGCTCGCTTTCGCCGCCCTGACCTCGGCCATCTCCATGCTCGAGGTGATTGTGGCTTACCTGATCGAGGAGCTGCGCTGGACCCGCTTTACCGCCGCCGCTGCGGCCGGTGCGGGCGTGTTTCTCCTGGGTGTTCCGGCCGCCCTTTCCCGGGGAGTGCTGCGCGGCGTGCTGATCGGGGGCCTGGATATCTTTGCTTTCCTGGACTTTATCGCCTCCAACCTGATGCTTCCCCTGGGCGGCCTGCTCTTGATCATCTTTGTCGGCTGGGTCTGGGGGGTGCGCAAGGCGGCCCGGGAGATCAGGACACTGGGGGTGGGCTTCCGGCTGGAAGGCGCCTGGTCCTTCCTGGTCCGCTTCGTGGTGCCGCTGGCGATCGGCTACATCCTTATATCGGGTCTCCGCCCGAAGGGGTGATTTTAAAATACCCCGCGAGAAGCCGTCGCAGTGCCGGCAGCAGCAAGGTGATACTATTTTCAGGTAGTGAGGCGTTTTGTGACAAAATTGCCCCGTCCCCAAATGTCAAACTAAATTGAAGGAGGTTATGCGGTTGAAAGATCTCTACCTGGTGCTTGCTTTTCACGGCCATGAGCTGCTCTGGGACCTCCCGGAGAAGCTGCTTTCCTACCTCGAGGACGGCAACCCGATGAAAGGGACGATCCTGGATCAAAATTACATCAAGAAACGAAAAGAAGAAGGGCGGGACGTCTATTCCCTGGGGGTGCAGCTGGGCGAGATGCTGGACGCTCCGGTCTGCGTGGAATACACCAACGAGCTGCTGCAGCAGATCAACGCAATCATCCCCGACATCTTCGAACAGCTGAAGGAGCAGTACCGCTACGGCCGGCTTTACCCGATCTACGGCCACGCCCACCACACCCACGTCTCCCTGCTGCGGGAGGAGGAAATTACCCAGGAAATAGTCTGGAACATGCAGTACCTGCACAACTTCATGGAGGTCCCGCACCCGAAGTACAAGGGGCTCTTTTTCCCCGAGGCCTCCTTAAGCTTTGACAAGCTGGAAGGCGCCGCCCGGGCCAATATCGACTATCTTGTTTTCCCGCACCTGGAGGAAGAGAAGGCGCCCTTTAGCGTCTCCGGGACGGGGGATTATGTATACAAGCCCTTCCTGGTGCGCACCCCGCGCCGGAATCTCCTGGCGCTGCCGCGCAACTTCCCCATCTCCCAGGAGATCTGGCGCCCGATCACCCGCATACGGCCCGGCGAGGTCAAGAACCAGGGCTACAAGCTGGGCGATTACCCGGTTTTCTTCAACGAGTACCTGACCGGCCAGACGGAGCGGTTCCCGATCGGGATGGATGAGGGAGTTGAGCTGTACAAGGCGGTGCTCCGCCAGGAGCTGAACCAGGCGCCGCCGGACGGGCTGCTCGTCTATATCCAGGACCTGGAATTGATGGACTTCGGGGATCTGGCGATCGAGATCATGGCCCGCGCCTGGCGGGAAGTGCTGGCGGAGGACCGCGAGCTCTACCGGGTCCATTTTGTCACGCCTGACCGGTATATCGACGAGGTGTTGAAGGCGGAGGGGTTCGAAAACCTGCCGGAGGTCAGGTTCGGCCGGATCAGCTGGGCGCCGGAAATCCGCCTCGTGCTCAGGGCCGACGGCCATTACCCGCCCCTGGGGGTGACCGGGGTCGGGCGCTACTCGACCGAAAAGAGCGGCCTCTACCGGCACCCGCACATCTTCTGGGAAAACGGCAAGTACTACTGCGGCATCTTCGACACCCTGGCGGACAACTTCGGCATCGCGGTAAACGTCGCCGCCCACGGCGAACGCTTCGACCGCACCGGTTACGACCTGGCCCGCGAAGACCTGGACACCCAAATTGTGATGTATTTGCGGCTGATGAAAAGGGCCTGCAATTGGGGCTGGCGGCCCACCGAGGGGCGCCAGAAGCGGCCCTGCCTGGACGGCTACCTGCTCTGCGCGGCGCTGCTCGAAAAGATCGAACAGTACCCGGCGGCGCTCCTCTTCAGCCGCGCTCCCGCGCCCCTGGATCCCCGGCCTATTGTCGGCCTGGTCGAGACGCTCAAGGTCTTTATCGACAACCGCCTCGACTACCTCCGTTACGGGATGGAGAAATACATGGCCGGGCAGGGCGGCGATTTTTCCGAAGCCTACCGCGAGATCGAGGCGGTCAACCGCTGGAAGCAGGTGGCGGTGCAGAAAGCGCGGGAGCTCCACGCCGTAAACAAGAGCGAAAACCTGGCCTTTGTGGCGAAAATGAAGCAGATCATCTCCCTGGTGCAGGATTATTCACAGGCGGTCTTTATGGCTACGGACCATATCCAGAGAATCTGGGGGCTGATGCCCGACGTGGAGTTCATGGTCGACCGGATGTACGAATACCTTTACGAGATCTACCCGCCGCTCTTCCCGGCCATGATCGAGCGCATCGACGCCATGTCCGAAAAAGACGCCGCCGCCTATTTCGCCGCCCTGGAGGCGGCCGCGGAGGCCGAAGCCTCCTTCGCCCGCGTCCCCCTCCCCTAAAGAAGTTCATTTGGTGCCAGGCACCAAATGAACTTCTTACGGCGCCGGGTCGGTCACCGCGCCCATGAACAGGATCGAGCCGGTCTTGTTGTCGACGATGCTGAAAAAGAAGGGCCGGTCCACGGTCATGGTAAACCGGTCCAGGGAAGCCGATTCAAGCCTGATCTCCACCGAGGTGGCCCCGGCGGCCTCGGTGCCCTTCTCGTTTACCTCGACAAAGGTCTTATGCTTCACTTCCGCGATATAGAGATTCGGCGGTATGGGCCTCATGCCGGAGAAGTCGGCCGCGTTGTTGTCGAAAGCGGGCGCCATGCCCAGCTCTTTGAGGGCTTCGTTCAGGGCGGATGCGTACTCGAAATTAAAACGGGGCATCCCCACCGTTCCCTCCTTTTCCCGGAACGACGCCAGCCGGTCAGTCCAGGCGGCGGTGGTAAGGCTTTCGTAAAAGCTCTCCAGGGTCTGGTCTGGATCCGGCAGGAACACATACATCCTGATCCGCCCGCGCTGGCCGTAGGGTATGGCGAACGCCTGGAATCCCTCGCCGTCGAGATAGGGGAATTTCCCTTCCCGGAACATGACCGGGTGCTGTTTGCAGCTGCCGTCCGGCAGGTGAAAATCGATCTCCCGGGTTAGCTTCGGATCGAATGGCTCCGTCCAGTCGCCCTTGAAATAGACGGCGTTGATTAAAAAGAGCACCGTCAGGGGATCGATGGGCGGCTTAAGCAGGTCTTTAATTTTTCCCTTTGTTTGCTGCTCCACCCAGCGGTTGATCGTTGCGGCGGCGCCGGGGAGATCGAAATCGAGATCCCGCACCTCCGCTCCGTAGCAAGCGCGGTTGCGCTGCAGGAAATCTTCGTAAAATTCAACCCCCTGGCGCACCCAGAGGGAATTGGCGACGGCCAGCTCCACCTTCGGGTCCGGGTATTGCAGGATGGTGCGCAGGTCGGCAAAAGCCGCGTTAATCTCCGATAGGCTCAAGCCCTGCAAGCGCAGCGCCTGCGCCATGGCCGCGGCGGTTTCCCCGGCAGCGCCGTTGTAGGTCATCGCCAGGGCCAGGGAGACGCTCGCCGGCGAAATGAAGAGATTGCCGCCGGGCGAATCTTCCCGCAGGGCCCGGAAAAGGTCGAAGGCAAACGCCGTGTTGGCCTGGACCACGCGCGGGTCCACATAATCGGCCGGTTCGGCGTAAACCGGCCCTCCCCCGGGACGGCAGCCCGCCGCGCCGAACATACCCGCGGCGAACAGCGCCAGCAGGACAAAGGCCGCAACCTTCTTTACCGGGTATTTCTTCATCTTGTAATCGCTCCTTCCCATGGTTTCACTTCTAGATGACCCCTCGCCGGGGTAAAAAGTTCACCTACTACGGCAGGAAAGAGGACGTTTTTCTTGTAGACGCGAGGCGTACCTCTAAGGTGTATCTTTGTGATATTACCTCTTGCATTTAAAATGCTTCCATGGATAATTGGTATAGGGGGTGAGAATATGAGTTCTTTGAAAACGCAAGTTATACAACTTATCCAACAGCTCCCTGATGACGTAACCATCGATGATATTTTGTCTGAGTTGTATTTTAAGCTTCAGGTTGATAAAGGCCTTAGAGAACTTGACGAAGGAAACGGAATCCCACACCTAAAAGTTAAGGAACGCGTTTCAAAATGGGTTTCACAATAAGGTGGTCTCCCCGAGCAGCTTCTCAACTTGAGCAGATCTGTAACTATATCTCACAAGATTCTGAAACCTACGCACGAATATTCGAAAGAAAGTATTAATAAACAGAAATTGACAATGAAAAGAGCTTATGGTACGATATAAACGATTTGGAGGTTAAAGAGAATGGCTATAAGAACGTTTTCTGCCGTTGTATACAAAGAAAAAGATATTTACGTTGCCGAATGCCCCGAAGTAGGCAGTGTCAGCCAGGGTAAAACTATCGATGAGGCTATCTTAAACTTAAAAGAAGCTACAGAATTATACCTGGAAGAATTTCATGTCACAGAAACAGCAAGGCCTATTCTCACTACTTTTGATGTAAACTATGCCTAAGTTGCATCGTGTATCGGGGCAAGAAGCTATACGTGCTTTTGAACGTATGGGGTTTATCAAGGTAAGACAACGTGGAAGCCATGTGGTGCTAAAAAAGGAAAGTGAAGAAGGTATATCTGGTTGTGTAATCCCCTTACATCATGAATTGGCGATTGGTACACTTCGGGGAATACTCAGGCAGGCGAACGTAAGTGTCGAGATGTTTTTAGATCAACTGAAACCTTAAAAATATGTTATCTTTGGAAAAGAAATACTTGATTTAGACTACGATGATTTTCCTCTTTTGAGAAGTGTTTAAGAAGTGTTTAGCCAAGAATCAGGTTAGATATCATGTTTCCATTTTTCCAGGAGAATGAACTGGCCGGGCTTCAGGATGGAAGGATTTCCCATTTCATCGCCGCCGTACTCCGGCTACTCAGAGTCGAAGATACGTTTACCCGCCCGGCCATCCAGTTTGATTTCGTCCCGGCCCAGGTTGAACAGCCTCGTCACCGTGGCGCCTCCTCCTTCCCGCCTCACTTCCACCAGCTCGTTTGGAGTTTCCGAATAACTACTTTATATTAGAGTACGGTTCACATATATATTAATGTAAGGCCTGCTTTACGGTTTGTAAATTTCCACCGACCGGGCCAGGGATAGGGCTTCTTCTACCGGCAGGTTGCCGGTAATATTGAAAACTTTATCGTGCATGAACCAGTCGACCTCGACGATATTGTAACGCCGTTTGTAAACCAGATACTGGATGCCGTCGATTTGATGCATGGTCAAATCCGTATCTTCGGCATCATAGCCCATGCCGTAATACCCGCCTTCTCCGGTATCTTTTTGTGAAAATAATATATTCACATCGTTTATCCGAAAATCCATCAGAATTGTCCACAGATTGCCGGCTTCGCTGTATTGTAGCTTTTGTAACCGGCTTAACGGT
>JAGUZX010000025.1 GCA_020060545.1 Desulfovibrio sp. | reverse complement strand
TGGGGCGGGAGTTCAGCGGCGCCCTGGCGCAGCAGGCGGCGCTGGCTGCCTCCGGCGAAGCCAGGCCAATCTCCGATATCCGGGCCTCGGCGGAATACCGCCGCGAAGTGGTGGCCGTGCTGGCCCGCCGGCTGCTGCACGAGGCCTTTGACGCCGCGAAGGAGGGATAATCAATGAAACAGCTGATCGCGTTAACGATCAACGGCCGCGTCTTTGAGCTTCCTGTTGATCCCAGGGACCTGCTCGTAGACGTGATCAGGAAAAAAGCGGGCCTGACCGGCACGAAGAAGGGCTGCGGGCAGGGCGATTGCGGCGCCTGTACCGTGCTGGCCGACGGCAGCCCGGTGCTTTCCTGCCTGACGCTGGCCGTCGCCTGCCAAGGCAAAAAAATCACCACCATTGAAGGGCTCGTGGAAAACAGCGGCAGGCTCCACCCGGTGCAGCAGGCTTTCGTCGATCACGGCGCCGTGCAGTGCGGTTTCTGCACGCCGGGGATGATTTTGACCGCCAAGGCGCTGCTGGACAAAAACCCCCGCCCCGGCGAGAAAGAGATCAAGCGCGGCATCTCAGGCAACATCTGCCGCTGCACCGGCTATAAAAAAATCGTCGAAGCGATTTTCGCCGCCGGCGAAGCGATCGCCAAAGAGGGGGTGAAGTGATGAACCAAAATAAATTTACGCAGGTCGGAAGAAGCGTGCCGCGGCTGGACGCCCCGGCGAAGGTCAAGGGTGAAGCCGTCTATACGGACGACATGGTGCTGCCGCGCATGGCTTACGGCAAGATCAAGCGCAGCCCGTACGCCCACGCCGCGATCAAAAAGATCGATTGCGGCAAGGCCCTCGCCCTGCCGGGGGTGCTGGCGGTGATCACCGGCGACGAAGCCCCGCATAAATGGGGGATCGTGCCCCAGGCCGCCAACGAGGTGGCCCTGGCCGTGGGCAAGGTCCGTTTCTGCGGCGAAGGGGTGGCCGCCGTCGCCGCCGAAGACGAGGAGACCGCCGGGGCCGCCCTCGATTTGATTGATGTGGAATATGAACCCCTGCCTGTGCTGCTTGACCCTCACGAATCCCTGGCGCGCGCCGCCGAGGTGCGCATCCATGAAGATGCGCCGGACAATATTCTGCACACTGGCGAGCAGCTTTTCGGCGATCCGGAGAAGGCTTTTGCCTCATGCGCCTACGTCCTGGAAAAAGAATTTCGCACCTCTTATGTAAACCACGCTTTTCTGGAGCCGCACACCTCCCTGGCCAGCTTCGATCCCCAAAGCGGCCGGCTGCAGCTGTGGTCGAGCACCCAGGCCCCTCACTACCTGCACCGCCAGCTCTCCATCGTATTGGAGATGCCGATGAACAAGATCCGGGTCACCGTCCCGGCGGTCGGCGGCGGTTTTGGGGGAAAAAGCGAGGGCAGCCCGGCCGATTTCTGCGCCGCACTGCTTTCGAGGAAGATCGGCCGGCCGGTGAAGATCACTTATGAGCGCAGCGAGGTATTTGTGACGAACAAAGGCCGGCACCCCTGTCACATGAAGATGAAAATCGGCCTGGACAGGGACGGGTACATCCAGGCTGTCGACTTTGACAATATCCTGGACGGCGGCGCTTACTCGGGCTGGGGGATGGTCGTGATGTTCTACACCGCCTCGATGATCCACCTGCCCTACCGGGTGCCCAACGCCCGCGCCCGGGTCAGGCGCGTCTATACCAACAAGCCCACCTGCGGGGCGATGCGCGGCCTCGGCGGGGTGCAGCCCCGGTTTGCCATGGAATGCATGCTCGACGAGATGGCCGAAATGGTCGGCATCAGCCCGTACGAGCTCAAAATGAAAAACGCGGTCGAATCCGGCTACCGCAGCATGAGCAACCTCCATGTCCCGCACAGCGAGTACAAGAAATGTCTGCAGACGGCGGTGGAGAAATCGGGCTACCTGGAGAAACACGGGAAGCTGCCCTTCGGCAAGGGGATCGGGCTGGCCGGCGGCTACTATATTTCCGGCACAGCCTATACCCTCTACCAGTCCTACAAGCCGCATACCACCGTGCTGATCCGGGTCGACACCGAGGGGGGGGTCACCGTCCACTGCGCGGCCGCCGACATCGGCCAGGGGTGCAACACCGTCATCGCCCAGATGGCCGCCGAGGCGCTGGGCGTCCGCTACGAAGATGTGCACGTCGTCTCGGGCGACACCGAGCTGGGCACTTTTGACCTGGGCAGTTTTGCCAGCCGGGTAACCTATGGCGCCGGGGCGGCGATCAAGGAGGCGGCCGGGGAGATCAACCAAAAACTGAAAGAAGTGGCCGCCGGCATGACGGGCTGCCGGGCCGATCAGCTGGCGGTCAAGGATGGCCGCTTCTATTCCGTGTTCGAGCCCCGAAAATCGATCGAGTGGGAGAAGGTCGTCGATGTCTACACCAATACCGTCGGGACCCTGACCGGGATCGGCCACTTCTCGCCGCCGCGGCTCAAAGGGATCGATCTTGCCCGCGGCACCAGGGTCCAGGGGGCGAACATCGGCCATTCCCCCACCTTCGGCTTCAGCAGCCAGGTCTGGGAAGTGGAGGTGGACCTGGAAACCGGCAAGATCCGGGCGCTCAAGGTGACCGAAGCCGGCGACTGCGGCCAGGCGGTCAACCCGATGAGCGTGGAAGGACAGGTGGAAGGCTCGATCATGTTTGCGATGGGGCAGGCCCTTTACGAGGAGATGAAGCTTGACGCCGACGGCAGGATGATTAACCCGAACCTGCATGACTACAAGGTGCCGACGGCCATGGAACTGCCGGAAATAGACGCCAACATCGTCGAAAGCTACGATCCGACCGCGCCCTTTGGGGTCAAGGAATCGGGCGAAGGCCCGGTGCAGCCGACCATCCCGGCGATCGTCAACGCCATCTACGATGCCATCGGGGTCAGATTTACCGACCTCCCCATCACCCCGGAAAAGGTGCTCAAAGCAATCAAGGAGAAAAAAGCCGCCGGTTGAAGCTGCGATGCCGCTGACAACCCCCTTCCCCCGCAATCAACCGCACTCAACAAGTTGAGTGCGGGGGAGGAGACTGGGATATCCCGCCCGGCCGGGAGAAAAGGTTTTACTTCCTTCCCCGGGCTGTTGATCAGGCGCCGTCCGGCGGCACCCCGTCTTCGTCCCACCCCCGCAACAGGTAATAGTCGCCCAGCATCAGCTCCAGTTCGTCCCGGGTAATGATGTTTTGCCCGCCGTTGATCGCCTCGGCCAGCAGGCGCGG
>JAGUZX010000106.1 GCA_020060545.1 Desulfovibrio sp. | reverse complement strand
TGGGCCTGCCGATCAGCGTCGGCGTTTCGGCGAACAAGCTCCTGGCCAAGATCGCCTGCGGCCTGGCCAAGCCGGACGGGTTGAAAGCGCTTTGGCCGGAAGACGTGCCGGAGCTGCTGTGGCCGCTGCCGGTCAAAGTGCTGCCCGGCCTGGGCCCGGTTTCCGCGCAAAAGCTAAACAGCGTCGGGATTAAAACGGTCGGCCAGCTGGCCGCTGCGCCCGCCGCGCTGCTCCGGCGCCTGCTCGGGAACACGGCGGCGCTTCTGCAGCAGCACGCCAGGGGTATTGACGATCGCGGCCTTGAACAGTGCCGCGAAGCCAAGTCGATCTCCGAAGAAAGGACCTTTCCGGCGGATGTGACCGACCGGGAGACCGTCCTGGCCGTCCTGATCGAGCAGGCCGAAGGACTGGGCTACCGCCTGCGGTCGGCCCGCCTGCTCGCCCGGACGATCGGCATCAAGCTGCGCTTCGCCGATTTCACCACGATCACCCGCGATCAAACCTTGCCCGCCCCCACCGACCTTGACGCGGTCATCTACGGCACCGCCCGCGGCCTCTTTTTGCGCTGCGGGGGGCGCCTGGCGTGGCGCCTGGTGGGGATCCGTGTCTCGGGGCTGGAGAGCAGCCGCCAGCTTTCGCTGTTCGACCCGCCGCCCGGGGAGTTTAAGGAGCAGAACCTGGACCTGGTGCGGGACCGGCTGCGGGAAAAATACGGCGCCGACGTGGTCTACCGGGCGAAGCGCCTGCTCGGGGAGCCGCCGGGGAAAAAGAAGCCGGGCAAGTGAGATGTGCGAAACGAGAAGTGAGATGTGAGAAACAAACCGGCCGGCGAACTGCCGTACATCGGAGACCGGAAGTCAGGAACAGGAGGCCGGAGGAGAGCGGGGAAAGGTTAAGCTGCCGTTTTTTTGCGGCAAGGGCTCGCACGCTCTGCGCCCGGGGTTGTGAAAACTGCCGGTTTTATTCCTGTCGGGGCGACGCATGCGTCGCCCGCAGCTAAAATATTCAAACGGGGTGATTATCCATGTGCGGCCGGTTTGCCCTGGTTACCGAGAAGAAAATATTGGAGCTGCTCTTCGAACTCGAGCTGCGGGAGGAGCTCGCCCCGCGCTTCAACATCGCCCCCTCCCAGGCCGTGCTGGCGGTAAGGTTCGACCCGGCCCGCGGGGCCAGGGAGGCGGCCTGGCTGAAATGGGGCCTTGTCCCGGCCTGGGCCAGGGACGAAACGATCGGGCCGAAGCTGATCAACGCGCGGGCTGAAACCCTGGCCGAAAAGCCGTCTTTCCGCGACGCCTTTCTCCGGCGGCGGGCGCTGATCCCGGCCAGCGGGTTCTTCGAGTGGCAAAAAGACGGGCCGGTGAAGCAGCCTTTTTATATCCGCCTGAAAGATGAAACCCCTTTTGCCCTGGGCGCCTTATGGGAGCGCCGTGCGGCCGGGGAGGGGGAACAGCCGCTTGAAACCTGCGCCATCATCACCACCGCCGCCAACGGGCTGCTCGCCCCGCTGCACGACCGCATGCCTGTAATTATCGGCAAGGAAGCGTTCGGCCGTTGGCTCGACCCGGGGACCGATCCGGCCGCCCTGCGGCTGCTGCTGCAGCCTTTCCCGGAAAAGATGATGACCGCGTACCCCGTCTCCCGGCTGGTCAACAACCCCGCCAACGACCTCCTCGGCTGCCTCGCTCAATCCGCGCCGCAGGCCGGGCAGGGTCCCACCGGCCGGAAATAGCCGCCGTTGGGCCAGACCCCGCGGTCGAAACGGTACCCCAGGCGGCCCAGCTCGACCAGGCACCGGTTGTACATCAGATGATATCCCTCGTAGGTCCGGTATCGTAACCTGCCCTTTTCTGGTAACGGTCGTAATTTTCTTCATCTGTATTACCCCCGGTCATAGTATTATCGATGACCTTGACGCCGTCCTCTCCGGTTATATCCTCGCCGTTGGCCGCAACAGGGGTGTAACCGCGCGGGTGCCCGGCGGGGAGCGCCGCGGCGAAAAGCAAATCGAAGCGCACAGGGTTTACCGGGTTGAAGAAAACGGGGATACGGTAACCGTCTATCTCCTCTTAAACATGAGCTGGTTCGGCTTTGAAAACGGTGTGTTCACCCCGGTATTGGGAAGCAGCCGCATACCGGTGCGCATCTAGCTCAAACAAAGCGGCGCCGGCATACCCGCGCCCGGCGAAACATGGGCGGATTCGGTGCGAAAGCTGTTCCCGGCGGACCTGGCCGATACCGCCATCAACGGCGGTGATGCCGCCAACCGGGAGCTTCTCGTCACATACCCATTACTTTTGCCAGGCGGCGATATTAGCGCGCAGCCAGCCGGCCAGCTCTCTTTCCGATAGACTGCCGTTGGCCAAGGCAAGGATAATGTCCACAACCTCCGGCTCCGGAGCGGTTATTTCAAAGCCGTTGAGGCCAAGGAATAGATACATGGCCATAAAAGCTATTCTTTTATTGCCATCGATAAAACCATGGTTTTTGGCCAAACCATACCCATAGGCGGCAGCCAGGGCAGGCAAATCTGAATCAGGTTTGTACCGCCAGAGATGAAGCGGTCTCGCCAGCGCCGCCTCAATCATATTTTCATCACGCGCCCCATAAAGCCCGCCATGTTCTCTGATCAAGTCTTGATGAACAACTTCGATGATCGAGCGAGTAAGCCAGGTTGGTTCTTTCATTGCCAGTTATTTTGACAGCTCATTAAGGGCATGGCGATACTTTTTGGCTCCTTTTTCATAAACAAGCATCGCCTTTTCAAAGTCAGGGTCGTAAGGGGTAAGCAGGATGCCCTGGTCGGTTTCGAGAATAAAAATTTCATCACCCTTGCTCAAATGAAAACGGTCGGCCATTTCCTTCGGTATAGTCGCGCCTACAGAGCCGCCCATCTGGCGAAGCACAACCTTCTTCACCATGGAAATCCCTCCTTTTACCATCTCAATTCTATTGTAGCATTTTAGTGCTACAAGTCAAGAGCGGATTTACCGGTGGTTTTTTTCGAGCCGGGGGGATTAAATGATTTAACTATAGGGTACCGCATCACCGTAATAACTTAATAAACGGTGCCAGGCACCGTTTATTAAGTTATTACGGTGATGCCGGCGCGAATGGAAGCGGCCGGCTGCGCCATTTCATCTTAATTTTGCGGCAGATTTGCTGCACTTTACCTTCTCTTTTGGTTATCCTGGCCGGCCTGACCCAGCTCAAACTCAACAGCCGCTTTGCCGATCCCTCGCATATGCGCGAATACCTGTCCTAACAGATCTTCGAGGCGATGGGGGTGCCCGTCCCGGCCTTTGCCTGCGCCGCCGTCTATATCCTGCTCTCGGCAGCGGCCGTGGCCCTGCTTTTCAAGCGCCGGCGTTACCTCAAAGAGCCCGGGCGGGCCCAGCCGTTAAAATCTAATGAAGGAATATTTTTGTTCATGCCGAAAATCAATTTTCAAAGGAGATGTTGAAGCCGGCGGGGCGGTGCCAGCCATATGTAGCCTGGCGAATTTAACCGGTTGGGCGGCCCGGAGGCAGCGCGATTGCAAAACTTGAAGATTGACGACCTTCTCAGCTACCGTTTTTTGTCCGGCCTGGAATACAGCCCCACCGGCGAGCGTGCCTGTTTTATCGTGCACCAGGCCGATCTTGAGGCAAACGGCTATTGCTCCAACCTGTGGATCTACGATACGCGGGAAGACCGCTGCTTCCAGCTTACCGCCTTTGACCAGGAGAAGGGGTTTATCTGGCTGGATGACGGCGAGCACATTCTTTTTGCCGGGGCCAGGGATCCCAAGATCAAGGAAAAGCAGGAAGCGGGAGAAGATCTCACCGTATTCTATCAAATCAGCATCCGCGGCGGCGAAGCCCGGGAAGCGTTCCGCCTCCCCTTTGTTGTAAAATCAATCAAGCAGCTGGACGATAACCGTTTCCTCTTTACCGCGGCCCACAACCCCGCCCGCCCGGTCTTGGACACCCTGCCCGAAGAAGAGAGGGACAGGGAACTGCAGCGGCGCCGGGAAGAGCAGGATTACCGGGTCCTGGAGGAGATCCCTTTTTGGAGCAACGGCGAGGGCTTTGTCAGCCTGGATCGCAACCGGGTTTATATCTTCCACCGGGCCGTGGGAAGCTGGCGGCCCCTCACCGGCGCCGGCCTCCAGGTAAAATACATCGGCCTGAACGACAGCCGGACCCGGGCGGTGCTGGTGGCGCACACCTACGAGGGCAAGATGGAGCCGGCGAACTCCCTCTACCTGTTGGACTTGGCGGCAGACACCGTCAAGCAGCTTACCCCGCCCGGCGTTTTCATTTACGACGATGCCCACTTTATCAATGAAGACACGATCGTCGCCCGGGGCAAAACGACCGGCCGCTACGGCCTTTACGAAAATGCCCAATTCTACCTGGTGGATCCGGCAAGCGGCGTGCAGCGGCCGCTCACGCCCGGTTTCGACCGGAGCACGGGGAACTGGATTAACTCCGATTGCCGCTACGGCGCCGGCGAGCAGGTCAGGGCCGCCGGCGGCTGCCTCTACTTTATTACCACCGAGGGCGGCGGCGCCTGCCTCAACCGCTTGGACGGGCGGGGCCGTCTCGAGCGGTTAACCGGCGCGGAAGGGACTGTCGATACCTTTGCCGTCCACGAAGGAAAGATCCTTTTCATCGGGCAGCGAGGCCTGCAGCTGCAGGAGCTCTACCGCCTGGAGGGCAACCGGGAACATCAGCTGACCCATTTCAACTATTGGGTGCAGGCGGAGCGGAGCCTTGCTTTGCCGGAACCGCTCAGCGTGGAAACCGCCCCCGGCGTTGCGGTCGACGGCTGGGTGATCAAGCCGGCGGGCTGGCGGGAAGGGCTCCGCTACCCGGCTATTTTAAACATCCACGGCGGCCCCAAGACCGCTTACGGCGCCGTCTTTTTTCACGAAATGCAATACTGGGCGGGCGAAGGTTTCTTTGTTTTCTTCTGCAACCCCCGGGGCAGCGACGGCAAAGGGAACGCTTTCGCCGATATCCGCGGCAAGTACGGGACGATCGACTACGATGATATCATGGCCTTCACCGGTGCCGTTTTGGAGCGCTACCCAAGCATTGACCAGGACAGGGTGGGCGTCACCGGCGGATCGTACGGCGGCTTCATGACCAACTGGATCATCGGGCATACCGGCCGCTTCCGGGCCGCGGCCTCCCAGCGGAGCATCGCCAACTGGGTCTCGATGGGCTTTACCAGCGATATCGGCTACTATTCCGTAACCGATCACCTCGGCGCCACCCCCTGGAGCGACATCGACAAAATATGGGCCCAGTCGCCCCTGAAATACGCCGACCGGGTCAGGACCCCGACGCTGTTTATCCACTCGGACGAGGATTACCGCTGCTGGCTGGCGGAAGGGCTGCAGATGTTCACGGCCCTGAAGTTCCACGGGGTGGAGGCGCGGCTGTGCCTGTTCAAAGGCGAGAACCATGAACTGAGCCGCAGCGGCAGGCCCAGGCAGCGGATCCGCCGCCTGGCTGAGATTACGGAATGGTTTAAGCGCCACCTCCTGGCGTAATCCCCGGCTCCCACCCTTTAACCGGCGGGGCGCTTTATGATTTCTATCATTCTCTGCAAGCGTGCTAAACAGGGGGCGGAACGCTCCAATGCATGTATGTATGAATGAATGAACGAATGAAAATGCATTGACACAATCGTGGGGCATGATGTAATATAGAAAAAAGTAGTACAAGCAAGAATTTTATTGCTTTTATCGGTCTGACCATATTACCTTTTTTCATGGAGACTTCCGGCATGTTTACAAAGATCAAAATTCCAACCGCCCCCGAGGTTGCCGCCTTAAAAATAAAGCAGGAGATCCTGGAGGGCAACCTGGGCAAAGGGGCCAAGCTGCCTCCGGAAAGGGACCTGGCCCAGATGCTGGGCGTCGGCCGGAGCACGGTCCGGGAAGCGATGCAGATCCTGAGGGCCCTCGGACTGATCACCGTTAAGGGCGGCAAGACGGGAGGCTCTTTCGTCAGGGAGACCAATGTCAGCTCGCTGACCAACATGTTCGAGATCCTGCTGGAGCTGGAGGTCACCCACTGGCGGGAGATTTTTGAAGTGAGGCGGGCGGTGGAGCCCTTTGCCAACAAACTGGCGGCCGAAAACCGCACCGCCGAAGACCTGGATTCGATCCTGCATGTGCTGAATCATTTCAAGGATCACAACAATCATGAGCGGTATGCTTCTTTCAATACGGCGTTCCATGTCAAGCTGGCCAAGGCCTCCCACAACAAGCTCTTGATGTCTTTGACCGACGCGATCACCAACTTTATCAACAGGAGCGGCAGCGAGCTCTTCACGCTGGTGCGGACCCCCGAAGACGCCCTGCAAATTTACGATGAACATTACCAAATTTACCTGGCGGTAAAAGAACAAAAGGGAGAGCTGGCCTTGAAGCTGACCGAGCAGCACATCCTCTTTTCGGAGGAAAAATACCGGGAGATGCAGCGGTTCAGCCCCGCGAAGCAGCCGGTTTGAAAATAGATTTCGCCTAAAAGAAGATTACCCCCGGAGCAATTTAAGCAAGGCCGTGGTTTTGCGTTAGTCAAGGAAGCGGCTGTTTTTAACTATATATGGTCTGACCTTTATACCAAATGCGACGGTCGCCGGAAAGGAGGACGAAGAAAAGCAGGAAACGGAAAAGCGGCGGTATCAAAAGACACCGTAAAAGAAGTGGTTCGCTCGGATCATCATCGAAAGGAGACCGGAAGATGAAAAAGAGAATTCTGTTAGCCTGTGTATTGCTGTTGGTTGCCGCCGGCCTGGTGTTAGCCGGCTGCGCGGGGAACAAGCCGGAAACGCCGGCAGGGCCGACCAAGGGCAGCATTCTGAAGATTGCCACTTCCTCGGACAGCCTTACCCTCGGCAACCCCCCCACCCTGACCAGGATGTACGACCTCTACTACGCCAGGACCTGTATCGAGACCCTGCTGGAACTGGACGAGAACCTGGGCTTGGTGCCCGGCCTGGCCAGGGAGTGGCAGGTGGATATCCCCAGCAAGACGATCACGCTGGTCCTGCAGGAAGGCGTGAAGTTCCATGACGGTTCGGACTTTAACGCCGAAGTGGCCAAATGGAACCTGGACCGTTACCGCGAATCGCCCCGCATCGAGCTCAAGCTGGTGGAGTCAGTCGATGTAGTCAATCCCCACACCATCCGGCTCAACCTCTCCGAGTTCAATCAGAGTATCCTGGTTAACCTTACCCTCTACGCGGGCATGATGGTGTCGCGGGACGCCGTTGAACGCAACGGCGTGGAATGGGCCGAAAAGAACCCGGTGGGCACCGGGCCCTTCAAATTCGTGAGCTGGGAGAGGGACGTCAAGCAGGTTTATGCCCGGTTTGACGACTACTGGCAGGAAGGAAAGCCCTACCTGGACGGCGTCGAGTGGGTGCCCATCGCCGACCCGATGGTGCGGTTGGCCTCTTTGCTGGCGGAAGAGATAGACCTGGCCCTGGATATTGATCCCAAGGACGCCAGGGCCCTGGAAGCCGAGGGCGATTTCAGGGTTTCGACGGTCGCCAGTGCGCTTTACGGCCTGGCCCCGGACAGCGCCAACCCGGATTCGCCCCTTGCCGATGTCAAGGTGCGGCGGGCCATCGAGCACGCCATCGACAAGGAAGCGATTTGCCAGGCCATCGGCTACGGCTACTGGCAGCCGCTCTACCAGGGGGCCATCCCGGGCGGCTGGGCGGAGAACCCGAATGTGACCGGTTACCGCTATGACCCCGGCAAGGCCAAGCAGCTGCTGGCCGAAGCCGGCTACCCGGATCCAAGCAAGCTCCAAATCACGATCTACTGCATGAACTCTCCCCAGTACATCGTGGACATGGTTACCGCCGTGCACGGTTACCTTAAAGCGATCGGCATTGACGCCAAGCTGGACCTGATGGAGCACGGGCGCTTCAACACCTACTTTGCCGGCAAGGAACTCTGGCCCGAGGGCCTGATCATGCTGCCGGTGGGGTTGACGCCGGAAGAGGTCGGCCTGCTGAACCGTCTCTTCCTGCCCGGCAGCATCCTCATTTCCTCCACCGCCCGGCCGCCCGAATTCCAGGAGAAGCTGCTCGCCATCGGCCGGGAGCCCGACGCCGCCGCCAGGCAGAAACTGGTCTGGGAAGCGCAGAAGATCATGATCGAAGATCATGCCGTGGTGACCTGGATCCACACCATGGACGCCAAGTTTATCATTAACCACAAGGTTCAAAACGACGGCTTCGGCAAAATCGCGGTTTCCTACTGGTCGCCGGCAAACGCCTGGATCAAGTAAGCAACCATACCGGCTAACCATACCGGCTGAATCCTTGACGCTCCAGCGGCGGATGTTGCCCGGAACCGGCGCCCCCGGTTCCGGGCAGCCTCCCGGTTCAATGGAGGAACGAAACAGCAGTCAAAATGGAGGATTAGTAGATGACTTCTTGGCTGGAATTGGTCCAAAAAGATGCACGGATACCCGAATGGCCCTACCCCGTCAGCTACGGAAAAGAAAACAAGGTTGCCACAGATGTCCTTGTCTTCGGCGGCGGCATCGCCGGATGCCACGCGGCCATCAACGCGGCCCGAAAAGGCGTCAAAGTCGTGCTCGTGGAAAAGGGGATGACGAAAAGGAGCGGTTCCGGGGGGGCCGGTGTCGACCATTGGTTAAGTGCATCGACCAACCCGTGCTCCAAGGTCACTCCCGAAGAACTAACCGAAGCCATTATCGGCAATGCCGGGGGCTATGATTGCGGGCCCCTGCGCTACATCAACTGCAGGGAAAGCTGGGATACGCTTCTCGACTGCGAACGGATGGGCGTGCAGATCAGGGATATGCACAACCAGTTCGCGGGCGCCGCTTTCCGGGATGAAGAGACCCGGTTAATGTTTGCCTATGATTACGAGAATCGGTGTGACATTCGTGTCCATGGACATATGATGAAACCGTGCCTCTACCGGGAGGTCAAGCGGTTGGGCGTGCGGGTGTTGGACAGGGTGATGGTGACCGCCTTACTGACCGAGGGCGGCGTTCAGGGAGCCAGGGTCACCGGCGCCACCGGCGTCAACACCAGGACCGGCGAGTTCTATGTGATCAGCGCCAAAGCCACGGTCATGGCCACGGGCCTGCCGGGGCGGCTGTGGGTATTCTCGACGGAACAAAGGTCCCTCTTCCGCGACTTCAACAATACCGGCGAAGGGATCGCGGCCGGCTGGCGGGCCGGCGCCGAATTTGCCCTGATGGAACAATCGATGAGCGACGCCGGTTCCTTCGCCTACATTGCGTACGGCATGGGCAACCCCGACAATACCTGGTACGGGGCGTCGATCGTCGATGCTAACGGCAAAGAGGTGCCGTGGCTTGACCGGGACGGCCGGGAGCTGAAAACATTCCAGGAGCGCTTCCGGCCGGCGCCGGGCCAGAAATTCATCCTGGGGCAGGGGACGGGCGTCCCTTCAGCCTATGACAACCAGACCAACCGCATCCCGCCGGACCTGCCCGAACGGATCCGGAAAGGCGAGTTCACCTTGCCGTTCTACGCCGACCTGACCTCCCTGCCGGAACAGGAGCGGCGGGCGATCTTCGGCCTGATGGTCGGCAACGAGGGGAAGACCCGCATCCCGGTGTACGATCTTTACACCAGGGCCGGTTTTGACCCGGACAGGGATATGCTCCAGGCCCCGCTCTACCCGCCCGAGGAGTACCGGGCCACCAATTTCTGGAGCGGGATGGCGGTGCCCCACTGGCGCCTCTTCCACTCCGGCGGCTACGTCGTCGATTGGGAGCTGAAGACCAGCCTCGCCGGCCTGTATGCCGCCGGCGGACCCATCTTCGGCGCCGGGGCGCATTCAAGCGCCGCCGCCGGCGGCCG
>JAGUZX010000038.1 GCA_020060545.1 Desulfovibrio sp. | reverse complement strand
TGGCGGATCACCCGGGGGGCCACGCCGTCATGCCGCTCCAAAAGCGCCGCCAGCAGGTGCGCCGCGCCCACGACCTGGTGGTAGCGCTCCGCCGCCAGCTGCTGGGCGGCCTGCAGCGCTTCGCGCGATTTCTGGGTCAGTTTTTGCGGATCCATCTGCTTCAACTGCCTTTCCGAAGTCTTTTGATCTCTTGCTCCATCGCCTCCAGCCGCTCCATCAGATCCACGATCACCGAAGCCCCCGCCAGGTTCACACCCAGGCTGCGATGCAGGCGCATGACCTTGTGGATGCGCCTTAAGTCGGCGTGGCTGATGTAACCGTCTTTAATCTCGACGATACCCAACTCGGCAAACAGCTCGACCGACTCCGGGTGGAGCTCAAGCCGGCGGATGGAGATCCTTTCTTGCGTTTCGTGGTAATCGATACGGATCAGTTTTATTTTAACCGCCTCCCCTGCCCAGTTCTTCCAGGCGGCGGTACAGTTCTTTCTGCGCCGCGCTCAGATCGGGCGGAATATCGATCACTACCCGGGCATACTGGTCACCCCGGCCGCCGCTTTTCAGCGGAAAGCCTTTGCCTCGCAGCCGCAGCCTGGTCCCGGAGCGGCTGCCCGGCGGCACCTTTAGATTTACTTCGCCGTCCAGGGTCGGGACGGTGACCTTGCCGCCCAGCACCGCCTGCTCCGGAAGGATGACAACATCGGTTTCGATGTCGGCGCCCTTGACCTGGAAACGGGGGTGAGGCCGCAGCCTTACCCTCAAGTAAAGGTCGCCCCGGGGAGCCCCGCCCAACCCTTCCCCGCCTTGCTCCTTGAGCCTGATACGGCTGCTGTCCTGGACCCCGGGCGGGATCTTGACCTCCAGGGTTTTCTGCCGCGTGATCGACCCGGTGCCGCCGCACTGCGGGCAGAAAGAACGGTCCCGGATGCCGGCGCCCGCACAGGCGCCGCAGACAGCGCTGTCGGTTACCCGCAGCGACTTGCTCGCGCCGCGGTAAGCCTCTTCAACGGACAGCTCAATCTCGCTCTCGGCATCCTCGCCCCGGACCGCGCTGCGGGCGCGCGTGCCGCCAAAGCCTCCCATACCGCCGCCAAAAGCGCCGCCGCCAAAGAACTGCCTGAAGAATTCGCTGAAGCCGCCGGGGTCACCCTCGCCGGAGAAGTGCACCTCTTCACCCGCGGGCCGGTACCCGTAGTCAAATCCTGCGCCTTCTTTCCAGCGGCTGCCCAGGCGGTCGTACTTGGCCCGCTTTTCGGGGTCCCGCAGTACTTCGTAGGCTTCATTGATCTGCTTGAATTTTTCCTCCGCCTCCGCTTTCCGGTCGGCGGGATGCAGGTCAGGATGCCACTTGCGGGCCAGCCTGCGGTAGGCGCTCTTGATTTCCTTTTCCGCGGCGTTACGGTCCACACCGAGGATCTTGTAATAGTCGAGAAATTCCACCGCCGCTTCTCACACCTCCCTGGAGCCGTTTTTAATCGGCTTCCGGCCGCCTGGCCACGATCACTTTCGCCGGGCGCAGCAGCTCATCCCTGTACTTGTAGCCCCGCTGGATCTCCCCGGCCACGCAGCCCGGGTCGCAATCCTGCGCCGCGGCGAAAGCCAGCCCTTCGTGCAGACCGGGATCATAGGGCTCGCCCAAGCATTCCATGGGGGTGCAGCCGTGCTTGCGCAGCACTTCGTGAAACTGGCGCAGGATCAGCTCCACACCCTGCAAAGCCGACGGCTCCTGGACCTGTTTTTTGGCCTGTTCCAGGCCGTCCAGCAGATCGACCAGGTCCAGCAGCAGCTCTTTTTGCAGCCGGACCGCCTGCGCGGCATGATCGCGCTCCACCCGCTTGCGGTAGTTGTCGAAATCGGCAGCCGCGCGCAGGTAACGCCGCTTCGCTTCTTCAAGCTCCCGCCGCGCTTCGGCAAGCTGCTGCTCCAATTCTTCAACCCGCCTCGGCCAGGAATCGCCGGAGCCCGGCGCTGCCGGCTTGGCAAGCCCGCCGTTGCGGTTAAAATGATCTTGCTGATCGCCCATCGTAACCCCCCCCGGCGCATGCAGTTTATTTTTCCTCATACTCGGCGTCGATCACGCCGTTGCCATCCTTCTCCGCGGCGGACCCGCCGCCCGCCGCACTTCAGCCGCCGTCTTGCCGCGTATATCCAGCCCCGGAAAGAGTATGCGCCGCCTGCTGCAGGTCGCTGCGGAGGCCGCGGATGCGGTCGATGGCGGCGTCTTCCTTGAGCACCTTTTTGAGTTCTTCGACCAGCTGTTCCAGCCTCGCCTTCTCATGCACCGGCAGCCGCCCGCCGCTTTCTTTTAACTGGCGCTCCACCCGGTAAACGAGGCTGTCCGCTTCATTGCGCTCTTCCACTTCGCGGCGCCGCTTTTTGTCTTGTTCCTGCCGGGCGGAGGCTTCTTTGACCATCCGCTCGATCTCAGAGTGCTCCAGGTTGCTTGAGCCGCTGATCATGATCTCCTGCTCTTTACCGGAGGCCTTATCCCTGGCGCTGACCTTGAGGATGCCGTTGGCATCGATATCGAAGGTCACATCGATCTGGGGCAGGCCCCGCGGCGCCGGGGGAATCCCTTCCAGCCTGAATTGGCCCAGGGAGCGGTTATCCGCGGCCATTTCGCGCTCACCCTGCAGGACGTGAATATCCACGGCCGACTGGTTGTCCTCGGCGGTGGAGAATACCTGGCTGTGCCGCGTGGGGATAGTGGTGTTGCGCTCGATAATCCTGGTCATAATCCCGCCCAGGGTCTCCACGCCCAGCGAAAGCGGGGTCACATCCAGCAGCAGCACATCTTCCACCTCGCCCGCCAGCACTCCGGCCTGGATCGCCGCGCCGACGGCGACCACCTCGTCGGGGTTGACGCTCTGGTTGGGCTCCTTGCCGGTCAGCTCCCTGACCAACTTCTGTACCGCCGGCATGCGGGTCTGCCCGCCAACCAGGATGACCTCGTGGATATCTTTCTTGGACAGCCTGGCGTCGGCCAGGGCCGCTTCCACCGGCCCGCGGCATCTTTCGACAAGGTGGTGCGTCAGGTCTTCCAGTTTCGCCCTGGACAGCTTGAGATCCAGGTGTTTGGGGCCGCCGGCGTCAGCGGTAATGAAGGGGATGCTCACCTGGGTTTCGAGGGTGGTGGAGAGCTCCACCTTGGCTTTCTCCGCCGCGTCAATGAGCCGCTGCAGCGCCTGCTTGTCGTGGCGCAGATCGATACCGTAGTCCTTATTGAACTCCCCGGCCAGCCAGTCAACGATTACTTTGTCAAAGTTGTCGCCGCCGAGGAAAGTATCGCCGTTGGTCGCCTTTACCTCGAAGACGCCGTCGCCCACCTCGATGATCGAAACATCAAAGGTGCCCCCGCCGAGATCAAAAACCAGGATCGTCTCATTTGTTTTTTTGTCGAGGCCGTAGGCCAGGGAAGCCGCCGTCGGTTCGTTGATAATGCGCAGCACATTCAAGCCGGCGATTTTACCGGCATCCTTGGTCGCCTGGCGCTGGGCGTCGTTAAAGTAAGCCGGCACTGTAATCACCGCATCGGTAACCCTTTCACCCAGGTATTTCGATGCGTCTTCAACCAGCTTCTTTAAGATCATGGCGGCAATCTCCTCGGGTGCGAACTGTTTGCCGTCCACCTGGAAACGCACGGCCTCATTGGGACCGGAAACTACCGCGTAAGGAACCAGCTTACGCTCTTCCGCCACCTCGTGATAACGCCGCCCGATAAAACGCTTCGTGGAAAAGATGGTCCGGCTGGGGTTGAGGGCCCCCTGGCGCCTGGCCAGCTGCCCCACCAGCCGCTCGCCGGAGTCTTTAAAGGCAACGACGGACGGCGTAACCCGCGAACCCTCGGCGCTGGTGATTACCGTGGGACGGCCGCCTTCGATCACCGCCACCGCGGAGTTGGTCGTACCCAGGTCAATCCCTACCGCTTTGCCCATCACTGTCACCTCCGCAAATGATCGTTATGGAGTCACCGGAAATGCACTTGGAACATATACCCCTGTAGTACACATTTTTTACGCTGACCTTGAACCCATCCAACCCTTGCACGTACAGATGATCAATGTTAAACCGGAAGTCGTAAACATGACCGCACCGGTTGCACTTGAAATGGCCGTGGCTGTCTATATCGGCATCATAGCGGTTTTCGTTATCCCCGAGATTGAATACCCTGACCAGCCGGGCGTTTACAAAAATGTCCATGACATTATACACGGTCGTCTTCGAGAGTGTCGGTATCTCGGGCTGGAGGTTGCTGTAGACTTCGTCCACCGTAGGGTGAGAGGCAGACCTGATCAAATACTCCATTATTTTCACCCGGGTAATGGAGGGTTTAATGTTTTTTGATTGCAGCAGTTTTGGGATATCTTTTATTGACACCACGCCCCAAAGGAAGTATTATATTATTGAAATCATAACACTTTTAATTCTATTACAAGATTACAATAATTTTAGCTTAATGTCAACCGGTTTAATTGTCTTTTACCAATCGGTTAGGCAAAGGAGAGGATTGGATGAACACCGTTAAGCTTTTTTCTTTAAGCACCTGTCCCTGGTGCAAAAAAGTGAAGCAGCTGCTGGCGGAGCGGAACATCGTGTTTGAGCTGTTCGAGGTGGACCTGGCCGAGGGAGACGAGCAGAAGCGGATGCTGGCGGAAGTGGATCAACTCTCGCCCAAGCGCTCTTTTCCGATCACGATTATTGACGGGACCGTGATCCTGGGCTACAAGCAGGACGAGATCGAGGAGGCTTTGCGCCCTGGCAAGTGATCAAAAGATCCGGGTCTATTGCCCGGTCTGCCGGCTGCACTTCATCCAGCGGGGCGCGCCGGTTGTGGGCGAAAAGATCGCCTGCACCATCTGCGGGGCCAGGCTGGAGCTGACCGCCCTGGAACCCGAGCCGGCCGCCCGCCGCTATGCGCGGGAACCGGCGGAAGAGATCCGCGACCGGGTGGAAACATTCGCCCGGCTGCGCGGCTACGCCTTGAGCGAGGAAAAAGAGAGCCTCCTGGAGGGGCTGGTTGAAAAAAACCGCCGCTTCGGCGATTTCTACTGTCCCTGCCGCTTCGCACACGAACCGGGGTTCGTCTGCCCCTGCCTGGAAACGCGGCAAAATTACGTGCGCAAGGAAGGCGGCTGCTATTGAAGGCTGTTCGTGCTGCGGGAGCAGTCTGCTCCCGGTGATGGAAAGAGCGCCGCCGGCCCGGGCGCCGGCAAAAAAAGGTGAAAGAAAGGGGAATTTTACCGATGAAAATGTGGCGATGCGAGGTTTGCGGCTACCTGCACGAGGGGGAAGAACCACCTGATTTCTGCCCCAAGTGCGGCGCCCCGAAGGAGAAGTTCGAACTGCTGGACGACGAAGAAGCGCAGCTGATGCGGGACGCCGCCCTGACGAAGCAGAAGTACGCCGGTATTTATGCACGCCTGGAAGAGATTATACGGCTGGCCCGGGAAGGGATCGACCTGGACCTCGATGAAGGCTGCACCGCCATTTTCAAGCAAACCAGGGATGATGTTGCCGGATTAAGCAAGAAGATCAAGACCGCACTTTCCGGCCATGCCCACGAATGCATCTGGGTGAAGGTGGCCAGCGACGGAGAAGCGCCCTGACAGGGGCAAGCCTGCGGACGAGGCATGCCCTGCGGGGCGTAAAAAGAGATAGCCCACCGGCCCGGGGAGGGCGCCGCGCAGCGCCGCCATATTCGTTGCCCGGGAAGGCATACTGCCTGGTTTTGACAACGGCGTCACTAATAGCATTTTATTAAAGCAAACAGCAGGGGCGGTTACGCCCCTGCTGCGCTTATCTTTCCGGCGAGCGGGACCCCTTCCCCTAGACCTCCAAATGCGGGATTTTACGCCAGTGGTAGAGGTAGACGGGCAGGGCGATAGTGACATAGGCCAGGGCGCCGATCAGGTTCCGCAGCAAAATACGCCGGTTATTCTCCCGGGCGATTGCTTCAAACCGGTCTTTTTCCTGCTGGACCAGGGCGGGGCCAAACCGTTCCACCCAATCCTGCATCGCCGCGTCATCAAACATGTACTTGTACTCTTCGGGAACCGGAGTGAGGAACTCAATTGCGGTCTGGGTCAACTTGACGGCGCCGACAATCAATAAAATCATGGCCACAAAGCTAACCAGGTAAAAGAAGACATGCTGAATATCCCACCGCAGTTTCATGCGACCGGCCTCCCCGGGGATGGTTTAACCTGCTTCCAATGGTAAAGGTAAAAAGGGATCGGAATGAGCATCAGGGCGAGGGCGTTCAGCAGCCGCCGCCAGGTATAATAATAGTACTGGCTTTCCCTGAGCTCTTGCTCCTGACGCCTGGCCTCCAGCTCGGCAAGGGGGGGCGGGTTGAAAACAGCCTGGCCGTCTTTGTACTCGGGATGGTAGACGTTCATCAGCGGAACATTCGGTTTCCCGGGCAGCGCGATTTCGGCGGCGCTATAAGCGGCGGAGATAAAACCGCCCACCACCAGAAACAGGGTCACCAGGCAGATGAGGTAAAAGTAAATATTCCTGATGCTCCATTCGCGGTTCAATATGGTCCCTCCTTTTGAATGAATCAATTCATCCTACTGCATTTATATATGCGCCTGGATATTTTGGCAATAGCATAATTATTATTTATTGATTAAGATTTAAAAGATAACCGGCAGGGTTTGCATTAAATCCTTGGCCTGCAAACCGAAAAAAGCGCGCAAATTGGCCTTTCTCATCCTGGAATTTAAACAATACATGGCATGCCCGTTTGTGCCCCGGCGACGAACTTTACTCCAGGTTGCCGCTCAATTGTCTCAGGCTGGCGCCCCTCCCGCGCTTTAGGCCTGCTGAAGGGAAGTTCATCCTTCCGCGAAGAACCCGGTTTTGGAAGCAAGAGCCTCCCCGATGCTGCCTGATTGATATAGATCACGATAATTCAGGCCGGAGAGCAGTTCGCAGACCCGGCGGGTTTCCGCGTCGCAGCTGTCCCGGGAACCCCCGTTTGCGAGGCGCCGGATCTCCTGCCGGAGGAGGCGGTGGGTGAAGGGCGTGATCTTGAATTTAAAACTCACGGCCAGCCCGCCCAAAACCGCGGTGAAGGGCCCCAGGAAAAAAATCAGGCGCAGGTAGCTTACCGTTTCCGGGGCCTGGTTTTCCGCCCCTTTAACAAAACCGATCGCCCCCAGCACGGCTCCTACGGTTAACATGACTGCGGCGCTGACGGTTTTGCGGAACAGGGTCATCATCCCCGCGTAAGTGCCGGCTCTTTTCGTCGCGGTAATCAGCTCGTCCACATCGGCGATCGAAGGGAGCATCACCCACGGCATCGTCGTCGCCCCGCAAATCCCCGCGCCCAAAAGCACGGTGCCGGCAATCAGGACGGGCAGCGGGGGTGCCGCCGGGGGCAGCGCCAAAACCACCAGGAGCCCGGCCAACCAGGTGACGCCCCCGGCCATAAAAGCCCGCCCTTTGCCGTAAACATTGCCTATTTTGATATAGACGGGCAAAGCGGCGCCCTGGGCCAGAACAAAGAAGACCATCAGCCTGGGGAAAAAAGCCGGCTGGCGCAAATAGTAGGTCAGGTAGTAAAGAAAAAGCGCCATTACACAGTCCATACCGGCAAAAGCGAAAACGTACATGCCGATGTGTACCCGGAAGGACCTGTTTTTGAAGACGGAGTAGAAGTTCGCCAAGATCTCGGCTGTTGTCTGCCGCCGCACGGCGCCCGGCCCTAACGGCGGCTCCCAGGTGCCGAAATAGACGGCCAGCCAGGGCAGGGAGAAAAATAGCCCGTAGGTGATCCCCATCACCAGATAGCCGGTGTGCGCCTGATCATCGGGGAAGAGCTTCACGATCGGCTGCGAGGCAATCAGGCAGAGGGCGCCGGAGAAACCCGCCGCGAGCTGCTTAAAACCGCTGAACCTGGCCCGGACTTTGTAGTCCAAGGAGATTTCGGCATTAAGGGCGATGTACGGGACCATCAGGACGGTATAAGCCGTGGAGAAAAGCAGGAATATGAGCAGGTACCAGGAGAAAAGCGCCGGCTGGCTTTGTATCTTTACGGGAGCCCACAGCGCGGCAAAAAAGACGAATACCGGGACCATGCCGGCCAGGAAATAAACGCGCCTGCGCCCGAAGCGGCTCCGGGTCCGGTCCGAGATATAACCCATCAGGGGGTCGGAAACCGCGTCCCACAGTTTGCCGATGAAAACGAGCAGCCCGGCCCAAAAAGGGGCCATGCCCACCACTTCGGTCATGAAAAACATGTAGAGGGTGCCGATGAGGATAAACGAGCCGCCGCCGAGAAAGTCCCCCACGCCGTAAGAAATATAGTTGCGCAGCCGGGGCTTTCTACCTTCTACCGGCGGGACATGAGGTAGGTTCTCCTGATTACCGGTCATTTGCTCCTCCCTGTCCGGCGCAAGCAATGAGGGCTTCTCAGCCGGCACGGAGGATGATAATGGCGATGACGATCCGAACTGCGGCGGCGAAGCCGGTTGTTTTACACATTATAACCCCTATAGACCAAATTCGCAAAATTAATTATAATTTAATCAATCAACGGAGTCGTCCCGGAGAGGATCTCAGGCGGGTGGTGTCTGCAGATGAAAGTGCTGGACCTGGACGGCAGCGCATACGAAAGAGGCCGCAGGCAGGGGCTGGAGATGCGTGAGCAGCACCGGCTGTTGCTGCGTGATTTTTTATCGTCGGCCATCTGGCGTGAGCACAAACCGGGTTTTTTGCCTAATCCCCTCGTTTTTCAGGCCCTGGGCCTGGCGGGCAGTCTGAGCATTAAAAAAGCGGTTAGCGATACCCTTCCGGTGCAGGCGGCCCGGATCCGCGGGTTGGCGGAAGGCCTGGGCATCAGTGAACGGTTGTGCTGGGGGATCCAGTTCATGGAGATCTTATTGTGCGAAGCCGGCAGGTCCATGCAGGCGCCGGCGGGATGCACGCAGATCCACGCCCGCCCGGAGGCTACCGCGGCAAAAAAGCCGCTCTCCGCCAGGAATTACGACTTCCCGAACCTGCTCAGGCCCTACCAGGTCGTCAGGCGGGAGATCGCTGCGGAAGCGGGCCGGTTCGCCACCACTACGGTCACCCAGGTGTCCATGGCCGGCGCCCACCAGGGCATCAACGAGCACGGGCTGATGGTCTGCGTCAATAACGCCAGGCTATGGAAAGGCGGCGACTTCCGCTACCGGGGTGTGCCCTACCAGCTGATCCTGGTGGAGGCGCTGGAAACCTGCCGCACTACAGCCGAAGCGGTAAAGTTGATCACGGAATTCCCCGCCAGGGCCAACGCCGGTTTCTTCGGCATCGCCGACACCGCGGGTGACGCCAGGATCGTGGAGTTCACCGCCTCGCGGTGCGCCGTGCGGGAACCGGACGAGCTCGGCGTGATGGCCCAGACAAACCATTTCCTCCAGATGGCGGACGCAAACCTGCCCGCCGGCACTTTTTGGACCGTGAAAGGGATGGAAGGCCTGGAATTCGCTTTATCCACGAAATCCAGGTATGAAACCGCTTACGCCAGGCTGGCGGAGGCGGCGGGAAAAATCACCGTGCAAACGATGATGGAAATTTTGCAGGATCACAGCGCCGGCGGGGGCGCCGGCAACGACTGCACGGTCTGCTGCCACGGCCTGGCGGGCGGCACCTTGGGCAGTATCGTGGTAGACCTGGCAAGCGGGAAGATATGGGTTGCCGAAGGCAATCCTTGCCAGTATGCTTACGAGCTGGTCGAATTCCGCAGGGGGCCGCGCGTGACATTGCGACACTAAATTACATTTATTAACATTTGGCAAAATAAGCCCTTTAGCGCCCCAATGTCACGTACGCCCCTCCCGGGGAAAGATCGTCTGGATAAGGAGCGAACTGTGAAAAAGGTTTATATTTATGATGTCAATGAGCATAACCTGGCGGAAAAGATTGAGGCGGTTTTTGCCGCGGTAAACCTGGCAATGAAGGGGAAGACAGTCCTGGTCAAGCCGAATATGCTGGGTCCTTTTGCGGGCGATTCGGGCGTGATCACGCATCCGGAAGTGGTCAGCGCGGTGGTTAAAAGCTGCCTCTCCCGGGGCGCAACAGTCAAGGTCGGAGACAATCCGGGCGGCGTACGAAAAGGGACGGTGGAAACGGGAGAGGCGACCGGGTTGGCCGCCGCTTCGCACGGCTGTTTTGTGCCGATTAACGAACGGGTGGATGAAATCAGCCTCGATTCCGAATTCGCCGAAAAGGTTTTGATCTCCAGCCTGGTCAGAGAAGTCGACCTGATCGTCAACGTGCCGGTGTTTAAAACGCACATCCTGACCGGCCTCACCGGCGCGATCAAAAATACATACGGTTATGTAGCGGGAGCCTATAAATCGAAACTGCACCTGCAGGCGCCGACGCGGCGGCGCATGGCCACCTTGATTTGCGACCTGTTCGCGATCCGGCCGCCGGATTTAAATATCGTCGACGGGCTCACCGCGATGGAGGGCAACGGGCCGAGCCACGGCAGCATCCGCAAACTGGGCAAGATCATCGCCGGCGCCGACGCCGTGGCGGTTGACGCCGCGGTCGCCCGGATGATGGGTTTCAATCCCGCCGATCTGCACCTGCTGCGCATCGCGGCCGAAAGGGGCTACGGCACTATCGACGAGGCGGAGATCGAATATGTCGGAGAGGTTCCCGCCGCCATCCCCGGCTTTCAGATACCGGTGACCTATTGGCCCCGCGAAGAAGCGCTGAAAGCGATCCAGGCGCTGCCCAACCAGGCCCTGCCCGGCGCCGATTTAATCGTGCGGCGGAGCACGCTGGCCCCGCACCTGGCTTGGCCGGAAAAATGCGACCGGTGCGGGGACTGCGCCGCAAACTGCCCGCCGCAGGTGATCGGGTTGAACCCCTACCCTGAAATCGGCCGCGGCTGCATCTCCTGCTTCTGCTGTGTCGAGCTCTGCCCCAACGGGGCCCTGGAAGTGGACCTCCCGGACAATATTATTGGTTAAGAGGCGTCGCGGGCGCACAAGAAAAGCGGGCTGCACTGTTGTTGTGCAGCCCGAAGACATTTAGTAAGGGGTGGTAGGTGAACATAATCCAAAGGCCGGGTTGAGAGGCGAGACCTTATTTCAGTTGATGGCAGCGAGCACCGGCGATGCCGGCGGCATGGCTGACTTTACTGATCCTTTGCATGAGCCGTTTCCAGCGAGGAACGGGTTTGCAAAGCGGTACACTGCTTTCAAAGTCCTTGACGCACTCGTCTGAGCAAAAATAGTAAATCTTGCAGTCCGGCGCGCTATATTTTCCACCCGGCGGAATACAAAGCTGCTCATCCCCACAAAATGTCTTCAGCACTACTTTGCTTTGGGGATAGAAGTTTTGTTTGCACGATGGGCATTCTCTTTCATGCATGCTTAATTCCAGCATTTTCTGCACCTCCTTCCCATATGTGATATTCGGAACAAATCCAGAATATTGCGATAACTTAATTATAAGTATAAAGCTTTCTTTGTAGTATGTCAAGGGATACAAAAAAAGTATTATTTTCACAAAGTAGCCCGTCCAAAATAAATTTTAGCAGGGCCGGGCATTATATACACCAGGGGCGGTGCATTGCACCGCCCCTGGCATGAAAAAAGCGCTGCTTCAGCCGGGTTTCCCGGCGGGAACCGGTCTCTGTTTAAATCGGCCCCATGCGCAAAGCCCCGTCCAAACGGATCGTGGTGCCGTTGAGCATGGGGTTCTCGACAATGCTCTGGACCAGGCGCGCATATTCCGCCGGGTCACCCAGGCGGCGCGGGAAGGGGATGGCCTGGATCAGCTTCCGGCGCACCTCTTCGGGAATATGCTTGAACATGGGTGTTTCAAAGACACCGGGCGCGATCGTGACAACACGGATGCCGTGCGCCGCCAGCTCCCGGGCGATGGGGAGAGTCATGCTGACCACGCCTCCCTTGGAAGCGCTGTATGAAGCCTGGCCGATCTGGCCTTCAAAAGCCGCGGCGGAAGCGGTATTGATGATGACGCCCCGCTCTCCCTCCGGGCCCGGCTCATTGGCCGCCATCTTTTCCGCCGCCAACCGCAGCACGTTGAAAGTGCCCACCAGGTTAACCTCGATCACTTCTTTAAAGGAGGCGAGAGGCTGCACCCCTCTCTTGCTCAGAACCTTCTGCGGCAGGCCGATGCCGGCGCAGTTGACCAGGACGTGGATGGCCCCGAACCGCGCCACGGTTTGGTCGATCGCCTCCTGGACGCTTCGCTCGCCGGTGACGTTGGTTTCAATAAAAATCACCCGGCCGCCGCCATACTCCGCCGCCAGCCTGGTTCCGGCAGCAGTATTCAAGTCAAAAATCGCCGCCCTGCCGCCAAGCTCCACGCAGTGCCTTAAAACCGCTTCTCCCAACCCGGAAGCCCCGCCGGTGACGACAGCAACACTCTCGTTAAGTTTCATGATTTACCCTCCTGCCCTGGCACAACCCCAGCGGCTCATCGAGCGTTATATATTTTTCGTCCATTGAGCAGGCCGGCTCATTTCCAGGGCTGCAATTGAACTTACGCTCACTGATTAGATGTTAAATCCAGCCGAGGACGGCGCCGAAAAGGACCAGGGCCAAGGCGTCCAGCCCGAGAAGCGCCCCGACCACGGCCGCCTTTTGGCGGATCTTCTCCATGTCGTAAACCCAGAAAGCAATCAGGAAGAAGTGCAGGTAGCCGAAGATGAAAATCAGAAACGGAAAACGGGCGCTCCACCAGGCGTATTCCCAGGTCAGCGCCCCGGCCAGGTTGAGCAGGATCTCCACCCCGACGGCCATGGCCGCGCTAAGCAGGGCGTAGAACAGCCGGTTGGGGATCCCGAAGATTTTCCGCTTTTTGTCCGCGGGAAGCAGCTTTACCGCGGCGATGCCCATGACCGCAAACATGAACATGATTTCAATGTTCAGCCCTACCAGGATCAGGTAAGCGGTGCCGGCGGGGGCGCCCCAGATGGGAGCGTAGCCGCTGAAGTGGAGCACCAGGGCGTTGACGATTTCGTTGAACCAGTCCGCCCCCCACAGGGCCAGCCCGGCCAGGACCACGCTCCAGTTGCCCCGGCCGATTTCGGTGTAGTAGATATAGATGACGAAGATCAGGATCGAGACAACATACCACTGGAACCCGGCCGGATCCCTGAGGATGGCCAGGGCTCTCAAAGCCGATTCGGCCATTTTTGGAACCTCCTCCAAGAAAAGTATTTAATGCTTGATTTATTCGCCAGGCGAGCCCCGCTTCCTGCTTGAGCGGCGGCCGGGTTAACGGGGGGTTTTAAGCCGAACCGGACGCCGTCTGCCATTGCCCGGCAGTGCGCCGGACCACGGCCAGGTGCTCCAGTTCATGTTCGACGAAGCGGCGCAGCATCTTGCGCGCGGTCCAGTCTTCCTGCGGCTCCCGAGCCGGGAAAATACCGGCCCGGTACCGCTCCGGCAGCTCCAGGAGGATGCGCTGCACCTGCGCGTGTATCCATTGGAGGCTTTCAAATGTTGCCTCAGGCCAGGGTGGCGGCAGCAGGGCGTTGAGCGCCGCCTTGTCGAACAGCCGGTCCAGGTAGAAGAACTGGGCGTTGCGCATGTGGAGGAGATTTTCGGTGATGGTGCGTTCTTTCCCCGGCGGGCGCCAGTGCAAGGCCTCCGGCGACGGCATGCTGACGGCTTCGAACAGGTCAAGGCGGGCGTAGCCGAGGCGCCTGAGCGCGACGGCGATCGCCTCATCCGTCACCGGTTCGCGGTCGGGTTCGAAAAAGCCGACCGCCGCCCCGGAGATGCCGAGCCTGGGAACTTCCCGGGTTTCTATGACGGCGACGGTGATTTCGCCGGGCTGCACCGCAGCAGCCCGCGGTTCGCCGTGGCGGCGCAGCCAGGCGCAAAAACCGGCGATCGCCTCCGGCGCCGCGGCGGCGACTTCTTCCCGGGTGGGCGTGATCCAGATGCAGCCTGTTTCCGCAAGAGCATGGCCCATCCAGTGGGTCTCCGGGTGGCCGTCGATATAAATATCGAAATGCATTCTTGAACCCTCCTTCCGGCACCGCTCACCCGCGCGCCGATCCCGGCGGCGGATTTCCGCGACGCACTTGCGCTGCGGCTGCGGCTGCGGATAAATTCTTTACTTGCCGGCCAAAATCCTCTTTTTGCCATCCGCCGCTACAGTTTCAACCTTTGTTTTGTTATACTGGAGAAGAAAGCGATACCGCCCCGCCCCTGCTGCCCGGACAGCAGGGCGGCGCAGGCGGCGCCCGGTCATTTACGGGCACTTTACGAGGGTTGCGTGAGATGCCGTGAACGGAAAAACAAAGGTAAGACCGCCGGTAAAGACGGGTGACGCGGTTCAACTGGAGATCGTGGACTTGAATCACGCCGGTGAAGGCGTGGGCAGCCTGGAGGGGTTCACCGTGTTCGTCCCCGGCACGGCGCCGGGCGATCTGGTGACGGCGCGGGTAATCTCGGTGCAGAAATCGTACGCCCGGGCCCTGCTTGATTCCGTGGCGCGGGCATCGGAAAACCGGGTTGAGCCGCCCTGCGGGCACTTCGGGCGCTGCGGCGGCTGCGCGCTGCAGCATCTTGCTTACGAGGCGCAGCTGAAGTATAAGCAAAAAATCTTAGCGGACGCGCTGCGGCGTATCGGCGGGCTGCAGGTACCGGTACCGCCGGTGCTGGGGATGGCCGATCCCTGGCGCTACCGCAACAAGGCCCAGGTGCCGGTGGCGGCGGGGAGCGGCGGCCGG
>JAGUZX010000132.1 GCA_020060545.1 Desulfovibrio sp. | reverse complement strand
TGGTGGCGGAGGTGATCGCGCCCGGGATCTGCCTGCCCGCGGTGGGCCAGGGCGCCCTCGCCGTGGAGATCCGGGACGGCGACGCCGCCGTGGCGGAACTGGTCTCCAGGCTTGACCGGCCGCATGAGCGGGCCGCCGTAACCGCCGAGCGGGCGTTCTTGCGCCGGCTCGAAGGCGGCTGCCAGGTCCCCCTCGGGGCCCTGGGCGAGGTCGCCGGCGGTAATTTACGCCTGCGGGGCGTGATCGCCTCCCTGGACGGCTCGGCCGTGCTGCGGGATGAGACCGCGGGCCCCGTCGAAGCGGCGGAAGAGATCGGGGTGCGGCTGGCGGAGAAGCTCTTGGGCCGCGGCGCGGCGGCGATCCTGGAACAAGTGAGGCTTGCATCCAATGCGGAATAATAGCACTGACCAAAATATTGGCAAAGTATACCTGGTGGGGGCCGGCCCCGGGGACCCCGGCCTGATCACGGTCAAGGGGCTGCGGTGCATCGCTGAAGCCGGCGTCCTGGTTTACGACCGCCTGGCGGGCGGGCGGCTCCTGGCCCACGCCCGTGCGGGCGCGGAGCTGATCTACGTGGGGAAACTGCCCGACCGCCACACCCTGCCGCAGGAAGAGATCAACCGGCTGCTGCTGGAGAAGGCGCGGCAGGGAAAAATCGTGACCCGGCTCAAGGGCGGTGACCCGTATCTTTTCGGCCGGGGCGGGGAGGAAGCGGAGATCCTGGCCGAAAACGGCATCCCCTTCGAGGTAGTCCCGGGGATCACCTCGGCCATCGCCGTCCCTGCCTATGCCGGGATCCCGGTCACGCACCGCGACTTTACCTCCAGCTTCGCCGTAATCACCGGCCACGAGGACCCGGCCAAAAACGAAAGCGGCATCGCCTGGGATAAAATCGCCACCGGCATCGGCACCCTGGTGTTCCTGATGGGGGTGGGCAACCTTCCCTTTATCGTGCGGAAACTGGTGGAAAACGGCCGCGATCCGAGCACGCCGGTTGCCCTGATCCGCTGGGGCACCCGCCCCGAGCAGCGCACCCTCACCGGCACGCTGGCGGATATCGTTGCCAAGGTGCATAGCGCGGGCTTCCACTCTCCGGCGGTGACGATCGTGGGGGAAGTCGTAGGCTTACGGGATAAGCTGCAGTGGTTTGAAAACAAGCCCTTCTTCGGCAAGCGCATCGTCGTCACCCGTTCCCGGGCGCAGGCCGGCGTCCTTTCGGTCAAAATCGAAGCGCTGGGCGGGGAGCCGTTTGAATTTCCGGCGATCGAGGTCGTTCCCCCGGCCGATTACGGGCCGCTGGACCGGGCCATCGGCGTGATCGAAAGCTACCGCTGGGTCGTCTTTACCAGCGTGAACGGGGTCGAGCACTTCTTCGCGCGGCTGCGCCACTGCCGCCGCGATCTCCGCGACCTGAAGGGGGTGCGCCTCTGCGCCATCGGGCCGCGCACGAGGGAGGCGCTGGAGGAGAAAGGGCTGCTGGTGGATTACGTCCCGGACGAATACCGGGCCGAGGCCGCGGCTGAACTGCTGCGCGGTGCGATCGAACCGGGTGACCGGGTACTGCTGCCCCGGGCCGACATCGCCCGCCCGGAGCTTGCCGCCCTGCTTTCCGCCATGGGGGCGGCGGTGGACAACGTGGAAGCCTACCGCACCCGGCGCGGCGGCGGCGATGCCGCCCTGCTGCGCGGGATGCTGCAGGAGGGGTTGGTCCACGCCGTCACCTTCACCAGTTCGTCCACGGCGCGCAATTTTGTGGAGCTTCTGGGACCGGACGGCTTGAACGGCCTTTTGAACGGGGTTGTCCTGGCCAGCATCGGCCCGGTCACTTCGGCGGCGGCCCGGGAGCTGGGCTTGCGCATCGACGTGGAGGCGCGGGAATACACCATTGACGGGCTGATCGCAGCCCTGCTGGAATACTTTCAAGCAAAGGGAGGGGATGGCAGTTGATCAGCGTTACCAAGCTGCTGCTCGGCTCGGATTACTTTGGCGACAGCCTCCGCTACCACGGCGGCTCCCGGGAGGCGGTGCACGGCACGGCGGCCGGCGCCGGCCCGGTGGTGGTCTGGAACAGCACCCGCAGCTGCAACCTGAACTGCATCCATTGTTATATGGATTCCGAGCCGAAAAAATACGCAGGCGAACTGGACACCGCCGAGGCGAAGCAATTCATTGACGGCCTGGCGGAATTCAGCGTCCCCGTGCTGCTTTTTTCCGGCGGCGAGCCGCTGGTGCGCGGCGATTTCTTCGAGCTGGTCGGTTATGCCGTTTCAAAAGGCCTGCGTGCCACCATCTCCACCAACGGCACGCTTATCGACGCCGGCACGGCCCGCCGCCTGAAAGAGGCCGGAGTGGGCTATGTCGGGATCAGCCTGGACGGGATCGGGGCCAACAACGACCGCTTCCGCCGCAAAGAGGGCGCCTTCGACGACGCCCTGCGCGGGATCCGCAACTGCCTCGCGGTGGGGCAGCGGGTGGGCCTGCGCTTCACCATTAACCGCCACAATTACGCTGAACTGGACAATATCCTTGACCTGGTCGAGGCCGAGTATATCCCCCGCGTCTGCTTCTACCACCTGGTCTACAGCGGGCGCGGCTCCGCCATGATCGACGAGGATATCACCCTCGAGGAGTCGCGGCGGGCGATGGAGCGGATCATCGAGCGCACCCTCGACTTCGGCCGGCGGGGCAAGGAAAAAGAGATTCTCATGGTCGACAACCATGCCGACGGGCCGTTCATCTACCTTTACATGAAGGAGCGGGACCCGGCGCGGGCGGCGCAGATCCTGGCGCTGCTCCAGGCCAACGGGGGCAACCGCACCGGCATCGCCATCGGGGCGGTGGACAGCCTGGGCTATGTGCACCCCGACCAGTTTACCCGGAATCATACCTTCGGCAACGTGCGGGAGCGCAAGTTCGGCGAGATCTGGACCGACACTACACACCCGGTCCTGGCCGGGCTCAAAAACCGCAAGCCGCTGCTCAAGGGCCGCTGCGCCTCCTGCCGCTGGCTGGACGTTTGCAACGGCAACTTCCGCGCCCGGGCCGAGGCGGCCACCGGCGACTTCTGGGCCTCCGACCCGGCCTGCTACCTCACCGACGCCGAAGTTCATTCGGTGCCAGGCACCATGTGAACCGAACAGTTCATTTGGTGCCTGGCACCATGTGAACTGAGAAGTTCATTCGGTGCCATAGCAGGGTGCTGCGCCCCTCCGCTCCGGGCGGGACATTTATTGATGTTCAGGAGGGATTAACTTATGGGTTTCCCCGTTCACCGGCCCCGCCGGCTGCGGCGCACCGGGACGATCCGGCGCATGGTCCGCGAGACAGGGCTGTCGGCAAACGATTTGGTCTACCCCCTCTTTGTCACCAAGGGCAAAGGCGTAAAAAAGCCGATCGGCGCCATGCCCGGCGTCTACCAGCTGTCCGTGGACAACGCCCTTAAAGAAGCGGCCGAAGCCTGCGCCCTGGGCATCCCGGCGGTAATCCTTTTCGGCCTCCCCGCCTCCAAGGACGCCGTGGGCTCCGCGGCGCACGATCCCGGCGAGGCGGTGCAGAGCGCGGTGCGGGCGATTAAAGACCGCTGCCCGGAACTGGCGGTCATCACCGACGTCTGCCTCTGCGAATACACCGACCACGGACACTGCGGCGTTATTGCCGGCGGCGAGATCTTAAACGACCCCACCCTGGAGATCCTGGCCCGGGCCGCCGTCTCCCATGCCGCCGCCGGGGCCGATATCGTCGCCCCCTCGGACATGATGGACGGGCGGGTGGCCGCCCTGCGCGGCGCCTTGGACCGGGAGGGGTTCGACCAGGTGGCGATCCTTTCCTACGCCGCCAAGTACGCCTCGGCCTTTTACGGCCCCTTCCGCGAGGCCGCCGGCTCCGCGCCCGCGTTCGGCGACCGCTGCTCCTACCAGATGGATCCGGCCAACCGGCGGGAGGCGCTGAAAGAGGTGGAGCAGGACCTGGCGGAAGGGGCGGATCTGATCATGGTCAAGCCGGCCCTGGCTTACCTCGACGTGATCCGGGCGGTTAAAGAAATGACCCGCTGCCCCGTGGCCGCCTACAACGTCAGCGGCGAGTACGCCATGGTCAAGGCCGCCGCCGCCAACGGCTGGCTGGACGAGCGCCGGGCGGTGCTGGAGATCCTGCTTTCGATCAAGCGGGCCGGCGCCGACATAATCCTGACCTACCATGCCAAGGACGCCGCCCGCTGGCTGGCGGAAGCTTAGCGGAAAGCTTTAAAGGAGGAACAGCCGTGATTATCTCCTGGAATACGACCTGGGCCTGCCACCTGAAGTGCAAGCACTGCTATCGCGACGCCGGTGAGAAAAGGGAAGGCGAGCTTTCCACGGCGGAAGGGAAGAAGCTCCTGGAAGAGATCGCCCGGGCCGGGTTCAAGATCTTGATCTTGAGCGGCGGCGAGCCGCTGCTGCGGGAAGACATTTTCGAATTGACCGCCTGCGCCGCCTCCCTGGGGCTGCGGCCGGTCTTCGGCACCACCGGCACCACGATCACCGGCGCGGTCGCCGCGCGGCTAAAAGGAGCCGGGGCGGCCCGGATCGGGATCAGCCTGGACAGCGCCGCCGCCCCGCTGCACGACGCGTTCCGGCAGGTCCCCGGCGCCTTTGACAGCGCCTTAAGCGGCATGGAAGCCTGCCGCCGGGCCGGCCTGCCGTTCCAGATCCACACCACCGTCATGGAGCACAACTATCACGAGTTCGAAAAAATCACCGATCTGGCGGTGCGGATGGGCGCCGCCGGGCACCATGTCTTTTTCCTGGTGCCCACGGGCCGCGGCAAAGACATCGAAGAGGAGGCGCTGCGCGAAAAGCGGTACGAGCAGCTGCTGCACCGGATCCTGAGAAAGCAGAAAGAGGTTGAGCTCGAGCTGAAGCCCACCTGTGCGCCCCAGTTCATGCGCATCGCCCGGCAGATGGGGCTGGAGATGCGCTTCACCCGCGGCTGCCTGGCCGGCAGCGCTTACTGCTGCATCCTCCCCAACGGGGTGGTCCACCCCTGCCCCTACCTGCCCCTCCCGGTAGGGGATGTCCGGGAGAGGCCCTTCGACCGGATCTGGCGGGAGGCGGCCGTTTTCCAGGAACTGCGGCGGGACGAGCTCGGTGGCAAGTGCGGCGAGTGCAAATACAAGCCTGTCTGCGGCGGCTGCCGGGCACGGGCTTTCTACTATACCGGCGGGGATTACATGGCCGAAGACCCCTGGTGCCTCTACCGGAGAGGGGTGGTTTACGGGCATGAAGGCTGAACGGGAGGGCCGGCTTGACCCGCTGGAGAGGGAGATCCTCAACCTGATCCAGCAGGATTTTCCGCTGGACCCCCGCCCGTTCCGGGCGCTGGCCGAAGCGGCCGGCTGTACCGAAAACGAAGCGCTCGCGCGGGTCAAGGCGCTGCGGGAGCGGGGGATTATCCGCCGCCTGGGCGGGGTCTTCGACTCGCAGAAGCTGGGATTTGCCGGCACCCTGGTCGCTTTGCAGGCGGCGCCGGAAAAGTTGGCGCAGATTGCGGCGCGGGTCAGCGCGCTCGAGGGGGTCACGCACAACTACCAGCGCGACCACGCGTTCAACCTCTGGTTCACCCTGACCTGCCCCACGCCGGAAGAGCTGGCGAAGACCCTGGCCACTATTGAAGGCTGGCCGGGCGTGGAGAAGCTGCGCAGCCTCCCGGCCTTGCGCCTTTTTAAAATCGGCGTCAATTTTCAGTTCTAAATGGTGTCAGGCACTGGCATTGACATAAGCAACCAGGCATATCAGATAAGATTAGTTTACTTCCTAATGTCAATGCCAGCGTCTGACACCAACACGAATTATGTCAATGTCAGTACCTGACACCAACACGAGCCTGGAGCACAGGGGTGATTTATATGCTCACAGATCTGGACAAAAAGATTATCGCCCGCCTGCAGGGGGAGCTTCCGCTGACGCTTACTCCCTATGCCGACCTGGCCCGGGAGCTGGGGATGGCAGAGGAAGCGCTGCTCGCCCGGCTGGGTGAATTTAAAGCGCAGGGTGTCTTACGCCGCCTTGGCGCCGTCCTTTACCACTACCGCACCGGCTATAGCGCCAACGGGATGTGCGCCTGGCGCGTTCCCCCCGACAGGGTGGAAGAAGCGGGCCAAATCATGGCCTCCTTCCCCCAGGCCAGCCATGTCTACCAGCGGCCGGTCTATCCCGACTGGCCGTACAACCTGTTTACCATGCTGCACGGCAGGACCAGGGAGGAGCTGGAAAATGTTGCCCGGGAAATAGCCGCCTTAACCGGCATCGCAGACTATACTATACTTTACAGCACCCGGGAATTTAAAAAAGCGAGCATGCGCTACTTTTGAGATGTGAGATGTGAGCAGTGAGCAATGAGAGGTAAGATCTTTTTGGGCACAACGTGCCGTGCCGCAGGTGGCGGGATTTTCCTGCCTCCTGCATGGATATAGGCTCCGGCTTTTTCAACGGGCACGTGATGCCGCGCCCCTTGTACAGAAAAACGGTTACTTATGCTAGGAGGTCAACCAAACATGTATCCAAAATCGAGGGAACTTTTTGCCGAAGCGAAAAAATACCTGCCCGGCGGGGTGAACAGCCCGGTGCGGGCCTTCAACGCTGTCGGAGGGGAGCCGCTCTTTATCCGTCGCGGCGCCGGGAGTAAAATTTTTGACGAAGACGGCAACGCCTATATCGACTACGTCGGCTCCTGGGGGCCGCTCATCCTCGGCCATGCCCACCCGCGCATAGTCGCCGTCATCCGTGAAACCGCGGCCCACGGCACCAGTTTCGGCGCGCCGACCGCCCTTGAAACCGAGCTGGCCCGCCTGGTGGTCGAAGCGGTCCCGTCCCTGGAGATGGTCCGGATGGTGAATTCCGGCACCGAGGCGGTGCTCAGCGCCCTGCGCCTGGCGCGGGGCTACACCGGGCGGCCCAGGATTGTCAAGTTCGCCGGCTGCTACCACGGGCACGCCGACAGCCTCCTGATTAAAGCCGGTTCCGGCGTCACCACCCTCGGCCTCCCCGACAGCCCCGGCGTGACCCCCGGGACCGCCGCCGATACCATCACCGCCCCGTATAACGACCTTGCCTTCGTGCAAGAAATATTTGACCGGGCCGGCGAAGAGATCGCCGCCGTGATCCTGGAGCCGGTGGCCGGCAACATGGGCCTGGTCCTGCCGCAGCCCGGTTTCCTGGAGGGCCTGCGCGAAATCACCCGCCGCTTCGGGGCGCTGCTGATTTTCGACGAGGTAATGACCGGCTTCCGCGTCGCCTACGGCGGCGCCCAGGAGCGCTTCAAGATCGACCCCGACCTGACCACGCTGGGGAAGGTGATCGGGGGCGGGCTCCCCGTCGGCGCCTATGGCGGGAAGCGAAAGATTATGGAAAAGGTGGCGCCCGCCGGGCCCGTCTACCAGGCGGGGACCCTTTCCGGCAACCCCCTCGCCATGGCCGTGGGAGCTGAGACGCTGAAAATCTTGCGCGAGCCCGGCGCCTACGAATCCCTCGAAGAAAAAAGCGCCGTTCTCGCCAGGAGCATTAAAGAGGCGGCCCAGGTGCTGGGGGTCCCCGTGTGCGTCAAGCAGATCGGCTCGATGTTCGGCGTCTTCTTTACCTCCGGAGATGTCCGTGATTTCGATTCAGCCGCCCGCTCCGACCGGGACAGCTTCCGGGTTTACTTTAAAACGCTTTTGGCAAACGGCGTCTACATCGCCCCTTCCCAGTTCGAAGCGGGCTTCGTCTCCCTGGCGCACAGCGCCGCGGATATCGCCGCAACCGCCGCCGCCGCCGCGGCGGCCCTGGCCGCCGTGAAGCAATATGGGGGAAACAATCCCTAATACCAAACGGTCGGGCGCCTTGACGGCGGGCGCAGCACGCTGCGCCTAAAAAATTGGTTGGGGCGACGCATGCGTCGCCCGCGGCGGCAGCATCCAACAGTAGTACGGAACCCTGGGTGCAAATTAGCTATTTTCCGGATATGATTTAACCATGAATTCCCCATCCATTTCCGCTTCGGATAAACACCACTCCCGGGCTGCGGCATATTATTTATTGTGTGTTCAAATCAGCCCAGCGGTGGTGTTTTTGGTTGCATACCGGAGAAATTGAATCTTTCGCGCCGGGCCCCTTGATCGGGGTTTTTATCAATAAGCCCGGCCGGGTCTATTATCATTTTGGCTGGTCCAGGTATGATCTGATGGACAATACCTGCCGGCCGGCCCGGGCCACCCTTTATTTCTTCTCTCTCCATGATATCGACTACGGCCGGCGCTTGATCAACGGCACTGCTTATGATCCCTCGAGGCGGGGATGGGTTGGCGCCCTTTTCCCATTCCCCGACATCCTCTACCTGCGCGACGGGGTCCCGGAGAGCCGGAGCAGGGAATATGCACTGATGCAAAAAGCCTTCCAGGAGTTGAAAATACCGATGGTTAACAGCCTGGTGGGCTTTGACAAGTGGGAGGTTAACCTGGTTTTACAGAACGATGCCGCTTTGAGGCCGCACTTGCCCGAGACCAGGCTTGGCGGGCGGGTGGCCGGAGACCTCGAGGCGATGCTGCAGGCTTACGGGCGGGTTTACCTCAAGGGCTGCCGGGGCCGGCAGGGCCGGCAGGTAATGCGGGTCACCCGGCTGGCGGGCGGCAAATATGAATATTGTTACTTTATCGAGAAGCTGACGCGCCGCAAGGTCCATCAAAAGAGCAGCCTGCACCGGGCCGTGGATTCATTTTACAAGGGCAGACCGTTTATCATCCAGCAGCCGATCGACCTGATCGAGCATGAAGGAGGCATTATTGACTTAAGGGCTGAGATGCAGCGGAACGGCAAAGGAGAGCTGGAAGTCGTAGCCATCCCGGTGCGGATCGGGCGCAGAGATTCCCCCATCACCACCCATGCCGCCAGTTACCAATTCGATCCATTTTTTACCGGTGCTTTGCATTACGGTGAAGCAGAGCTTGCCGCCTTAAAAAACAGGATTTACGACTTTTTATACCGGATTTACGGCTGTATCGAGAAACACTACGGCCCGTTCGGAGAAATCGGCATTGACATCGGCCTGGATAAAAAAGGCAAGCTGTGGTTTATCGAGTGCAATTCACAGCCGGCCAAGGTGTCGCTGATGAAAGCATACGGCGGCAAAACCGCCGCCGCCGCCTTCGCCAACCCCCTCGAGTATGCCCTCTATCTATATTACGGCGGCAAAGCCCGGACTTAACCGGCCCGCATCCCGCCTCGCGCCTCCCTGCCGTTTTAGCCGTGTTTGCAGGCTGCGGCGATCAGTCCACGCTGCCGCAGCTGGACCCGATCCCCAGCGAAGCCTGCGTTTCCTGCCACGGCCAACCTGAAGTGATGAATTCGCTCTATACTCCGCCGGAGCAAGCGGCGGGAGGAGGCGGCTGAGGCGTAGCCGGTCCCCAGTTGGGGGGCAGTGAAAAGTATTATGTCGTTGAAGATTACCTCAAAACAGCGCATGGCCGTTTGGGGTGTATTACCTGTCATTCCGGTCAAAACGTCCTCGATAAAAAAAAGGCCCACGCCGGTGTCGTCAGGGATCCTTCCGCCGCCGCCGGGGGTATTTGCGTCCAATGCCACACGGCAATCGGGAGTACATTTGCGACTTCCATCCACTATACGATTCAGGGGTTTCGCAACGCCCTGGAGGATTTTGCCCACCCCGGTGTCCTGGAGGAAGAAGGCGGGCTGAAGCTCGCGTTTGACAAGAACTGCTATAAATGCCACGCTACTTGCGGGTCATGCCACGTCAGCCGACCCGCAGCCTACAGCGGAGGCCTTCACAGGATCTCCTCACAGCGGCGGCGCCGGGCTTAACCTTTTCATTCGAGGTTAGAACATAATGCACTTTCCCGAATATATTAACCTATATACGCGGCTGGTACATCAGCCGGCCAGGCCAACCGGTATCGAAGAGGAGTATAAGAATGGAGCGGCAGAATGAACACCCGGTTAAGAACACAGACGGTAAAGGCGCTTCTCCCAAAAACGCCGCATATTCCGGCCCGCTTACTTTCAGGGAAGCGACAAAGCAGGATGTTGCTTATATTATGGACCTGGCCCGCCGTGAAATAGGGATTGTTCCCAAGCGGCTGCATAAGCACAAAACAGCGGTGATTTACCGGGACGGCAATTTGATCGGCTTCATCTCGTATTGCCGGGCCGGCGGCAATTATCTTTATATGTATCTGCTGGCCTTTGAGAAAGAAGCGCAAAACCAGGGCTATGCCTATGAAGCGGGCAAATGGATGTTCTTCCAGGAAAACGCGCTGGAGCCTGTCTACGGGATATTTTCACGGGTCCATAAAACGAACCAGGCGGCTTTACATGCTTCCCTGCAAAAATACGGACATCAAGTAATTAAGGAATCGCCGCGCTATTTCCTGCTGTTCGGCCCGGTGCGCAAAAAAAGCAGCCACGGTGATTGAAGTGACCGGCATTGGCAAGATAAGGATTGAAAATAACCGCAAGCCGGTGATCGGTGTCTTTGTGAACGATGTATTTTTTCAAAACCAGGACGGAAAAATTTTCGCCGGTAAATTAATGCAGGCTAATGAAAAAGTCCGGTGCCGAATCTATTTCTTTGCCCCTGATGAGATTGATTGGCCCAATCGAAAAATCAACGGATATTACTTCGACGAGCAGAAAAAGCGCTGGCTGGCCGGCTTGATGCCTTTTCCCGATATTATTTACGACCGGGCTGTCCCGTTAAACCGGAATCAGGACGAGCTGCTGGAGGACATACGGAAACGTTTTCGCAGCCAGCCGGAAATTCAGTTTATCAACAGCTGCAAATTGGAAAAATGGAAGGTCTATCTAAAATTGTCAAAGCATGCGGCGGTAAAAAAGTATTTGCCGCACACTGTTTTGTGCCGTAATCTGGCGGATATAAAAAGGATGCTGATCCGGTACGGCTTCATTTTTTTAAAGACTTCCGGAGGCAGCGGCGGAAAAGGCGTCTATGCCATCAAAAAAAAGAATACGGGGTTCCAGCTGCGGTTTTATCGCCACGGTATTCATCAAAAGCTGTTTGTGCCGGGCTTTGGCAGTTTATCCGCGGCTTTGCGAGGCATAATCAGCGGCATCCAGGATAAGATTGCCGTCCAGCAGGGTATTCACCTGGCAAAATACCGGGGACGCCGTTTGGACCTGCGCGTCTTGATGGTTAAAGACAAAGGCGGGAAATGGAACGCGGTTTATAATCAAGCGCGAGTGGCGCAAAAAGGGACGGTGATTACGAATCTCTCGCTAGGCGGAGAGGTCATGGACTACAGCGCCATTTATCCCGCTTTAAAAACAACTTACCCGCATATACCCGATGACAAAGCAATCCGTAAATTGGGCATTACCTTTGCCCGGTATATAGAAAAGGAGTTCGGTCCGTTTGGGGAAATCGGTCTTGATATCGCCGTAGATGAAAACGGGAGGGTGTGGCTGTTGGAGGCAAATTCAAAACCCAGCAAACTCCCGGAACAGGAGATCGAAGACACGGTCGGGATCTCCCCCCAGTTTCTGATGACGCTGGAATACGCCAGGCTGCTTTTCAGCCGTCCCAGGTTGTTTTCCGGAAGAATTTAATTAATCAGGCGGTGCGGTGTTGTTATTTTGGTGGGCCATGGAAGAGTCGAACTTCCAACCCCCTGATTAAGAGTCAGGTGCTCTGCCGGTTGAGCCAATGGCCCTTATATTGATATATTATAATATAATAATTCCATTTGTTCAAGGCCTGCGGTATGCGGTGTATCATCAAGCCGGCCTGATCGAGCTTCCGGATCGAAAGTCTTGCCGGCGCATCAGCGTAAAGCGCCCGGCTATAACAGGGCCGCAGTATGATATAATGCCGTTATCAAGTTAAACCTGGAGGCGGGCATCAGTCATGACGTGGCGCAGCTTGGCCATACCCAACCGGCGGGGAGAAAAGCTGGCGGCCCTGTGGCGGGCGGCCGGCCCGCGTGAGAGCGCACCGCGGGCAAAAAAATGCGCCGGGACCGGCCTGCCGGTTGCGCCACTGGTGATCGTCTGCCACGGCTTTACCGGCTCCAAGGAAGGCGGGGGGCGGGCGGTGGAGATGGGCGATGCGCTGGCCCGCCTCGGCTGCGGCACCCTGCTTTTTGATTTCAGCGGGTGCGGCGCAAGCGAGGGAGTTTGGGAAGAGCTCACCCTCACGCGGCAGCTGGAAGACCTGGGTGACGTGGTGGCCTGGTGCCGGGACAGGGGCTGCCGCAGCATTGTCCTGAACGGCCGCAGCTTCGGCGGGACGGCAGCGCTCCTGTACGCGGCGGCCGACCCCGCGATCGGCGGGGTTTGCACCTGGGCGGCGGTGGCCCGGCCGGCGGTGTTGTTCAAATGCCTGGCCCGGGAGCCGCTGGATGGGTCCCCGGACGAACCGGTGGCCCTGGCCGGCGCGGAAGGTGTCTCCCTGAAGCAAGGCTTTTTCACCGACCTGGAACGGCACAATGTTCCGGCGGCCGCCGCGGCGCTGGCGCCCCGGCGGCTCCTGATAATCCACGGCACAGCCGACGGGACGGTCCCCGTTACAGACGCCGCTCTTATCTTTGAAACGGCCCGCCAGCCCAAAGAACTGGCGCTGATCGCAGGAGCCGACCACCGCTTTTCCAACCATCTCCCGCAGGTATGGACGGTATTCTTCCGCTGGCTGCGCGCTTTCCGGCTCCCTTCCGGATCCCGGGAAACATAAGCTTAACGCAGCAGGGGTTTCACCCCCGCTGCGCTGATTTGGGCTGCACCAAGGTATGGTCCGTATCCACCGCCATGGGGAAATACGGATTTTTTTACATTTCCTATTTTCAACCGGCAGGAAAAGCCTCTTCACAAAGAGAAAAGTGCAGCTGAAATCTTTTCCACAACAGGAGAATCAAGATGGCCGGAAAAGTGCGGTATCTCAGCCCCGAGTGGCGCGACGGGGACATCCACGCCATGTTCAAGCTGGGCCTGGGGGACCATGCCCACAATTACCTGATCGCTCCCGTAACCGGCCGGCAGCGTTGGCACGCCCAAATTTTTGTTGACATGGTAAAACTCACCCTTCAGGCTTACCGGGCGGGGATTTCGCCTTCCGCCCTGGCGGAGAAAATGATGGCTTTCGCTGACGAGCGGGGGTTTGCCGATTACATGGTGCCCGGGTTCGAACACGGCATCGGGATGATGGGCGACGAATGGCGGATCGGCTTAAACAGCGGGCCTTTTCCCTACTGGACCGACCCTGATCACCTCTACCGGGCCGGCGAGCTGATCATCTGCGCCCTGCAGTATGCCTGCCCGCAGGAGGGGATCGGTTTCCGCTATGAAAACCCGGTGTTGATCCGGGAAGACGGTTGCGAAGCGCTCTCCAGGTTCCCGCTTGGCGTAGACGAGATCGGTTAAAAAAAGGGGAGGAGAACCATGAAGAAAAAACTGGTATGGTTGATTTTGGGCCTGCTGCTGGTGATTCTGCTTGCTTTCCTTATCCGCGATTGCGCCTCCGAAAAGACGGGCGTAACCGACTTCCTGAAATGGAACTTCAGCCAGAAAAGCGGGCTGCCGCAGTACAGCGGCACGATCCTGGCCGGTGTCGATGCGCCGGTGGAGATCTATTTCGACGACTACGGGGTGCCGCATATCCTGGCTCAAACCGAGCGGGACCTTTTTTACGCCCAGGGCTACGTGCACGCCATGGAGCGGATTGCCCAGATGGATATGACCAGGCGCGCCATCGCCGGCCGGCTGTCCGAGGTGGCCGGCCCGGCCCTGGTCGAGTCGGACCGCTTTCACCGGACGATCGGCTTCCGCCGGGCGGCGGAACGGAGCTATGCCGTGCTCTCCGGTGAAACAAGGAGGGTTCTTGAAGCATACAGCGCGGGGGTCAACGATTATATCGAACAAAACCGGAAGAATCTCCCGCCGGAGTTTATCCTGCTGAACTATGCGCCTGAACCGTGGGATCCGGTCGATTCGCTCTCCATCGCTAAAATGATGGCCTGGTCGCTGGGCGGCAACATGCAGACGGAACTCTACCTGGCCGCCCTGGCGGGCGAAGTGGGGATGGAAAAAGCGGCCGAGCTTTTCCCGGCCTATCCGGAGGGCGGCCCTTCCATTTTGGGCCGTGCCTGGACCGCCCTGGACAGCGGCGCCGCCCTGGCGTTGATCGGGCTGTGCGAAGAGAGCGTTTTTCCCCAGGGGTCCCCGGGGATCGGTTCCAACAACTGGGTCGTGAGCGGGAGGCTCACCGCCTCGGGCGGGGCGCTCCTGGCCAGCGACATGCATCTCGGGCTGGACCTGCCGTCGATCTGGTACATGAACTACCTTTCCATCCCGGGCTTGAGCGTCACCGGGGTGATGTTTCCCGGGATTCCCGGCGTGATCGCCGGTTTCAACGATCATATCGCCTGGGCGGTGACCAACCTGGGCCCGGACGTGATGGACCTCTACCGGATCGAGTTCCAGGCGGGGAACGACAGCCTCTACCGCTACAATGACCAGTGGCTGCAGGCGGAAATAATTGAAGAGGTGATCAAGGTCAGGGGCGCCGCGGACGTGCCTTTGCGGATCAGGGTGACCCGCTTCGGGCCGGTGGTTTCCGACGTGATCGCGCTTCCGGCCGGAGAACTGCCTTTAAGCCTGCGCTGGACGGCGCTGGAGGCCACCCGGGAAGCGGAAGCGATGCTGGGGATGACCCGCGCCACGAACTTCGCGGAATTCCGGGCCGCCCTGCGCAATTTCGAGGCCCCGGCCCAAAACTTCGTTTACGCCGACGTGGAGGGCAATATCGGTTACCTGGGCAACGGCCGTTTCCCCATCCGCAGTGAGAGCCACCGGGCGGCCGGCAACGGCCTCTTGCCCGTGCCCGGGTGGACCGGCGAGTACGAATGGACCGGGTGGGTGCCCTGGGAGGAGATACCGGGCCTGTATAATCCCCCCTCGGGGCTGATCGTGACCGCCAACCACAAGGCGGTCGACGACGGTTACCCCTATTTCCTCACTTACGAGTGGGCCCACCCGAGCCGGGCGCTCTCGATCCTGCGGGAGCTGGAGGGGAAAGACGGCCTCACCCTGGAGCAGATGATGGCGGCGCAGGCCAGTTTTTACAACAGCCACGCCGCGCAGGCGGTGCCGCTGCTGGCTGAAATTCTCCGGGAGGCCGCGCTTGGCGGCAGGGAGCGGGAGGCGCTGGCCATCCTGGAAGAATGGGGCCGGAACCCCGTGGAGTCGGCCGATTCGGCCGGGGCCGCCATTTTCCACACCCTCTACGCCTGCCTGGCGGAAAATCTCTTTGCCGGCCAGGTGTCCGAAGCGCTGCTCGGCCGGATGATCGGAACCTCCGCCGCCGTGCTCGACCGGCTGATCCAGGCCGGCCAATCGGCGTGGTACGGGGACCGCGTCCTGCTGCTGGCGCAGAGCCTGCACGATGCGGCGGCCATGCTGAGTGAAACGCTTGGCGAAGACCCGGCCCGGTGGCGGTGGGGGGAGATCCATCTCCTGACCTTCAAGCATCCGCTCGGGGACAGCGTCAGCAAAACCAGGTATAACCGCGGGCCTTTCCCGGTGGGGGGCAGCGGCTCCACGCCCGCGGCGATGGGCTATGCCCGGAGGCTCGAGCTGCCCTTCCGGGTCGGCACCGGCGCGCCCTGGCGCTACGTCGTGGACCTTGCCGACCACACCGCTTACGATATCCTGGCGATCGGCAATTCGGGCCATATCCGCAGCCCCCATTACGCCGACCTTCTGGAGATGTGGCTGGGCATGGCATACAAGCCGCGCCTTTTCCGCCTGGCGGAGATCAAAAAACTGGGGCGGCTGCTGGTCCTGGAGCCGCGCCAATAAGCTTCGCCGGCCTGCCGCTTCGAACCTTTTAAAAGTAAGGGGCTGCCTCAAAAGGCAGCCCCTGTTCAAATATTTGTTTTACGCCCAATAGCGGGGCGGCGCAAGAGCCGCCCTGGTAATCCGGTGGAATCATGAAAATGGCTGGGGCGGTAGGATTCGAACCTACGCATGCGGGATCCAAAGTCCCGTGCCTTACCGCTTGGCGACACCCCAGCATACAGCTTTTTTGCAGTAAATTATTGGGGTGAGTGATGGGATTCGAACCCACGACCTCCAGGGCCACAACCTGGCGCTCTAACCTGCTGAGCTACACCCACCATGCTTCTCGCGCTGTTAATTTTAGCATGCCCACCGGAAAAAGTCAACGGCTCGCGGCTGCCTGTGCCGCGGCAGCCCGGGCTCCGGAGCGCGGCCAGGCCCGGGCCCGGCCATAAAAGGGAAAAGCAACAAGTACAGAATTGCGCTCTCCGGGTGAGGCAGGGAATTCTCAATTGATGGCGAAAGTTGATGGTAAATGGTAAAAATGAGGCCAATCATGGAAGGTGGTTATAAAAGATGCGTGTAATCAGTGCGCGGGTCGTTTTGGGTTTGGCCATCCTGGCCATGGGCGTGCTTTTGCTGCTGAGAATGGCGGGTGTGCCCGTTAATCCGAGGATGATTTTTGCCACCTACTGGCCGGTGATCCCTCTCATTCTGGGCCTGAACTGGTTGATCCTCTCCTTCCGCCCGGCGGGCTCCGGTGAAGGGCGGCGGGTGTTCTTCTCCTGGGGGCAGCTAATTTCAGCCGTAATCGCCCTGGCCGTCGGTGTAATCTACCTGGGCCGGAATCTCGGATATTTCGAAGTCCAGATGGTTTCTTTCTGGCGGATTTTTGGGGCGTTTGTCCTGATCTTGATCGGTTTGAGCCTGCTCAAAGGTTTCTCCAGGGCCGGCCAGGGGCGGGGCAGGGTGGCGTTCATGGGCGGCATCGGCGCCGGCGGGTCCACCCCGTGGAAGCTCGAAAGCGGCAGCTATCTGGCCTTTATGGGCGGGATTGACCTGGACCTGACCACGGCGGAAATTCCGCCCGGGGAAACCGTCCTGGATCTGACCGCGTTCATGGGCGGCATCGACGTGAAGATCCCCCCGGACCTCGCGGTGATCTACCAGGGTTCGTCGGTTTTGGGCGGCGTTACATTCAGGGGCCATGAGGATGCCGGCATTGTCGCCGGCCGCACGATCGAACATAACGTTACCGCATCGACGGAGCGCCTGGTGCGCATCCAGGCCCGCGCGATCATGGGCGGCATCGAGATCAAAGAAAAACCTTAAACCCCGCACCAAAAAAGGTGAAGCAAAGGCCCCCCAAACCTGGCCGGGGGGCCTACTTGTATTTTGTGATTGGGGAACTCTTTTTGTCTTGCTTGCCACTTACACTTCTCACTTCTCACTTCTCACCTCTCACCTCTCACATCCCCGCCACCCGGTTCTGCAGGGCCTGGAAGACCTTTTCCCGGCCCAGGTGCGGGTTGCGCTGGTGAATCTGTTCCAGGCAGATCCGGGCGCCGTGGTCCATTCCCTGGCAGCCCGCCAGGAGCAGGATGTCGCCGGGGCGAACGCGGCTGAGCCCCTTCGCGACGGCCTCGGGGAGCTCGTCGCAGATGACCGTGCTTAAGCCGGCCGAGTTCATCACCGCTTGAAAGGCTTCCCTTTCTTCCCCGGTGACGGCGTCTTTATCCGTGACATGGGAGCTGCTGGTGGTGGCGATGATCTCTTTCACCCCCAAAACCGGGGCCCAGTGGGCCAGCGCCTCGGCGCTTTCCCGGTTCACGGTGACACCGCGGCTGCCGCGGATGGCGTAAACGACATGCAGGTTGCGGTAGTCCATGAACTTGAGGGTCTCCAGGGTGACATGGATATTGCCGTTGTTGGCGAAATGGTCGTCGATCACCTTGAACTCGTCCTCGAAGATCAGCTCAAACCGGCGCTCGACCCCGCGGAAGCTGCGCAGCGCCCGCTGGATTACCGCCACGGGGACGCCGCAGAGCAGGCCGGACAGGATCGCCACCATCGCGTTGTAAACGCTGTGCAGCCCCAGCACGGAAAGCTCGACCGGGAAGCGCCGCACGCCGGCGCCGAGGGTCCCCGCCAGGCCCGGCTTTTGCAGCTCCACCGTAAAGCGGGCCCGGCCCGTGGAAAGGTCCAGATCTTTCACCAGGCAGTCCCCGCCGCTGTTTTTAAGCCCGTAGGTCAAAGTTTTAGCCCTGGTCTGTTCGACGAGCGAAGCGCTGTTGGGGCAATCCAGGTTGAAGATGGCCCACTGGCCGGGATTCGCCTCGCGGACCAGCCTGGCCTTGGCGTTGAAATAAGCTTCAAAAGAGCCGTGCAGGTCGATATGCTCGCGGCTGATGTTGTTGACGGCCACGATATCGAAGTCAACATTTCCCACCCGGTAGAGTTCAAGCCCCGAAGAAGAGGCTTCCATGGTCACATGGGAGATGCCTTGCTGGACCATCTGGTAGAAGAGGTGGTGCAGGTCCAGCGATTCGGGCGTGGTCAAGACGGCGGGGCGAACCGTATTGCCGACCTTGATGATGACGGTGCCGATCAGGCCTGTTTTCAGGCCGTGCTCTTCGAGGATGGCGTTGGTCATAAAAGTAGTAGTGGTTTTGCCGTTGGTGGCGGTAACCCCAATCACCTTAATTTTCCGCGACGGGTGATCGTAAAAGAGATCCGCCAGGGCGGCCAGCGCCTGCCGGCTGTTGGCGACACGGTATTGGGGGATCGGTATCCCCGCCTGGATCTCTTCCACCACGGCGGCGGCGGCCCCTTTTTCCACGGCCTTTCCCAGGTAGCGGTGGCCGTCAGTTTTGTAGCCCTTAATGCAGACGAACAGGTCGCCCGGGACAACCTTTTCCGAGTGGTAAGCGAGGCCGGTAACCGGCAGATCGGGCGCATGGCCGGATTCCGGGAGCGACAGCGCTTCAAGCATCGTTTTCAGCATCATTGCGGTTTATGATCCACCTCCGCTTTATACACACCCCTGTTATTTCGTGAAGCCGGGCTGTAATTCCTGCCGCAGCTCTGGGGCAAGTTCTGCCACATCAGAGCCGGCATCCCTCCCCTGGAAAAAGGATCAGGATAAACCTGTTATCGACCTTGGAGCCTTAAATTATGCAGGTTAACCGCTCCCCTGGCCAAAGAGAAAGAGCCCGCTGCAAGCCAGGCGGGCTCTTTTTACATTTTACCGGTTAACTACTCGCTAATCTCGATCGCTTCGGAAGGGCATTCCTCGGCGGCTTCGCGGCATTTATCCTCGAATTCATCGGGTACGGGGTTTTTCTTTACTTCGGCTTTTTCGTCTCCCAGTTCAAACACTTCCGGGCAGATGTCTTCACAGATCCCGCAGGCGCTGCACTCGTCGTTAACTCTAACCTCCATCTCGATCCTCCTTTATCTGAATCAATTTACCAATTGCTTTTTATTCGCTAACGATCCCGTTTTCCCTTTTTTCCAGCTTAAATTTTTCTGTGGTTTTTTTGCGATCCCGCGGCAGGTTTTTCCGGCGGGTGGACGGCAGGATAATTTGCGCCGGGACCGGCGTGAAGGGCGGCCCCATCTCTGTGATTAAGCCTGCGCGCAGAGCGGCCCAACCGATCCGGCCGGTCCGGGGCGCCGTCTTTTGCGGCGCTCGCCGGTTTACCCGCCGGCTGAAATTATGTTTACCGGCTCCCCGCCTGTGGATAAGCCGGGCCGGCAGGGTAAAAAAAGCCTTTGAGCTGTGCATAACCCTGTGGATAGTGTGAGTTATTTTTTCACGGTATTTACACCAAGGGCCATAAAGTGAGGTATTTCCTGGTTTTACGACATTTTATCCAGTGAACATAAGCTCTTTACGTAACGCCGGGGTGCTTTCCGGCGCATCCGGCTGGTACCGGGCGGTGGTATAATTTACCTCAGAAAAAGATGGTGCCAATGGCGAAAAAATGTGTTAAAATCAAAGTAATACCGTATCCTGAACGATAATGGCAACCCTTCCGAAAGGTTGGCACGCAAAGCCACGGGTCTAAGGTTCGCTACGAACTACGATCGCCGGGCCGCCGAAACAGGAGCTGTTTTTTAGGGAACCAAAATATGTCATAAGTTAAGGGGTCTGACCCCTTAAATTATCAAATCTAAGGAGGGGCTGGAGCATGGGCAAAAAAACGGCAGCGGTTTTGCTGGTGTTGCTGCTGGCGGGGGGCGGCGCCGTAATGGCCGGGGATGGACAGGACGGCGGCGCCTTTTCCCCGGGGGACGGCTTTTATGATGCTGTTATGGGCATCAGGGTGTCCCAGAACGATCTGAGCGAAGATCTCCTGGAGCAGGCCGGGCTGCAGAACGACCTGGCCAACCGGCTGGTGGACGGGATCATGGCCGAAGAAGACGAGGCGAACCTGGATGAGCTGTTAAAAGACCTGGAGCAAGCGGAAACAGCGTTGGATGAAATCATGACCGGGGTATTCAACAACGAAAGCGGCGGCTCCGGAGCCGGTGACGCTGTTTCCGGGCCGGGAGATGACGGAGCACAGGATGGCGATTTGCCGCCCGGTGAGGATGAGGAAACCGGTGACGCGGCAGAGCCGGAGGGAGGCGAAGGGACCGGCGATGGCGGAGAGACTGCCGATGAGGCCGCACCCGGAGAAGGCGCAGATCCTGTTGAAGATGAAGGACCCGGTGATGAGGCAGAGCCGGGTGAAGGCGAAGCCGGCGATTTGGATGAATTAATCGAGGAAATTTTCAACGGGCGGGAAAGAAGAGGCTGGCGCTTGAGAGAAAAAGCAGGCGATGAAACGCTGCCCGCTCATGTCCGGGCCAACGCCCAAAGGGCGCTGGACAATATGGCCAGGGCCATGGAGCATGCCGCCTGGGCTCAATCCGGACAGGAGGGCCCTCCCCCGTGGGCTAATACCGGAGTAAACCGCAACGGCCGCAACGGGAACGGCGCAGGAGAAAACGGCGGCAGCCGCGGAAACGGTAAAAACGGTAACGGCGGCGGTGAAACCGAAGGCGGCGGCAACGGTGAAAACGGAAACGGTGAAGGCAGCGGCGCCGATAACGGCGGCGGCAACGGTGAAAACGGCGGCGCTACACTGTCCGGGACCCAACGCGAAAATTCAACGCCGAAGAACAGCGGCAACGGCAATAGCGCCGGCAACGGCAATAGCACCGGCAACCGCGGCCGCAGCGGTGCGCCGGGCCGTAACAAATAACCAATGCGGAAAAAGCGGCTCGGGCTAACCCTTGGTTCTTATTTGCTGCTATTGGGGATTATTATCGGCTGCACAAATATGCGCGGCGGGAACGAATATGCCAACCGGGCTTACGGCTGCCGCTTCTCCCTGGGAGAAAGCTGGAAGTTGGCGGAGGAAAAGGAGCGGCAGGGGGTCCTGACCCTGCGGGTGCAGGCCGCAGACCGGGAATCTTCCTACCTGGTGGTTACCGTTTTCCAGGCGGACCGGTTTACTCCGGCCGAGACTTTAAATGAAGCCGGGAAGCTGCTTCAAAAAGGCCTTTATGAGCCCCGGGAGCCGATCGGGTATGAGGAGATCATCCTGGCTTCGGGACGGTCGCTGCCATTCCTGAGGGTACAGGCGGGCCGGCGGGAGCAAATTGAAGCAGGCACCGCCGTCCTCTACGGCTCCCGCTTTACGGCCCTGGTGACGCTGATCGCCAGGCAGGAGCATTTTGAATCAGGCCGGTTTCGGCTGGCGGCCTTCCTGGAAAAATTTGAACTGGAATGAAAGGCGCCGCCTCCCTGCGGGGAGGCGGTTTCCTTTTTTCTGCCAGGGTTATCCGTTCAAGAAGGTATGCGAACGTGCGGTATTGAATATATAACTGGAGCCAATTTATAGCCGGGTTACCGTTCTCCTCTTTCCGTTCCGCCACCCGGGGCGGGCCGGGGCGGCGGGTGCCGGCATAGCGTTTAACGGCGCCAAAAAAACCCGGGGAGGTGCTCAGGCGGTGCGCAAGATCTTGCTCCCGGTTCTTTTCGCTCTGGCAGCCGCTCTTTTCGTTTTGCTTTCGGGCTGCAGCCCCTGATAAGCGGGCCTGCCGGGGAAGTTGGTCAACTTCCGTCCGGGCGGGGCATGCCTCGCCCGTTTTGCTTTCTTGGCGCCGTTTGCGCGGGCGGCGTATGCGCCGCCCCTTGTACAGGGCAACAGCCGTATTGCTTTGCACCCTATCGCCGCTTCCCGGAGGGAATAGCGGGCGCAGTACGCCGCGCCCCCGGGAGGGTGATTTTTTTCCGGTAATCACTCCAGGTAAATTTCATGCCACAGCAGGAAGATCGCAACGGTCCACAGCTTCCGCCCGTAGTCCGCTTTTTCCCGGCAGTGCCGGTCGAGCATCTGCTGCAGCAAGGCGGGATTGAAGTAGGCGCGCGCGGCATTGCTTTGAAAGAGCTCCTCCAGGTAGGGACGGTAATGCTCCCTGATCCAGCCGGCGATTGGCACGGGAAAACCCAGCTTGGGGCGGCGGTAAACCGCTTCCGGAAGGTAATTCGCCGCGGCCTGCCTTAAGACATACTTGGTCATGCCGCGGGCGATCTTGTGGCGCGGCGGAATCGTGGCGGCGAATTCAACCAGCGGGTGGTCCAGGTAGGGGACCCGCAGCTCCAGCGAGTGGGCCATGGTCATACGGTCGGCCTTGGCCAGGATATCCCCCGGCAGCCAGGTGTGGAAATCCAGGTGCTGCATGCGCGTGGCGCCGTCGTGCGCTTTGCTTTTCGCGAAATACGGGGCCGTGACGCTGCATGGCGGCTCCCACCCGCCGGAGTAGAGCTCCGGGTTCAGCAGTTCCCGTTTTTCCGGTTCCGTAAAAATAAGGGCGTTCCCGAAGTAGCGCCGCTCCAGGGGCGTGGTGGCCCGCCGCAGGTAATTCTTGCCCCTGATCCCTGCGGGCACCCGGCCGGAAGCGCTGTGGAGCCAACTTTTCAGCGGGCCCGGCAGTACCTGCATGGGGGCGACCGCCGCCGGCTCACGGTAGATCTCGTAACCGCCAAAAACTTCGTCCGCCCCCTCACCCGAAAGGACCACCTTCACATCTTCAGCAGCGAGACGGGCGACAAAATAGAGGGCGATCGCCGCCGGATCGGCCACCGGTTCGTCCTGGCACCAGACGATCCGCGGCAGGTTGGCCCAGAATTCTTGGGCGCCGACCCTGACCTCGCGGTGCCTGGTCCCCAGGAAGGCGGCTGTTTCCCGGGCCTCCGGCAGCTCGTCGTAGCGGCCGCCTGCGCAGCCGACGGAGTATGTATTGACCGTTTCGAGCCGGTTCAACAGGGCCACGATATTGCTCGAATCGATGCCGCTGCTGAGGAAGGCGCCGCGGGGGACGTCGCTGATCATATGCAGGCGCACCGACTCGCGGAGCAGCTGATCGGTCATCCCGACAAAGTAGGAGAGCGGCTTCGGCTCCGGGTGGAAACGGATTTGCCAGTATCTCTTGATCCGCATCCCCCGGCTGTCCAAGGTCAGGTGGTGAGCCGGGCGGAGGCGGAAGATCCCTTCAAATATCGTTTCGGGGTCGGGGACATACTGGAAGGTAAGATAATGGGGCAGCGCAGCCCGGTTCAGCCGGGCCCGGAGGGCGGGATGCTTCAGCAGCGCTTTGACCTCGGAAGCAAAGAGCAGCATCTCCCCGGCCCGGGTGTAATAAAGCGGCTTGATCCCGAAACGGTCCCGGGCCAGAAAAAGCCGTTTTTCCGCCGTATCCCAGAGGGCGAAGGCGAACATGCCCCGCAGCCTGGTCACGCATTCTGCGCCGCAGTCTTCGTAGAGATGGACAATCACTTCGCCGTCGGTCTGGGACCGGAAGCGGTGTCCATTGGCCTGCAGATCGCGCCGGAGCTGCCTGAAATTGTATATTTCGCCGTTAAAGATGAGATAGAAGCGACCGTTTTCGTCGGTGATCGGCTGGCGGCCCGCGCTCAGATCGATGATGCTGAGCCGCCGGAAGCCCAAGGCCGCCCGCTCGTCCGTGAAAAAGCCGCTGTCGTCCGGCCCGCGGTGGACCATCGCCCGCGTCATCTCTTCCAGCACGGCGTGGCTCTCCCCCGGCAGGCCTTTTAACGCCGCAAAACCGCAAATCCCGCACATCGGCCATCCCCCCAAAGCAACAGGTTTACCCCGAACATTATAATTTATGCCGCACTCCCCGTCCGGGTGCAGGCAATGATAAAGGTAATGTTGTTTTCAAACCCGCGGGGGCTTGAGCATGCCTCGCTCTCCCGGCGGTTGGAGGTTGGAAGTTGGAAGTTGGAAGTTGGAGGCAGAAAACAGGTTAACTTAACCTGCCGCACCTAAAAAATACAAGGGGCGAGGCAGGCCTCGCACGGCAGAGGCCGGAAGCCGGAGGAGAACGGTCCGCTTATGAAAAGTGTAGGGCGCAGCGTCCTGTGCCTGCAGGAAGAAACAAAGCAATTGTATGTATCTCCTGCTTCTTACATCTTGCTTCGTGCATTTTGAATGTAGGGGTACGGTACGCCGCGTGCGCGGGCGGTCATTACAGCTCCTGCAGATCGTCATCAAAACGGGTAATCTGTTCCAGGCCGTGCTTGCGGACCACAAAAGTATCCTCGATGCCTACCGCACCCTCGCCGGGGAAAATGAACTTCGGCTCCAGGGCTACCACCATCCCTTCTTCCAGCGGGCATTCCAGGTTACGGGCAATCACGGGCAGTTCGTCCAATTCAAGCCCCACGCCGTGGCCGATAAAACCGACCTTCTCCTCACAGCCCATGAAATATGGCGCCAGGCCCGCCTCTTGCGCCATCTCCGCCGCGCGCCGGTAAAGCTCCCTGCCGTCGGCCCCCGCTTTCCCCAAGGAGGCCAAAGTTTTGTTTATCCCTATCGCTGTCCGGTGGGCTTCCGCCAGGTGCGGCGGCAGTTTGCCCAGGCAAAAAATGCGGGTCTGGTCGACCAGGTAGCCGTCGATGACGGTAGTATAATCGATCAATACCGGTTCGCCGCGCTTTATTTGTTTCGTGCCGGCTCCCTGCGGGAAAGAAGGGTTCATCCCAAGGCCCCCGGTGGGGCCCTCGAAAAAGCTGGCTGCCGCACCGCTCTCCCCGCTCAACACATGCCCGAAAAAGAGCTCCTGGTTGAAGCCGCGCGTGCGGACAAAGCCCTGGTGCCCCCGGGCCCGGCCGAAGGCTTCCAGCTGCGCGGAAAGCTCCACTTCGGTCATCCCTTCCCTTAATATTTCCCGGGCAAATCGAAAAACAGCTTCACCGACTGCGGCGGCGGCGTGCAGGCGCGCCAGCTCGAAGGGCGATTTGACGGCCCGCACCCGGCGGATCGCCGGCGAAATATCGGCTATGGCCGCGGGAGCGAGCATTTTTTGATAGCGCAAGTAAAGGCTTGCCGGGAGAATGTCCATCTCCAGGCCGATCTTTCTACCGGTCGCGAGCCGGGGTTTCACCGTTTCCACCAGCCTGGACCAGCCGTCCAGCTCGATCACCCTGCGCAGCGCGCTTTCACGCCTCGCCCTGGGGTAGCTCTTTTTGACCAGCAAAACGGGCTCGCCCCGGTCCGGGATGAACAGGTGCGCATTCTGGGCGGTCCCGCTGAAATAAAAGAGGTCGGCTTTCTGGACGACCAGGGCGCCCCCGATTTCCTGCCGCTCCATCTGCTCTTGCAGCCTTTCGATCCGTTGTTCCAGTTCCGCAAGCGGTACGGCATGATCTTTCAATGTAATTGCTCCCTTCCTTTCAGGATAACAGCTTTGACCGCTTCAAGACTACCAAGGTATGGCTTTCCAGTCAAGTTGTCTTTTTTAAGGCAGGGCCAGGGCCAGGGGGTCAGACCTTGAAATGTGAATTAAGGCCGAAGAAGATGATTGTTGATGTAACCTGGTAACATTGATAAAGATTAATTTAAATGACTATCAAGTTTCATCAGGAAGTCCTTCCCTCGACCGGACAGATGTGCTATAATTTCCTTTGAACATATGTTTGGAGGGGATGATTCCCAATGGCTCAAAGAGAACCTATTTGCTTTATGGAGTTTCAAAAGCGTTTTGCTAGCGAAGAAGCCTGTTACCAGTATTTATTTGACATACGCTGGCCCGAGGGCTTTTGTTGCCCGCGTTGTGGCCAAAAAGAGTATTATTTTGTCTCCAAACGGCGTCTCGATCAATGCAAGTCGTGTAATTATCAGGCTTCCCCACTGCCGGGACAGTCTTTCACAAGACTCATACGCCGCTTTTAAAGTGGTTTTGGGCCATATTTCTGGTGGCAACTGATAAGAGAGGATACTCCGCTCTCGCTTTGATGAAAACCATCGCTGTCAGTTACCCTACTGCCTGGCTCATGCTGCAAAAAGCGAATGGACGTCGCCAGCACCGCGGCCGGCCAGCATCACACCTTGAGTTTCATAGACACCTGGAACAATTAAATGCAAATCCGTTTAACTGGAGGTTCACCGCTAGCGCCCTGAAAGATATGTTGTCCCAAGAACCGATTAAATTGCCATGTTAAGCGCTTTTTTGAGTAAAATTTATCCGGCACGTCACTTTAGTGTCTAACGCCAGGGCGTTCATAGCTGGTACTTATCATGGGCTTGACAAGAAACACTTGCAGGCCTATCTGGATGAGTTTTGTTACCGTTTTAACCGCAGGGCATGGCAACCGCAGCTTTTTAGTCGCTTTTGTCCGCATGCGTGAATGGCCCAATTCTCACTTATGCGGAGCTAACTTTATAGTCATTTTAATTTATGACGAGCAAGGGAGGTATGCATTTTGGCTCGGCCTGTACGCATTGAGTATCCGGGTGCTTTTTATCATATCACAAGCCGAGGTAATGAAAAAAAAGAAATATTCTATGATGATACAGATCGCAGAAAATTTCTGGAGATATTGCAGGTATACCATGAAAAGTACGGGTTTTGGCTTCACGGGTATGTTCTTATGCCGAATCATTTTCATCTGATCATGGAGACCCCTGAAGCAAATTTGGTTAAAGCGATGCACGGCATAAACAGCAGTTTTACCATCTATTTTAATCACAGGCATAAACGGGTAGGGCACCTCCTTCAAGGCAGGTATAAAAGTATTCTGGTGGATAAAGATAGTTATCTCATGTCATTAAGCAGGTACGTGCATCTCAACCCGGTCAGGGCTAATCTGGTGAAGGAGCCCGGGCAGTACCAATGGAGCAGTTATTCTGGTTTCGTTGACGCCCGTAAAGCTATCAGTTGGGTAAAATATCATGAAATCCTGGCCCTTTTTTCTGATCAAATTGACAAAGCAAGAGAACAATACAAAAATTTCGTCGAAAAGGTATCGATCCATGATATGAAAAATCCATTGGAAGACGTATATAGGCAAGCTGTTCTGGGCGGCAAAGAATTTATAAACCGTGTTGAAGACTATTTAACCCACACTCAATCAGATCAGTTGGAAGGGTTCCGGCGGCTTGTTTATGAAGGCCAGGACCCCCATTACATTATTGAAGTGGTAGCAGATGTATTGAAAGTCCCTGTTGAATCAATCCTTGCAAAACAAAAAAGAAGCAACACGGCACGGAAAGTTGCGTTATTTATGACACAACGGTATTGTCGTTTAAGTAATCGGGAAATTGGAGAGCTATTTGGCGGGATACAAGGCAGCGCTATCAGTAAAGCAGCGGCTTTTGTAGAGCAAGAAATTATGGAAAACCAGACTTTGCGTGGACTTGTTTCTACAGTTAAGTCACATTTCAAGGTCTGACCCCGAAGGGCCGTCCCTCCAGCCCGGCAAGGAGTTGGAGGGACGGTTCCATGACTGCGAAAGTTAATTCACATTTCAAGGTCTGACCCCGGGGTTTTCGAAGAGGCCGGCGGCGCCCATGCCGCCGCCGATGCACATGGAGACGACGCCGAAGCGGGAGCCGCGCCGGGCCATCTCGTGCAGCAGGGTGGCGGTGAGCTTGGCCCCGGTGCAGCCCAGGGGATGGCCCAGGGCGATCGCCCCGCCGTTGACGTTGACCTTTTCCAGCGGAATGCCCAGCTCGCGCACGCAGTAGAGGGCCTGCGAGGCAAAGGCTTCGTTGATTTCAAAGAGGTCGATCTCCTCGAGTTTGATCCCGGTGAGCCGCATCAGCTTCGGAATTGCCACCGCCGGACCGACCCCCATGATCTCCGGCGGGCAGCCGGCCACGGCGAAACCGCGGAAGACGCCCAGCGGCTTGAGCCCCAGGGCGGCCGCTTTGCCTGCGCTCATCAGCACCGCCGCTGCGGCGCCGTCGCTGGTCTGCGAGGAGTTGCCGGCGGTAACGCTCCCCTTGGCATGGAAAGCCGGGCGCAGCTTGCCCAGCGCCTCCAGGGTGGTGTCGAAGCGCACCCCTTCATCCACGTCAAAAATAAATTCCTTCTCCACGGCCTTGTTGTCGGGCCCCACGGAGCGATCGACAACCTTGATCCCGACAATCTCGTCCTTGAAGCGCCCTTCCTTGATCGCCGCGGCCGCGTTCTGGTGGCTGCGCAGGGCGAATTCGTCCTGCGCTTCGCGGCTGACGTTATAACGTTGAGCCACGTTTTCGGCGGTAATGCCCATCGGGGTAAAGGCCTCGATCAGGCTCTCCACCAGCGCCGGGCTGGGGGTGAGCTTGTTCCCGCCCATGGGGACCATGCTCATGCTCTCCACCCCGCCGCCGACCATCACGTCGGCGAAGCCCAGCATGATCCGCTCGGCGGCCAGCGCGATCGCCTGCAGCCCGGAGGAGCAGTAACGGTTTACCGTCATCCCCGATACCGTATCGGGGAGGCCGGCCTGGAGCGCCACGATCCGTCCCACGTTCAAACCCTGCTCCGCCTCGGGGAAAGAGCAGCCGAGGATCACGTCGTCGATTTCCGCCGGATCCAAACCCCTGGCCCGGGAGACGGCCTCTTTTACCGCCAGCGCCGCCATGCAGTCGGGCCGGGTAAAGCGCAATATCCCCCGCGGCGCCCGGCCGACGGCGGTGCGGACGCTGGAGACAATAACAGCTTCTTTCATTTCGCTCCCTCCTTAATTCCTTAATGGCTTCCCTGTGGTCAGGATCGCCGTGATCCGCTCGTGGGTTTTCGGCTCGCCGCAAAGGCGCAGGAACGCTTCCCGCTCGATGTCGAGCAGGTACTGTTCGCTGACCAGCGAGTTGGGCTTGATCCGGCCCCCGCAGAGGACGAAGGCGATCTCCATGGCGATTTTCATGTCGTGGTCGCTGATATGCTCGCCCCAGCGCATCGTCTGGAGGCCGACCTTGAACGCGGCGAGCCCCGCTTCGCCGAGCACCCTGATCGGCTTCGGCCGGGGCGGTTCGTAGCCTTCCATGAGCATGGCCAGGACCGTCCGCTTGGCGTCGTGGATCAGGAAATCCTGGTTGACGGTAACCTTGTCCGTGGGGCGCATGAATTTAAACTCCTGGGCCTCGCGGGCGCTGGTGGCCACCCTGGCCATGGCGATCGCTTCGAAAGCTTTCTGCACGTACGGCAGCAGGTCGACGTTCATATCGTCGGGGATCCCCTCGGTATAGCGGATTAAAAGCTCCTTGTTCCCGCCGCCGCCCGGCAGCAGGCCGACGCCCATCTCCACCTGCCCCATGTACGTTTCCGCCGCGGCATGGATGCGGTCGCAGTGCAGGCAGATCTCCATCCCGCCGCCCAAAGTCATCTGGTAAGGGGCCGCCACCACCGGAATGCGCGAATACTTGATCGCCATCAGCGCGTCCTGGAATTCCTTGACCGCCCCGGCCAGCATCTCCCACTCGCCGCCCTGGGCCGCCATCATTACCAGGCCGACATTGGCCCCGACGCAGAAGTTCCCTTCCTGGTTGCCGATGACCATGCCGGCGAAGTTCTTTTCGGTTTCGTGCAGCGCCTCGAAAATGAACTGGGTAAAGACGGGGGTGATCGCCTGGCGCATGGTGTGCATCTCCAGGCAGACGACCCCGTCGCCCAAGTCGATCAGGCTGGCGTCGTCGTTGCCCTTGACCAGCCTGTTTTGCTTTTTCAGCGCCGGCAGGCTGATTGTCTCCGGGCTGATCGGCACCGGCTGGTAGCCCTTCGCGAAAATATCGTAATAAGTAACGGCGCCTTTTTCATCTTCCTTGTAAAAGCTTTCCGCGCCGGTCGCCAGCATCGCCTCGACCAGGGCGGGGATCTTTTCTCCTTCCTGCTTCATCCGGGCCACGCTCTCGCGCAGGCCGATCGCGTCCCAGCTCTCGAAGGGGCCGGCCTGCCAGTTGAAGCCCCACTTCAGGGCGCGGTCCACGTTGACGATGTCGCCGGCGATCTCGCCCAAAAGCCCCGCCGTATAAAGCAGGAGGTTCCTGGTCAGTTTCCAGGCGAAAAGGCCGGCCTTCTCGTCGGACTCGATCAGCATCTTGAAGCCTTTGGCCAGTCCGGCATCCCTGGTTTTCCTGAGGATGTCGAAGCGCACCTTTTCACGCGGCTTGTATTCCATGGTCCGGTAATCCAGGGCATAGATCTCCGAGCCGCCCTCTCCCTTGACCTTCTTGTAGAAGCCGCCTTTGGCCTTGTCGCCAAGCATCTTCTTCTCGAGCATGGCGGAGATGAAGGCGGGCAGTTCCATCGCCGCTTTTTCCGCCGGGTCGGCGGCCTTGTCGGCGCAGGTCTTCGCCACGTGGCAAAAAGTATCGAGGCCGACCAGGTCCAGGGTGCGGAAAGAGGCGCTCTTCGGGTGCCCCATCGGCGGCCCGGTGATCGCGTCGACCTCCTCGATGGTCAACCCCTCCTGTTCCATCAGCTTCATCGTGTAAACCATGGCGTAGGTGCCGATGCGGTTGGCGATAAAGTTGGGGGTGTCCTTGGCGAAGACCACGCCCTTGCCGAGGACCCGCTCGCAGAAGCGGTGCATGTATTTGAGCACTTCAGCGGCGGTGTCGGCGCAGGGGATTACCTCGAGCAGCTTCATGTAGCGGGGCGGGTTGAAGAAGTGGGTCCCCAGGAAGTGCCGGCGGAACTCCACGGAATTTTCGGAAACCATTTCGTTGATGGACAGCCCGGAAGTGTTGGAGCTGACGATCGTGCCGGGGGTCCAATGCTGCTCCACGTTCTGGTAGACCTTTTTCTTGATCGCCATGTTCTCGACGACGACCTCGATGATCCAGTCGCTCTCCTTGAGCCACTCCATGTTGTCCTCGAAGTTGCCCGGGGTGATCAGGTCGGCGAAAGCTTTGCGGTAAAGCGGCGCGGGCTTTTGCTGGAGCAGCGCTTCCTTTCCCGCCGCCGCCAGGCGGTTCCGCACGGCGGGGCTCTGCAGGGTCAGCCCTTTTTTCGCCTCCTCCGCGGTCAGCTCCGGCGGCACGATGTCCAGCAGGAAGACCGGGAGGCCCACGTTCGCCAGGTGGGCGGCGATGGTGGCCCCCATCACCCCGGCGCCGAGGACGGCGGCTTTCTTGATCTCTTTTACGGCCATCACAATACCTCCTTTTTTCAATCACTAAGGGGACTACTTAAGCCCTTTCACCAGCAGCTCAAATACGGGTTTCGCCAGGCCGCCCAGGTCATACGGTTTTTTGGACATGACCCAGCAGGTCACGACCTCGTCGACGGCTCCGAAAATGACCTTGCGGGCGGTGCGCGCGTTCAGGTCCCGACGGTAGAACCCTTTCTCCTGCCCTTCCGTAATCACCTCCTCGATTAACTTGAAATAATGCATCAGCGGCAGGGAGATGCCCTTGTTGATCGCCTCGTCGATCTGCCTCAGTTCGATTTGCGTTACCTTCGCCTGGTCGGGAAGGCTGCCCAGGGTGGTGAGATGATAATCGATTACGGCCGCCAGTTTTTGATCGGGGTTTTCACACTGCTCCAGCCGGCGCGACAGCCCTTCGACAAAACGGGCCATCGCCTCCTGGAAAAGGCAGACCAGGATATCTTCTTTTTTTTCAAAGTAGATGTAGACCGTGCCGTCGGCTACCCCCGCTTCCCGGGCGATATCGGCGACCCGGGTGCGGTGAAAGCCGTGCCGGGCAAATATCTTAACCGCCGCTTCGAGGATGGTGAAATATTTTTCGCCCGTGCGTTTGGCCAAAGCTTCCAGCTCCAGAGGGTGTCGTAAGTGAATGAATATTCATTCGTAATGCTATTGTAACTGCTTGGCCGCCAAAGATCAAGATTTTTCAAATTACCTGGAAATACAAACCAAAAGTTAAGGGGTCTGACCCTTTAACTTTTCAAAGCAATGATTAAATCCCGCATAAATGGTAATACTTAACAGTAGAAAGGTTGAATTTGACTAATTTAGGTTGTCACCGGCTGTTTTAATGTGTTAAAATGTTAACTGAACCTGGCGGCGCCTCATAAGGCGTTTTATATTGTATATTGCGCGCCGTGGATAATTCGATCTACTTTATAATCAAGAAGCATATGATATGAAGGAAGAGGGAGGAGCATAAATGCTTTCCAGGTGGGAGAAAATAGAGAACAATAAAATAAAGCTGGAGATCGAGGTGCCGGCCGCGGAGGTTGATACGGCCCTGGCGAGGGCCTACCGCCAGGTGGTGCAAAAAGTCAACCTGCCGGGTTTTCGCAAGGGCAAGGTCCCGCGGCGCATTCTCGAGTCAAGGTTCGGGCTGGAAATACTGCATGAAGCGGCCCTGGAAATCCTTGTCCCCCCGGCCTATCAACAAGCTCTTAAAGAAGCAGAGCTGGAACCCATCAATCAACCCGGCTTCGAGTTGGCGCCAATTGAAGAGGGGAAACCGTTGCTTTTTTCCGCCGTGGTCGAAGTCCTGCCTCCCGTGGAGCTGGGCGAGTACAGGGGGATCGAGGTCGAGCAGGAGGCGGCCACGGTAACCGATGAGCAGGTCGATCAATACCTGCAGGCCCTGCAGGAGCAGCATTCCCGCCTGATCCCCCGTGCAGAAGGGGCCGCCCAAAACGGGGACCTGGTGCTGATTGATTTCCAGGGTTTTATCGGCGGAGAGCCTTTTCCCGGGGGCGAAGCCGAGAACTACTCGCTTGAACTGGGTTCCCAAAGCTTCATCCCCGGTTTCGAGGAACAGCTGGTCGGGATGAGCGCGGATGAAGAAAAGGAGATCGGCGTGCAGTTTCCCGGCGATTACCACAAAAATGAGCTGGCGGGGAAAGAGGCGCTGTTTAAAGTAAAAGTCCGGCAGATTAAGCAGAAGCAGCTGCCGGAGCTCGACGCCGATTTTGTCAAAGAGATCAGCGATTTTGAGACCCTGGAAGAGCTCAAAAAAGATGTCCGGGAGCGCCTGGAGAAGGCGGCCCGGGAAAAAGCCAAAGTGAAACTGGAAGCGGAGCTGATCCAAAAACTGAGCGACGCTTCCCGGGTGGAACTGCCCCCGGTGCTCGTGGAGCGCCAGATCGATCGGATTATCGGCGATATGGAGCAGTACCTGCGTTACCAGGGTTTAACCCTGGAAAAGTTTGCCGCACTTTCCGGCCGCACCATCGAAGAGATGCGCCGGGATAAGCAGGCGGAGGCGGAAAAAAGGGCCAAGGCCAACCTTGTCCTTGATGCCGTGGTGAAAAAAGAAGGAATTACTGTCGCCGACAGCGAAGTAGACGAGAAGATTTCCGGCATCGCCGGGGCTTACAACGACGAGCCCGGGCGGGTCAAGGGCATTTTGGAGAAGCAGGGCCGCATTCCGGTAATCAGGGAAGAGATCCGCATCCGAAAAGCGATCGATCTGCTGGTTAACGAAGCTCAAATTAAGACGGTGGAAAGCACCGGGTAGGCTGATCAGGCCGCCGGACCACTGAGGAGGGTATTGAGCATGAGCATCTTAGTGCCGATGGTTGTTGAGCAAACCAACCGGGGTGAAAGGGCATACGATATCTATTCCCGGTTGTTGAAAGACCGGATTGTATTTTTGGGCAGCCCCATCGACGATTACGTGGCGAACCTGATCGTCGCCCAGATGCTGTTCCTGGAATCGGAAGACCCCGATAAAGATATCAACCTTTATATTAACTCTCCCGGCGGCGCGGTTTATGCCGGGATGGCGATCTACGATACGATGCAGTATATCAAGCCGGCGGTATCGACAATTTGCGTCGGGCTGGCTGCCAGTTTTGGGGCGGTGCTGCTGGCCGCCGGGGCCAAAGGGAAGCGGTTTGCCCTGCCCCATTCGCGGATCATGCTGCACCAGCCGGCCGGCGGCGCCCAGGGGCAGGCGGTGGATATTGAAATCCACGCCCGGGAGATTATTAAAATCAAGGAAACCTTAAACGTAATCCTCTCCAAGCATACCGGGCAGCCGGTTGAGCGCCTCGCCCAGGATACCGATCGCGACTTTTTTATCTCGGCCGAAGAGGCCAAAAAATACGGGATAGTCGATGAGATCCTGCTCCACCGGCTTTAAAAACAAAGCGAGGTGAGCTTTGCCTGATGTTTAAATTCAGCGACGACAAAGGACAGTTAAAATGTTCCTTCTGCGGCAAAACCCAGGAGCAGGTCCGCAAGCTGGTGGCCGGCCCGGGGGTCTATATCTGCGACGAGTGCATTGAGCTCTGCAACGAGATCATCGAGGAAGAGATCGGTGAAGAGACCGATTTCGGCCTGGTTGAGCTGCCGAAGCCCCAGGAAATCAAGCACGTCCTCGACCAGTATGTGATCGGCCAGGAAGAAGCGAAGAAAAATCTCGCCGTGGCCGTCTACAACCACTACAAGCGCATCAACGCCGGCCAGAAGCTGGAAGACGTGGAGCTGCAGAAGAGCAACATCGTCCTGATCGGCCCCACCGGAACGGGTAAAACTTTGCTGGCCCAGACCCTGGCCCGCATCCTGAACGTCCCCTTCGCCATCGCCGACGCCACTTCGCTGACCGAGGCGGGGTATGTCGGGGAAGACGTCGAGAATATCCTGCTCAAGCTGATCCAGGCCGCCGACTACGACCTGGAGAAAGCCGAAAAGGGGATCGTCTATATCGACGAAATCGACAAAATCGCCCGCAAGACCGACAACCCGTCGATCACCCGCGACGTTTCCGGCGAGGGCGTCCAGCAGGCGCTGCTCAAGATCCTGGAAGGGACCGTGGCCAGCGTGCCGCCCCAGGGCGGGCGCAAGCACCCCCACCAGGAATTCATGCAGATCGATACCACCGACATCCTTTTCATCTGCGGGGGCGCTTTCGACGGGCTGGAGAAGATCATCGGGAACCGCATCGGCAAGAAAGGGATCGGCTTCGGGGCCGATGTTGTCAGCCGTGACGATCGCAAAGTCGGAATGATCTTACGCCAGATCCTGCCCCAGGACCTGCTCAAGTACGGGCTGATCCCGGAGTTTGTCGGCCGTATCCCGGTGATCGCCACCCTCGACGCCCTGGACAGGGAGGCGCTGATCCGCATTTTGACGGAGCCGCGCAACGCCCTGGTCAAGCAGTACCAAAGGATGTTCGAGCTGGACGACGTTTCCCTGGAGTTCAAGGAAAGCTCCCTTCACGCTATCGCCGAAGAGGCGATCAAGCGCAGCACCGGGGCCAGGGGTTTAAGGGCGATCATGGAAGATGTCCTGCTGGACGTGATGTTCGAGCTGCCTTCCCGCGACGATATCGGCCGCTGCATCATTACCAAGGACGCCATCTTGAAACGGGAAAAACCGATCCTGGTTACCCGGGAGAAGCGGAAGAAAAAAGAAGAGACCGCCTAGTATGGTGCGGTATCTTCTTTAATCAATCTCCAAATTTGTTTTCCGACAGCTACTCTTTACGCTCCAGTTTCCGGTAGGGGCGGCGCATGCGCCGCCCGCGGTTACAGTTCGCTGCGCCCCTGCACAAACACCATAACTTAAGGCGATCCGCAAGGATCGCCTTTTCCAGGCCCAAATTTAGCATTCAGAATCAGTGGTCGGAATTCAAAATTCCCGGGTTATGTTCCAGTCTGGCCTCGGGCTTGAAGGGTTTTGTTGTTGAAAATATCACCATTTTCCGGTTCTCTTCTTCTGACTCCTGACTCCTGTCTCCTGTCTTAACAGGATACTTTGCGCCCGAATTGGAGATAATATCTTTACCATTTACAAGCCATTTTGCCGCTTGCGGCCGGAAGGGCCTGGGGAGGGGATTTTTTTTGGGTAACTTTACCGGTGTCCTGGGATTGGTGCAGATTTTTTTTGCCGTGGTGATCGGCCTCTATTTCTTCAACCTGCTGCGCAACCAGCAGACCAGCCGCGTGGCCGTGGACCGGGAATCGCGCAAAGAGATGGACCAGCTGGAGCGGATGCGGCAGATTTCGCTGACGGAGCCGCTGTCGGAAAAGACCAGGCCGGCCACCTTCGACGAGATCGTCGGCCAGGCGCACGGCATTAAAGCGCTGCGCGCCGCCATCTGCGGCTCCAACCCCCAGCATGTAATCCTTTACGGCCCGCCCGGCATCGGCAAGACGGCGGCGGCCAGGCTGGTCCTTGATGAAGCGAAGAAGAACCCTTTAAGTCCGTTCGGCCAGAGCGCCAAGTTCACCGAGCTCGATGCCACCACGGCCCGCTTTGACGAACGCGGCATCGCCGACCCGCTGATCGGGACCGTGCATGACCCGATTTACCAGGGGGCCGGACCCCTGGGCATGGCCGGCATCCCCCAGCCGAAACCCGGCGCCGTAACCAAGGCCCACGGCGGAATCCTCTTTATCGACGAGATCGGGGAGCTGCACCCGATTCAAATCAACAAACTGCTCAAAGTTTTGGAAGACCGCAAGGTTTTCCTGGAAAGCTCGTATTACAACAGCGAAGACATCAACATCCCCCGCCACATCCACGAGATCTTTCAAAAAGGGCTGCCGGCCGACTTTCGCCTGATCGGGGCGACCACGCGCATGCCCCAAGATCTGCCTCCGGCGATCCGTTCCCGCTGCCTGGAGATCTTTTTCCGCGGCCTGCACCCCCGGGAAATCAGGCTGATCGCGGCCAATGCCGCCCGGCGGATTGAATTTGCAATCAGCGACGGCGCCCTGGATATCATTACCCGCTTCGCCGCAAACGGGCGCGAAGCGGTGAACATCGTGCAGATGGCCGCCGGCATCGCCCAGGGCGAGGGGCGCAAAGTGCTGAACCAGGAAGATATCGAATGGGTGGTAAACAGTTCCCAGCTGTCGCCCCGCCCGGAGCGCAAACCTCCCGAAGAACCCCAGGTCGGCTATGTCAATGGCCTGGCCGTCTACGGGCCAAACATGGGCACCCTGATCGAGGTCGAAGCGACCACGATCGCCGTCAAGCAGGGGGTGGGGAAGGTTACCATCACCGGGATCGTGGAAGAAGAGGAGATGGGCGGGATGGGACACACCGTGCGCCGCAAGGGGACGGCCAAGGGGGCGGCGGAAAACGTGATCACCGTTTTGAGCCGTTTCATGGGCCTTAACCTGCGCGATTACGACATCCATCTCAACTTCCCCGGGGGCACTCCCGTCGACGGGCCTTCCGCCGGGATCAGCATGGCCACAGCGATTTACTCGGCGATTACCGGCTGCCCCGTTGATCCGCTGGTGGCGATGACCGGTGAACTTTCCGTGCGCGGCCTGGTCCGCCCGGTGGGCGGCATCCCGGCTAAGGTCGAAGCGGCCGTCGAGTCCGGGATTAAAAAAATCATCCTGCCGCAGCTTAACTGGCAGCAGAGCTTCAAGCACAACTTTGCCGTAAAGATCATCCCGGTAGTCCGCCTGGAAGAAGTGTTCAAGGAAGCGCTGATCAAAAAAGAAGCGGTGGCCGCGCTGCCCTCCGGCTGAAAGACCCTCTCCCCCGGGCCCTCTCCTGAATGCGGCCGGGTTAAGAAGCGGAGCGAGCCATTGCAGGTTACATAATTTGGTATAGTCGTGGCCCATAAAAAAAAAGGAAACAATGGGCGGGAAGCGAATACTATTAACGAGGCTTCTCGCTTTTTGCTTTTATCTAGGAGGTGACAGGTAAAGAGCCATGAAAGAAAGAGAGCGACTCACGCTGCTGCCCTTAAGGGGGGTCCTGGTTTTTCCGAACATGGTTTTACACCTGGACGTGGGGCGGGAACGTTCTGTGACCGCGTTGGAGCGCGCCATGGTTGACAATAGCCGCATCCTGCTGGTGGCCCAGAAGGATGCCCGGATCGACGAGCCGGTGGAAGAAGACCTGTTTAATATCGGCACCGTCGCCCTGATCAAGCAAATGATCAAGCTGCCCGGCGGAACGATCCGGGTCCTGGTGGAAGGGCTGAACCGGGCCAGGATTACCCGCTTTCTTTCGTCGGAACCATGCTTTTCGGTGGAGGCAATCGTCCTCCGGGACGACGAGAGCAGGAGCCCGGAGATCGAGGCGCTGATGCGCAGCGCCCTCTACCAGTTTGAGCAGTATATCAAGGTCAGCCGGAAAATCCCGCCGGAAACGCTGGCCACGGTTTCCGGGATTGAAGAACCGGGCCGGTTGGCCGACGTGATCGCCTCTCATCTGAACCTGAAAATATTGCAGAAGCAGGATATCCTGGAGGCGGTTACGGCCCGGGCGCGGCTGGAGAGGATCAACGACATTTTGAGCCGGGAGATGGAAATCTTAGAGATCGAGCGCAAGATCAACCTCCGGGTGCGCAAGCAGATGGAAAAAACGCAGAAAGAGTATTACCTGCGCGAGCAGATGAAGGCGATCCAGAAAGAACTCGGGGAAAAAGACGAGCGGATGGCCGAGGCGGAAGAATACCGTGAAAAAATTGCCGAAGCGGGGCTTCCGGAAGAGGTTGAAACAAAGGCGCTCAAGGAGGTGGAGCGGCTGGAGAAGATGCCTCCCGCCGCCGCCGAGGGGATCGTAATCCGGACTTACCTCGATTGGCTGCTCGAGCTGCCGTGGTCCGCCTGCACGACCGACCGCCTCGACCTGGACCGCGCCGAGCAGATCCTGGATGAAGACCACTACGGCCTGCACAAGGTCAAGGAGCGGATTGTCGAGTACCTGGCCGTGCGCCAGCTGACCGAAAAGCTGAAAGGGCCCATTCTCTGCCTGATCGGCCCGCCCGGGGTGGGCAAGACCTCCCTGGCCAAATCGATCGCCCGCGCGCTGGAGCGCAATTTCGTGCGCATCTCTCTGGGCGGCGTGCGCGACGAGGCTGAAATCAGGGGGCACCGGCGCACCTACGTGGGCGCGCTGCCCGGCAGGGTAATCCAGGGGATGCGCCTGGCGAAGTCGCGAAACCCGGTTTTTTTGATGGACGAAATCGATAAAATGTCCACCGATTTCCGGGGCGATCCCTCTTCGGCCCTGCTGGAAGTGCTGGATCCCGAGCAGAACCATGCTTTCAGCGACCATTATATCGAGGTCCCGTTCGACCTGTCCCAGGTCATGTTTATCACCACGGCCAACGCGTCGTATAACATCCCGCAGCCGCTGCAGGACCGGATGGAGATCATTCATATTCCCGGTTATACCGAGGAAGACAAGGTGGAGATCGCCGGGCGGCACCTGCTGCCGAAGCAGATCCGCGAGCACGGCCTCAACCCCGGCAACATGGTCATATCCGAGGGCACGGTGCGCCGGATTATCCGCGAATACACCCGGGAGGCCGGGGTGCGCAGCCTGGAGCGCAGCCTGGCCGGCATCTGCCGGAAGGTGGCGCGCGAGGTGGTTAAAAACAGGGAGGCCCACATCCGGGTTTCGCGGCAAAACCTGCACAAATACCTGGGCATCCCCCGCTACCGTTTCGGGGTGGCGGAGAAGGAAGACGAAGTGGGCGTGGCCACCGGCCTCGCCTGGACTGAAGCCGGGGGGGACCTCCTCTCGATCGAAGTGACCCTGCTGAAAGGGAAAGGAAAGGTGACGCTGACCGGCAAACTGGGGGAAGTGATGCAGGAATCGGCCCAGGCCGCCTTGAGCTATATCCGTTCCCGCGCCGATTCGCTGGGCCTGGACGGCAATTTTTACGAGGAAAACGACATCCACATCCATGTTCCTGAAGGGGCCATCCCCAAGGACGGCCCATCCGCCGGTATCGCCATGGCCACCGCCCTGGCTTCCGCCCTGACCAGGATTAGCGTGCGCCGGGATGTGACCCTGACGGGCGAGATTACCCTGCGCGGCCGGGTCCTGCCGGTAGGGGGGATCAAGGAAAAGATGCTTGCCGCCCACCGGGCCGGGATCAAGTATATGATCATGCCGGCCGAGAACCGGCGGGATTTAAGCGATATTCCGGAAAATGTGCGGCGCAAGGTGGAAGTGAAAATGGTTGAGCATATGGACGAAGTCCTCGAACTGGCCCTGGCCACGGGAGCGGTTAAACGCGGGCAGGTGATCCCGGAAGCCCTGATGAAAACGGACGAAATCCCCTCCTCCCTGCGCAACGACGACTCCCTCCTCCAGCACTAATTTTTGGCGGTTGGAAGTTCGCTCATACTGTAGGGAGCGCATCCGTCGCAAAGCAGAGGTCAGAAATCAGCGGTCGGAAGCCGGAGGGGAACAGCGTATCCGGTGTGGTAATGCTAAACTATGGCCCAAAGTTACTACTCAGGCTGCTTGACACACGTATGTGCGTTAGCGGTTTCCGGCGCAATGTCAGCTGCTCGCGGGAAAGGGCATCGACTCGCCTGCGGCCTCA
>JAGUZX010000033.1 GCA_020060545.1 Desulfovibrio sp. | reverse complement strand
GCTGGCTCCAGGCTGATGGCTAATCTTTACCTGGCGGGATTCCCACCCGCTATATGATGCGACATTGCTCAGTCGCTCGGACGGTTCTTTTGATATATATAATATATATCAAGAGTCGAGCAGGCAAGCCCTTGTGGGCTTTCCTTCTCGCAGAACCGTGCTTGCGCTACAAATATATCAAGAGAACCGTCCCCTTGATATATCTCGAACTCCCCGTAAAACAGCTTTAAAACTTGCCTCGCCCACCTCTGCCCTCACTTGAAGCGGCAAAGGCGCCTAACCCGAGGTTAACTGCTCCACCAGGTCGCTCAGCGCCTTGCCGCATTTCTCCCGGACCACTATTTCAGCCCGGATGTCGTAATCGGTCGGTTCCAGATTGATGATGATCAATTTTTTGGCCAGGCGCGGCAGGTAGGCTACCGGGTAAACCACCAGGCTGCTGCCCGCCACCAGGAGCAGGTCGCATCCTGCGGATAAAACGCTTTCCGCTTCAAAAAAGATCTCCGGCATGGGGTCGCCGAAGAGGATCACGTCCGGCCTGAGCATCTTTAAACAGCGCGGGCATGCCGGCGGGATCTGCTTGCGCCCTACCTGGACCACCAGCTCTTCGAAAGGATACCCTTTTTTGCATCCGCTGCAGTGGCACGACCGCAGGTGCCCGTGCACCTCCCACACCTTTCGCGAGCCGGCTTTCACATGCAGCCCGTCAATGTTCTGTGTGACAAGGCCTTTCAAATAGCCCAACTCTTCCAACCTGGCCATGGCGAAATGGCCCGGGTTCGGTTCAGCCGCCGCAATGGCGGGAAACCGCGTGAAGCCGACCTCGTAGAAAAGCCTGGGGTCGTTGTAAAGCACCTCGGCTGAAGAAGTTTTCAACGGGTCGATTTTTTCCCAGAGCCCGGTGCCCGGGCTGCGAAAATCGGGGATGCCGCTTTCCGTGCTCATGCCCGCGCCGGTTAACGCGTAGAAGTTGGGGTTCTCCCTGATCAGCGAGGCGATCCGCTCCATTTGTGCCGCATACTCCATGCAACCATCCTCCCGGCAGATTACTGCAAGCATAAAATTAGATCAATTATTCACAAATATTCTTCCATTTTTCTTTTAATCCTGCTTAAACAAACAAATAGAAAGCACGGCAGTCCGGCGCGGGGTATGCGCATGATTCAATGGGTGTTATTGTATAATAGAAATGAAGAGGTGACGGCGATGAATTACTTCAAAACTTTGATCCTGATGGCGGTCTTAACGGTTGTGGTCGTCCTGCTGGGCTGGCTGATCGGCGGGGAAGAAGGGCTGGTTTTCGCCTTCGTCCTGGCCCTCGCCATGAACGGGGCGGCGTACTGGTTCAGCGACCGGATCGCCGTGAGTATGACCCGCTCGCGGCCGCTGCCTGAAAAAGAAGCCCCCGGGGTTTACCGGGCCCTGCGGGAACTGACCGCTCACGCCAGCATGCCGATGCCGCGCGTTTACCTCATGCCGGCGGACCAGCCGAACGCCTTCGCCGCCGGGCGCAACCCGCAAAACGCGATCGTTTCCGTAACCGGCGGCCTGCTGCACATGCTCGATTACGAAGAGCTGAAGGGGGTTTTGGCGCACGAGCTGGCGCACATCCGCAACCGCGATATCCTGATCAGCACCGTCGCCGCGGTGATGGCCGGCGCCCTGGTCTTCATCGCCCGGATGGGGATGTTCGGGATGATGTTCGGGGGCGGGCAGCGGCGCAGCAGCGACGGCGGCGGGGCGCTGATCGGGCTGATCAGGCTGCTGGCGTTAATCCTGGCCCCCCTGGCGGCGCTCCTGATCCGGATGGCCATTTCCCGGACACGGGAATACGGCGCCGACGCGACCGGCGCCAAGCTCTCCGGCAACCCCCGCGGCCTCGCCGGCGCCCTGGAAAAAATGGAAAGCTACGCCCGGCGGCGCCCTCTTGCCGGGCTCAACGACGCCGCCTCGCACATGTTCATTATCAACCCTCTCCCGGCCAGGGGTTTCAGCGCGCTCTTCAGCACCCATCCGCCGATCCGGGAAAGAATCGAGCGCCTGAACCGGCTGGAATCAAACCGCCCCCGTTAACTTCTCATCCAGTCCATGCGGGCCCTTCTATAGCCTGACTTTTCGTGTTTGAGCGCACTCTATTTCCCGGAAAATATCCCCGGCCGCAAGCGGCAAGCCGCCTCTTTCCGGATCACCCGGCGGAGGCTTGACGGTTACGGCCGGCCCTAAGGAATTTATTCTTTTTCTTGCAGCGCCGTATGCCTGAAATGGGGGCAGGAAGGGAACCGCGCGAGGCATGCCTTGTCTTCACAGCGTTCAACACCGGAGAGCTTTTTGGCCAGGGCGACCTTGCCCGCCAGGTTGCCCTGGCGCAGGATCATCACTTTTTGGGCCTGCGGCGAACCGGCCCCGTGCATGCTTTCCACCAGGGCGGTGCCGCCGGTCATATTCTCCAGCAGGCGGATGATGCGGTAGCGGTCCTCGACCGGGACGGAGGCGGCCCCTTTCAGGTATTTTTGCACCAGCGGCCCCACTTCCGGGTGCCGCAAATCTTTTTCCGAGGGCATCGTGGCCAGGATCCCGCCGCCGATATCCTGGGCCAGGCGCGCGATCTCGTAAATATGCCGGGTCACATTGAGCTTGGTCACGTTGGCCAGCAGCGGATCTACCAGGTATGCCCCGCTGGGGGTGGGCCGCCCCAACGCCGAACAGGCGATCGAGCAGCTGTAGACGGTCTCGGTGAGGTGGATCATCTCCACGATCTTGTCCTTGATATGCGATGCCCCGGCCACGCCGTTCATCCCGGCCGCCGCCGCGGCGGCCCCCACCATCACATCGCCGACCCCGCCCTTGCAGCCGCCGTAGTTCTGGCGGTGAAAACAGGCGAAACGCTCCACCAGCATACCCGCAAAATCGTACTCGCCGCACATGAACACCCTCTCCCAGGGCACAAAAACGTTGTCCAGCACCGTCAGCGCTTCGCCGCCCACCGTCCCGTAGCAGGCGTTGCCCTGGTCGAGCCGGCCGAACTTGCGGTCGTCGTTGGTCTGGCGGCCGAAAATATGGATTACCCCCGGCGCATCCACCGGGACGGCGCAAGCCACGGCGTAATCCCGGTCTTCTTCCGCCAGGGCCGCGGTAGGCATGACCAGCATCTCGTGCGAGTTGACGATACCCGTCTGGTGGGCCTTGGCCCCACGGATGACGATCCCGTCGCCGTTTCTTTCCACCACGCGCACGTAAAGGTCGGGGTCCGCCTGCCGGCCGGGGCTTAAACTCCGGTCTCCCTTGGGGTCCGTCATCGAACCGGCAACCATATTGTCGGTCTCCTGCAAGTGCAGCACGTAATCCCGCAAGCGGCGGAAGTAGGTGGTCCCGTATTTTTGGTCAATCTCGTAAGTCACACTGTAGAGGGCGTTGATCCCGTCATGCCCCACGCAGCGCTGGAAGCAGGAACCGGTGCGCTGCCCGACCGCCCTGAGCATCCGCACCTTTTTCACCAGGTCCTCCGTGCTGTGGTGGATATGGGTAAAGCGGTTGATCCTGATCCCGGTCAAATGCGAAAAAGCGGTCAACAGCTCTTCGGACTGCGGTTCTCCGGCCATCGCGTATGTCAGCGCCGCGGCGTTGATGTGGGGCCTGATCACCGGGTGGTCCACGAAATCGTCAAGCCTCTCCCCAAACGCATAAATTACCGTCTTCAATCGGCGCAGGCTTTCGATATACTCCTCTGCCGTCATCATCCGCCATCCCACCTCTTGATTAGAATTGAGCAGCGCCGATCGGCGGCGCGGCAAAGACCCGGCCGCGGAGGGAAAATTGCCGTGCCGAAGATCATGCATCAGCCCGGCCAAGCCGGTTACCAGCCGTAGTTTCCGGTATAATAAGCCATTAAGAAAATTGCATTGGCCACCAGCCCCAGCCCAAAAGAAATCCAACAAAAAGTCCTGGCTTTTTTGGACGCCTTAACCGCCCCGTCAAAATCGCCCCGGGCCAGTTTACTGTTAACCTGGGTGGAGTAGACGATGGCCGGGATGCCCAACGGCCAGCAAAAGAGTAGGGTCACGAGGATCGACCAGGCCAGGTAAGACTGGACAACAGGCTTTTCCTGCTTGAAAGGAAGATCCGGCACAACACGCAGCGGAAGGCCGGGCACCTGGTCAGCCCCGACCCAATCCGGCATCGTGTCATTCCACACCAGGTCCGTCGGCTCTATCCGGTTGCGGCAAAGCTCTTCCCAGGTATAAGGCCCGTAATTTGTGTTCCCTTTATGCAGGTACCAGGTCAGATCATCTTTGTCCATTTACCGGGCCTCCCCATATGTGTTAAAACAAAAAATTCAATATATGCGGTCTTCCTTCCTTCTCGGGTGCCGAAATATTTATTGAAAGAGGACAGGGTAAAACGAGGAGGCGGTTATCTTGACCCGGAATCCTAGCTTAAAGATAAGGCATGGCTGAACTGGCGGATCAAAAGAAGGTTTTCTTAATTTAGACATACTTTAAATATATCATATGACAGAATTTGTGCTTGTTCTTTATAATATTACAAAGCGGCTTTATTCAGGAAATCTCCTTAAAAACTTGACAATTTCAAGGGGGGGCCGCAGGGTGAAAAAGCTGTACGTGTTTTTGACGGTGTTAATCTTCCTCACCGCTATTTCCGGCTGCCGCACCGGCGAGAACACCGGGCCGGATCCGGAACCAATACCGCTGTTCACCCGGGAGAGTTATCCGCGGGTTGACGGTTCGACGGTTACCCTGCCCCTTGCGATCAGCAACGCGATCAAGGAAGAAATCATGCGCCAGAACCTGGAGGAAGAAGTCCTCTACCGCCCCTTCAGCCGGATCGCCGAAAACCAGCCATTCGCCCTTCACGGCAGTATGCTGGAGATTGTCTTTCCGCGGGGGAACCCGTATTTTATCGGCGGGCGGGAGATGAATTTCCTCCTTCCGTTCAGCCTGTTCGGGGACGATTTAGTCATTTTGGGCCGATACCGGGCGGACCAACCGCTTTTTGAACAGGCCGCATTCCGGAAATTCATGCTGCCCGGCCCGGCGAGGACCAGGCGCAAAACGATCGAAACTCAAGGCCCGGGATACGAGGTGAATGTTTATTATATTGAGCTGGAGAACCTGCCCAACCCCGGCCTGCAGGAGCGGTTAAACCGGCAGATCGCCGCGGAAGCCAAAGCTTTCGCCGAGGACCAGGATTTCGCGCGGCAAGCGCTTGAAGCCTATAACCGGAACAGCGCAAATTTCTCCCGCAAGGAGCGGCACGTCTACAGGAGCGACAATTTCGCCGACATCCTGTGTATCGTGCAAAACGATTCGATCTACCTGTCCGGGACAGGCAAGTATCAGTATGCGCGCCGCACTTACCTTTTTGACACCCGGACCGGCCGGCCCCTGGAGTTGAAAGACCTTTTCCGCGAAGGGGTCGATTATATTGCGCTCATCAACCGGCATATCGCGGATGAAATCGCCCTTCGGCATCCGGAAAACCGGCCGCCCTTTTCCACCATTACCGCCGCTACCTGGTTTTACCTGCAAGGCCAGCACCTGTACATCTTGCTCGAAGAGGATGAAACTCAGGCGGTCCAAAGCTTCTGGATCCCCTTTGAAGCATTCGGCGAAAACGTCCTGATATTCCGCTAAAGTATATCAAGGGGACGGTTCTCTTGATATATATCAAGAGAACCGTCCCCTTGATATATCCTATTTCAGTTTTGGCGCGTCCTGCCGGCCATAACCTGCTGCACCAGCTCCCGGGCCTGCGTTTATCATTTCAATACCTCCAGCCCTTTTCCTCTTTTATGCCGCCGCAGCCTGGATCGGTGGGGCTATACGGCGACGGGCAGGGATGCGATCGCCCGGGCGAAGGCGGCGGCGGCCCGGGGCGCGGGAATGATCCTGTTAATCTGTTTATATTCTGATGATAAAGCCAAATACTAAGCCTATAAGGAGCGAACAAAAAGGGGGCCGTTTTGATGCCGTCACGGGAAAGCGGTTTCAGCAGGGACGATCTTCTCCGGATCAGGCTGGAAAAGGCTTTGAAGAGCGATCTTAATTTGTCCGGGTATGATATCAATGTCAGGGTGGTAAACGGCCAGGTGACCCTGCAGGGGATCGTCGATGTCCTGGCCGACAAGGACCACGCCCACCGGGTGGCGGCCGCCGTGGAAGGGGCCGGGGAGATCGAAAACGGGATTACCGTTTCCACCGACGGGGCGATTACCGACGAGGACGTTTACCGCGAAATCCGGCAGGAGCTCGAGGGGAACCCTCACCTCAACGACATGCGGGTAAAGGTGGCGGTTCACGAAGGCATCGTGACCTTGACGGGGACGGCAGAGAGCGCGGGCCAAAAACAGGGGGCCCGGGATACGGTCGCCAAGGCCCGGGGAGTAAAAGAAATCAGAAACAACCTGTCCGTCAAAACGGCGGAAAACCTTGACGACGCCTCCATTGTCAGCGAGATTCAGAGGGTATTCATTGCCGAAGGGATCGCCGGCACAATCAAGGTTGCCGCCCGCAAAGGGGTGGCGACCCTCTCCGGAAGCGCCGCTGTTGGCGAAAGAAACCGCGCCATCCAGGCCGCTTTAAGGGTGCCGGGGGTGAAGGAAGTGGTGGCCCACCCTGTCGACACGTCTGAAGGCGAACTCTCCCGGGCGGCGGCCCGGGCGGCGGAAGAAGTAAGAACAGCTTTCGCCGCCGATCGCGCCCTCGGCGGCCTACCGCTGTCCGTTTACGAACGCGAAGGGCGCCTGGTGCTGGAGGGCACCGTGGCGGATCTCGAGCAAAAAAGGCAGGCCGACCGGATGCTCGACTCCCTGCTGGAGGAGTTCGGCCGGGAATTCACCGCCGTCGAAAATAAAATCCGCCTGGCGGACTAGCGCCGCGCCGCGGCGGGCCGACCGCGCTCGTTGCCGCCTCCTCCGC
>JAGUZX010000097.1 GCA_020060545.1 Desulfovibrio sp. | reverse complement strand
GTGCCGACCTGGCGGTCGTGGGGCAGCCAGCCGGCGTCGACGGCGGCCCGGGAGCCGCAGAGGTCGGCCTTGATCGCCGCGGCCAGCGCCTCGGCGAGAGGCAGGTTTTTATCTTCTTTCAGGCCGCGCCCGACGGCGACGAGGATTTCGGACTGGGTGATATCCACATCGCCCACCTCGGCCTCGATATATTCGATGAACTTGCGGTAGTCCAGATCTTCCTTCAGGGGAGAATCGATCTTTTCCACGCTTCCCGCCCCGGCAGGCTCCGGCGCTTCGAAAGCGGCTTCGCGCACCGTCACCAGGCAGGTCTCCGCCGGTTTGAAGGCCAGCTGCGCGTTCACTTTGCCGGCATAAAGCTGCCGGGTCGCTTTCAGGACGCCTCCCTCGACGGTGAGCCCGATCGCGTCGGCCACGAAGGGAAGCTTCTTCTCCACCGCCAGCGCCGGCGCCAGGTCCACCCCCTGGGCGGTCTGCCCGATCATGACCAGGGACGGTTTCATCCGGTCGATCAGGGCCGAAAGTACTTTCTGGTATTTATCCGCGTTGAAATCGGCAAAGAGGGGGTCGTCGGCAAGCAGCACTTTGACCCCGTAGCCGCTGATTTTTTGGGCCATCGCCTCCACGCCGCTGCCCAACAGCAGGACCGCCGTTTCGCCGCCCAGCGCCCCGGCCAGCGCGGGGGCAATCCTGAGCATCTCAAAGGTAATGTCGCGCAGCACTCCCTGGCGGTGTTCCGCCAAAACTAAAACGTTACCCATTAGACCAAGCCTCCTTTAACCAGGATCGCCGCCAGTTTGGCCGCTTTCTCTTCCGGTTCGCCCTCGATTACTTCCGCTTTCGATACCACTTCGGGGATGTAAAGCTTCTCCAAAACAATCCCGGAGGCGCCGGCATCCACCGCGCCCGCGTCCACGCCGAGGTCGTCTAAGCCGGCCACTCGCAGCTCTTTCTTCTGCGCTTCGCGGATGCCGCGGATGGGCGCGTAGCGGGGTTCGTTGATCCCGGTCTGGATGGTCAGGACCGCCGGCAGCTTGATCTCCACCACTTCCATCAGGCCGCCTTCCAGCTCGCGGTACGCCTTGACCTTGCCGTCTAGCACCTCGACCTTCTTGACCATGGCGGCGTGCGCCACGCCCAGCTCTTCGGCCAGGGCCACCCCGGTAGCCATCTGCCCGTCGTCGGCGGCCATGCAGCCGGTCAGCACCAGGTCGAATTCCCCCCCTCCCCTGATCGCCGCGGCCAAAACCTTCGCCACCAGCAGCGGGTCGTGAGCGGCGATGCGCCGGTCTTCGATCCGGATCGCGTCGTCGCAGCCCTTGGCCAGGGCCATGCGGATCATGACCTCCGACTCCTTGGGGCCGATCGAAACCACGGTGACGCTGCCGCCCCGTGCCTCCTTGATCAGCACCGATTCTTCGACGGCGTAGTTGTCCGCGTCGTTGATATCGAAGGAAAAGCGGCTGCTGTCAACCCCGTCGCCCGCGGCGTTCACTTTAACCTCCGCCTCGGATGTGTCGGGGACATACTTGATGCAGACAAAAGTTTTCATTGATTCCTCCACCTCCTACCTTTGTTTAAGCCCGGGCAAGCTTTAAGCCAGCTCGCCCAAAAGCTCCATGATCTCGGCGACACGCATCTCTTCCTCTAGGCCTAAGGCTTTCATGGCGTCCTCCAGGGTCAGGACGCAGAAGGGGCAGGCCACCGCGACCACCGCGGCGCCCAGCTCCCGGGCATCCTTGATCCGGGTTTCGGCCAGCCTCTGTTTCTTGGACGTGGATTCCACCCACATTTTGCCGCCGCCGCCCTCGCAGCAGAGGCTGCGCTCCCGGGCGCGGTCAAACTCAAGCAGTTCAACCCCCTCGATCCCTTTCAACAGGCGGCGGGGTTCATCAAAAACGCCGCCCTGCTTGCCCAGGTAGCAGGGGTCGTGGAAAACGACCTTTTTCGACAGGCCGCCCTGCCAGGTGATTTTCCCCTGCCCCAGCAGCTCGGCCAGGAGCCGGGTATAGTGGATCGCCGGCTTGTTCAAGCCGGGGTAACGGCTCCGGAAAGTGGTAAAGCAGTGCGGCGAAAGGGCGACGATGCGCCCGGCCTTGAACTCATTCAAAAAACCGGTGTTGTTTTCCACGATCTCCTCGAAAAGGAGCTCCTCGCCCAGGCTCAAAACTTCACTGCCGCAGCAGGATTCGTCTTCGCCGATAAAACCGTAGTCCACGCCCGCCTTGTTCAAGAGCCGGACCAGGTTTTTGGCGATCACCTGGACCCGCGGGTCGTAAGCGATGGTGCAGCAGACGTAGAACAGGTTTTCCACCGCCACGCCGGGCCGGGCGATCTTGACCTCCAGCCCTTCCATCCAGTCGTAGCGGGTCGCCTTCGCTTTCTCCCAGGGGTTTCCCTCCAGGAAAACGCTCTCCAGGGCGTTGCGCACCGTCGCCTCGACCTTTCCGCTGTCCACGATCCGCGTCCGCAAGCCGAGCAGCACTTCCAGCGGCTTCAGCCCCTTGGGACAGCGGACGGCGCAGGTATGGCAGGCGGTGCAGTCCCAGATCTCCGCCTGCTTCGCCAGTTCGTCCAGCATGGCCTCGTTGCAGGCGTCGTAAACAAAGCGGCGCACATTGAGGTTAGTGCGCTCCGTGACCGGGCAGCCCCCGGTACACCGCCCGCACTGGATACAGCCCAGCAGATCAAACTTTTCGGCAAATGTCTGGTTTTCGGTACTCATAGTCATACCCCGCATCACAAATGTATTATCCTCGTCCTTTAACCGCTGTGGAAAGTCCGAAAGGCGCTGCCGCATCAACCTCCTTTAAGCCCATTCAGTGCTCCGTTTTGAAGCAAGTTAAAACTAAAACAAGCAGTTCGACAACCCGGCAGGCAAATCCTGCTTCAATCGATATATTCGAAACAATTTACCTATTCAATTATTTACCCCGGAAAGAGTATAAACGCGCCCCGCAGCGGGCAAACTAAACCAGATACTCAGAAACCGGGAATCAGGAAACAGGAGCCGGAAGGCAGCATGAAAGAACAGTTTAAGCGAAGGGCCGCCGGAAACCCGGCGCTTGCCGGGTCGAACGCCCGGGACGGCAGCCGGCGTGAAACGAGTCAAAAAGCAGGCCGGCCTTGAAACCATGCTGCGCTCTGACCTCTGCCTGCTGATACCTGAAAAAAGGGGGGAAATGTCCATGGAAGGCCAGAAACTGCGCCCGGCCAGGCTCAACGAAGATACGCTGCACATCTTGCGGGAGGCCGAAGCGGCGATCAACCAGCGCCTGGGCGTGGAAACCAACCCGGCCGAAGAAGTCTATCTCGTCGCCTTAAACCGCACCGCCCGGGAAGAGGCTTGACAGAAGATGTCTGAAATGGTAGTTAACAATTTCATGAATTATGGTTAACTGCCGTTTTTTTCTGCCCGCCGCTCTTTAGAAACGTTTCCGGCTGGTTTACTGAAAAGAGCCGTTGCTTTGCCGGTGATAATAACAATTATGGAGGAAGGTTGTAATATTATGAAAAAATTCCTTAGAAAAAAAAGGGATTCGTTTCTTTATGTCGAATAAAAGAGGTAACAATCGAATTTTATAGAGGTGAGGATAGGTGAACAAGCTCGAAAACGGTCAGCTGCACGAGGAAATTGAACGGCTCAGGGCTCTTTTAAACCGGAAAAAGGACTTTTACGATATTGAAACGGTGCAGCTCAGCATGCAGCTGGACAAGTTAATCGTGCAGGCCATGAAAAACGGCCGTTTTAAATAACGGTTATTTTGCCCGCGGGACCCTCCACAATTTCCCCAATCAGATAACCGGTTATATTCCTGCTTGCCAGCATCTCCAAAGCCGCCGCCGCACGGCCGGGAGGAACGGCCAGGAGCAGGCCTCCCGAAGTCTGGGGATCGGCCAGCATGATTAGACGGTCTTCTTTATCCCCGGGGCGGCCGGCCCAGTTCACTGCTTCCCGGTAATATTCCAGGTTCCGGTAGGCTCCGCCGGGGATAAAACCCTGCGCGGCCAGCGCCGCGGCGCCGGGGTAAAAAGAAACCGCGCCGCTGTCAATTTCAGCCGCCCTGCCGCTGGCCGCGAGCAGCTCGTGCAGATGGCCGAGCAGCCCAAACCCGGTAATATCGGTGCAGGCCGAGACGCCCGCCTCCGGCATCACCGCGGCCGCGGCGTCGTTCAGCGCCGCCATCCCCTTGATCGCCGCGTCCGCCTCCGCCGCGCTGATTGCGTTGCCTTTCAGGGCGGTAGTGATAATGCCGGTCCCGAGGGGTTTGGTCAAAAGCAGGCGGTCGCCGGGGCGGGCCCCGGCGCCGGTCATGAGCCGGCGCGGATCGACCAGTCCGGTCACGGCCAGGCCGTACTTGGGCTCCCTGTCTTCCACGCTGTGCCCCCCCACCAGCGCGGCGCCGGCTTCCCGGACCTTTTCATAACCGCCCAGCAGGATTTGGGCCATCATCTCCAGGGTTTCCTCCCCGGCGGGAAAGCAGATCAGGTTCAGGGCGGTGAGCGGTTTTCCCCCCATGGCGTAAACGTCGCTCAAAGCGTTGGCCGCGGCGATCTGCCCGAAGAGGTAAGGGTCATCGACGACGGGGGTAAAGAAGTCGACCGTCTGGACAAGCGCCAGCTCTTCCGTGAGGCGGTAAACCCCGGCATCGGCATAGCGCTGGTGCCGGTTCAGGTAGGCCGGATCAGCAGAGGACGGCAGCCGGCACAAAACCCGGGCCAGGGCCCCCGGCCCTATTTTAGCCGCTCACCCGGCGCTCGCGGTCATCGACGTCAGCCGTATCTCTTCCCGGTCCATGGATCGCACCTCCATTCTCCTTGCAAATATCGCCTCTAACGGCAACCCGCTTTCAGTTACTTCCTGCACAAGGGGCGAGGCATGCGCCGCCCCTACAACCGCAACCAGGGAAAGAACCCCCGCTTCCCCATCGTTCCGCCAGTATTATAGCCATGGCGGCTTATCCGCTGTAGCAGTGAACGCGCGATAATGCCCGCCATTCGAACTCCATCAAGGAAGCAAGAGAACCGTCCCCCTGCTTCGAATCCCACCCCTCACTTCTCACCTCTCACCTCTCACCTCTCAAAACGCGGTAGTCGCCGACCCGGCGGGTCAGCTTGATCTGGTCGAAATGTTCCAAAAGCGGCTGTATGAACTTGCGCGAACTGCCGGTCAGGTCGCGGAACTGGGCCAGGGTCAGCGTCTCCGCGGCGGCAAAGTGCCTCCGGAGCGTGGCTACTGCCGCGTTATAAGCTTCCCGGTGCAGGTAAAGCTCCTCGTTTATTTTAACCAGGATTCCCCGGTTTACCAGGTAAGCAAACAGCTCCTCCTGGCGCCGGCTCTCCACCCCGGCGGCCCCGGCGGCTTCCCTGGCGTAAGGGGGCTGGATTCCGCCCTCTTGATATAAAGCGGCGAGGCGGTCCAGCCGCCGCCGGTCCTCTGCGGGGGGGTTGGGGTCGAAGCCGGACAGGCTCACCAGGTCGCCCCGGGCTTTAACCAGTTCGCGTTCCTGCAGGGCGGCCAGGAAAGCGTCGTACTCCCGCAGCGCCAGCGCCGGCGGGAAGATCCCCCGCAGCTCCGCGCGGGATATACCCGGTGCGAGAGGGTGCCGGCGGTGGAATTGCGCCAGCCTGTCCAGGAGCTTCTCTTCCCACTCCTGGAAGGTATGCCTTTCCAGGTAGCTGTCACCCAGCGCCTGCACCGCCCCTTTTTGGAGCAGTCTCTCCAGAACCGGGTTCAACTGCTCCTCGCCCAGCCGGGTCGCCCTGGCCAGGCGGGCCCGGTCGGCGATCAGCAGCTCCGCGAGCTTCTGGCGGACAAAAGCCTCGTCCCCGCCAGCGGACGACTCCTGCTCCAGCTCCCGCAGCTGCTCGATCACCGCCGGGCGGAAACGCCGGTGCCGGGCGGGCAGGGGATCGAGCACCCTCCCCCCGCCGATCGTCGTCATCGGGGAGTAGGAACGGATAATGAAGGGGTCGCCGCGGTCCGCCACCAGGGGCCGTTCCAGGCGGCACTGCGCCAGTCCGGTCTCGCCGGGCCGCAGCTCCTCGCGGTCCAGCAGCAGCAGGCGCGCCACGGTGCGGGCGGTGCCCAGGAAAAAATGGACCGGATCCAGGTTTTTGAGCGGCCGCGGGGCTTGGGGCAAAAGCTTGAGCGACGCGTCGAGCAGCGCCGTGAGCCGGTAGTGGCCGGGTGAGCTGACCACGCTGCCCCGCAGGATCTGTTCCCGGTCGAGCCCGGAAAGGTTCAAGGCCGCCCGCTGGCCGGCCGCGGCCTCCTTTACGTCGGCATCGTGGACCTGGATATTGCGCACCCTCGCTTCCACGCCCGGCGGGACGACGGCCACGGTATCGCCCACCCGCACGATCCCCCGGAAGAGCGTCCCCGTAACCACGGTCCCGAACCCGGCGATGCTGAATGACCGGTCCACCGGCAGGCGCAGCGGCCCCGCCGCGCTGCGGGGCGCCACATCCCGCGTAACCGAGTCGATCAGCTCCTTCAACTCCGCCATCCCCTCGCCGGTCAGGGCGGAGACCGCCGCCAGGGGGGCTGCTTCGAGGAAAGTGCCCCGCAGCGCCTCCCTGATTTCCTCCTGGACCAGCTCCCGCCAGTCTTCCTCGACCAGGTCGATCTTCGTGATTACGACCAGGCCCTTTTGCAGGCCCAGCAGCTGCAGGATCTGGAGATGTTCCCTGGTTTGCGGCATGACCCCTTCCGCCGCGTCCACCACCAGCAGGACCAGGTCCATCCCGGCGGCGCCGGCCAGCATGTTGTGGATGAAGCGCTCGTGGCCCGGCACGTCCACCACTCCGGCCAGGCGCCCCCCGGGGAGCCTGAACGGGGCGAAACCGAGGTCGATCGAGATCCCCCGCTCTTTCTCCTCCCGCAGGCGGTCCGTATCCACCCCGGTAAGGGCTTTGACCAGCACCGTCTTGCCGTGGTCGACATGGCCGGCGGTCCCGATAATCAGGTGTTCCATCCTTCAAAAACCTCCCCGGTCATATCCCCAGTATACGGTAGCCGTCCCCTAAGATCAAGAATATATCAAGGGGACGGTTCTCTTGATTTACGTTTTATCTTCCAGAAAAAGTGCTTTGATCGGCAGCGCGTGGAAGATATTTTTAAAGTTTACAAAAAAAAAATCTAGGGTAAAATCAGGCCTAGAGCCGCCGGAAAAAGAGTGGGGAATTCCGGCTAAGCCGGTTAAACAATGCAACTTAAACAAGATGGGAGTTGCCGGATTTGACTAAACTAACCATCGGGGCAGGGGAGACGGCAGTCACATGTTCCTTCGAGCTGATCGGTGAAGACTTGCTCGTCAGCGTTTACGGCGGAACGCAACCTCATATCGGAGCCATTGCCCTGGGAATACCGCGGCCCAGTCTTAAACTTGACGGGAGCTTTAGCGCCACCGTATCCGTCCTCACCCTGACCGGGCATAAAGATGATGCAGTGGCGCGCCTGGTCGCCCAAGAGGTTGCCGCTGAACTGCAAAGGACGACGGTGGTTTTGGCCGGCCTCCACATTGACAGCGCCGCTCCCGAGCAAATTCAAGCCTTTATGGCGAACGCGGCCAAACTGCCCGGGCAAATCTGCGGGCTGGTCCAGCCTGCGCCTACTCCCAATCCTCCGCCACATCCGAAACATTGAGTTCCAGCATCTTGATCCCGGCCATGATCCGGTCGCAGTTTCGTTCCACGCACTGCATGCCGCCGGATATACTCCTCAGAATCTCGATCTTCTCTTTTACTTCCCGGATGATGGCATCAATTTCTCTCAGGTCAAGACCGGTGGTACGCAACATTGCCCGCCCCCCAAGAAAGATAATTTACCACTGGGTAGCCCCCCTTGCCCTCCGCCTGGCGGCGGACGGCACCGGCAGAAGGATGATAAGCGCAACACCTTGCTGCTGCCGGAAACAAGACGTTACGCCCTTCGTCGCAAGAAGCCGTCGCAGTGCCGGCAGCAGCGAGGCGGCATTATTTTTTGTAACAAAATTGACCCGTCCCCAACTTTCACATTAATGTTTGCGCAGATCTTTAAAGCGCCGCGCTTTCACTTCATAACGGGGCAGGCTGCCGAAAGGATGAAATTCAATGGCGTAGGAAAGGTTGGTCTTCAGGCGGAGCTCTCTTTCCAGTTCCGGCCGCACAACTTCCGGCAATACGGCGGTTTGATCGATCAGTTCTACTTTTAAGGTGATCTGGTCCAGATCCCCCTTCTTGGAAATGGTCAACTCGTATTCATCGCCAAGCTGCGGCATCCCCCGTACCACTTCTTCCACGGAAACGGGGCTGAAGAGCACCCCCTTCACCTTGGTGATATGGTCCACCCGGCCGTGAATACCGCCTTGCAGCAACCGGAAGGTGCGCCCGCAGGCACACTTCCCCCCCCACATGCTTACATCCTTGGAATCAAAACGGATACACGGCTGAGCCATTCGGTCAAAAGCGGTAATTACAATTTTGCCCGGGCGGCCAGGCTCCTCGATCGGTTTACCTGTATCCAAATCCACCAGTTCGACCAGGAAAAAGGCTTCGTTGGCGTGTATCCCTCCGGGCTGGTAGGAGCACTCATAGCCCCAACCCCCGATTTCCGTGGCCCCCACGTGGTCAAACACTTTGGCCCCCCAGGCCTCCTCCATGCGTTTCTTGGTGGCGGGGACGCTCGCGCCTGGCTCCCCGGCGCAGAGAATCCGCTCCACACCAAGAGCCCTGGGATCCAGGCCAAGCTTATTGCGGCACGTTTCGGCCATGGTCAGTACATACGTGGGGGTGGCCATCAGGGCCGTGGCTTTCAGCTCCCGGATCTTGAGCAGCCGCTCCTCGGTATTCAGGACGCCGCCGGGAACAACTTCGCATCCCACCTTTTCACAGGCGTAATGACCGGCCCAGTAAGCGACGAAAATGTTGTAGCCGAAGGGGATGAAGACGCGGTCCTTGCTGCGGAACCCCTGGGCCCAGAGAATGTAGGCCCAGCACTCGCTCCACCACTCCCAGTCCTGCCAGGTGTCCGGCTGGTAAACGGGCTGCCCCGTGGTCCCGCTGGTCTGGTGGCACTCGGTCACCTGTTCCAGCGGCACGCAGAGGCTGTCGCCGTAGGGCCAGGGTTCCTTAGCCTGGGCGCCGCGGTAATCCTCTTTCTGTAGCGTGGGCACTTTGTCGATATCATCCCAGGTCTTGAGATCGCCGGGCTGGAAGCCGGCCGCATCGTAAAGGCGGCGGTAGAGCCTGGAATTCTGGTAGCCCCACTCCACAATGCGCTTGAATTTCTTAAACTGCAGCGCCCGCAATCTTTCTCGCGGCAGCGTTTCCAGGACAGGGTTCCAGTAACGATCCGCACCCTTGATTTCCATCAACAAAACCCCTTTCCCCAAAGTGGTAAAGGCAAAGCGGCTGCCGGGCTAAACGCCGTGCCAGCGGTTGAACAGGTCATGCTCGATCTGGAACTGATCCAGGACCTTGCCCACGGTCTGGTTGATCAGGTCGTCCAGCGACCGGGGATGGTTGTAAAAAGCGGGCATCGGCGGCAGTAGAACCGCCCCTGTCTCCGCCACCATGGTCATGAGGCGGAGATGGCCCAGGTGCAGCGGCGTCTCCCGGACAACCATGACCAGCTTTCTTTTTTCCTTAAGAGTGACATCGGCCGCCCTGATCAGCAAGTTGGTGTTGAAAGAATTGGCCACGGCGGAAAGGCTTTTCATAGAACAGGGGGCGATGATCATGCCGTTCGTACGGAAAGAGCCGCTGGAAATAGAGGCGGCCAGGTTGCAGATACTGTGCACCTCAGATGCCAGCCTTTCCACCGCCCCGACGGTATATTCCGTCTCCAGCTCAATCGTTTGTTTCCCGGCCTCGCTGATTATCAGGTGAGTCTCAATGCCCAGGCGGTTTAGCTCCTCCAGGATGCGGATACCGTAAATTGCGCCTGTTGCTCCGGAGATGCCCACGATCAGTTTCAACGCTGCGGCGGCCTCCCTTTTTGCAGTATTTCTTTCGCCCGGTCGAGCGCCTCCCGGGGCAGGGTGAGCTTTTTGTAACGCTTGCTCCCGGGCCCTCCCGGGCGGGCCGTGGCGTCAAACCCCACCTTGGATGTCTCCCCGTCCTCCGCCGAAGGATCGATCACGTAGCCTTCCAGCCCGGGCAGGCAGAGCAGATCCTTTGCTCCCTGAAAGCGGGTGGCCAGGGCCCAGAGCACCTCCCGCGGGTTGTGGATATCCACATCCTCGTCAACCACCAGCACGTGCTTTAAGCGCCGGTCCAGGTTCAGGGCCAGGTGGATCAGGCGGCGCACCTCCGCCCGGGACAGGGATGCGGCAACCTTGATCACCCCCTGAAAGGTAAAAGAGCCCGGCAGGAAAGCCACGTCCAGCACCTCCGGCATCAGCCGGTTCAGTTCCTGCCAGAGCTCCGCTCCGCTGAAGGCGGAAAGGATCACTTCCGTCTCCGCTCCCCAGGGGAGGATTACGGGGAGGAGCGGATTCCGGCGCAATGTTACGGCCCGGACCGCCATGACCGGGCTCGGTCCCTGGAAATAGTAGCCGCTGCTCTCGCCGAAAGGGCCTTCCGCTTCCCGGATGCCGGGCAGCAGTTCTCCTTCCAGGACGATCTCGGCCAGCGCCGGGACCGGCAGGTCAATCGTTTTTGCCGGAACGAGGGGCACCGGCCGGCCGGCCAGCGCTCCGGCCAGGGCAAGTTTGCCGGCCATCTCTTTTTTCAGGGAAACGGCGGCGGCCAGGATTTCGGCCGGGTGCAGCCCCAGGGCCACCGCCGCCGGCAGCGGTTTTCCGTCCTGCTCCGCCTGTCGGAAATAGTCGGAGAGGGGGGGATTGGAGAGGAAAACGCCGAGCCGGTTTTTTCCTTTCAATTGCAGCCTGTGAATACCGGTGTTCAGCATTCCGGAAAGAGGATCTTTGGCCATGAGTACTCCTGCCGTGAGGTAAGGCCCGGCGTCACCCTCATGAAAAAAGGGAGCGGGCAGGAGAGCCGGCAAATCCGGCTCTCCAGTGATCACCTCTTCCTGGCACGGAGCAGGTCCGCTAACCAGTTCCGGTTTCAGCGCCGCGGAACGCTTCTCAAGATAGACATCCCGCAGCTCATTCACGCGGCAGCCCAGGGCCAGGGCCAGCTTGTGGCGGCTCGCCAGCAGGTTGCCGGCGACTTTTTTCCCCGGATACCCTTCCACATTATCAAAGATCACCGCCGGGCCTCCCTGCTCTCCCAGCACTTCCTTCAACACGGCGGTAATCTCAAACCGCGGCTTAACTGTTTCCTCCACCCGCAGTAGTTCTTTATGTTCTGATAATTCAGCCAGAAAACTGCGTAGCTCTACCGCCATCGCTCCAGAATCCTTTCCACCCTGCGCAGAATCATAATCGAGAGACCACCCCATTTAATCTTCCTTTAAAGAAATTCCACCTGACATATGATAAGGTTTTGTGGGAATGCCCTCCACCTCTGCGGTGATCTTGATAGACCAGATCTTATTTGTCAACTGTCCCCTGCCCAACCTAACCCGCAGTGTATCCGGGTATTTGTCTGGATCTCTGGAGATCAGGCACTTGACAAACTTCCCCCGGTATTTATGAGTGCCCGGGGTAAGATCCCTGATCACTCTCAGGGTTTCCACATCTTCTTCCACCTCAGCAAGCTTTGTCAGGATATAGGTGTCCCATTCTTTCCGCACAGCAATTACCTCCTTACACGAGTGTTGTTTCTTATTTATAAACAATGTACGGGTAGCTTTTATTCATTTCCTTACCGGCAATTAGTCTTTAAACCCATATTCCTTCCAACTGCTTAGTACCTTTTCCTGGATTTCGAGAGGATAAATATCGGGGTTGCTGAATCCCACCTTAATTGGCGTTTCAGCTAAAGGCCAATCCAGTGGGAAGAGACAGTCAAATAGGACTTTATCTCCTTTTCCATACTTCCGATCAGCCGGGTCTGCAAAAGGATACAACGGGGTACCCACATGGCTTTTGTAAATATGAATCCCTTTGGAGGGATGAAGTTTGGTGCTGAAATCATGCATCAACTCATTGAGGTTATAGATATCGGTCTTGTCGTCCACGACCATGACCATGTGGAACCAGGGGGCCAATTTACTGCCGAAGACCAGATGACCGATTTGATGGGCAATACCCGGATATGCATTCCTTACACCAACAGCCACTAAATGGTGGGTAGATTCCGGAAGCATATAGACGCCTGAGATGGGGATTTGCTGGCTCTCCAGTAATTTTCTCATTTCTAAAGCCAGGGAGAAGGAGCGGAGTAATTGGCCTTCATCTGTGGGAATTCCCATGTTAGAAACGGTTAGGATCGGGTTATGCCGATAAGTGATGCAGGTAACCTTGTATACGGTACGGGCGGCCCTTGGCGAGGTCCTGTATCCGGTGTACTCACCAAACGGGGCTTCTTCGATTCCTACATGGGGAATAATTTCCCCTTCAATAATCACTTCAGCATGGGCCGGAACTAACAGGTTATTTGTTTCACATTTTACCAGTTCCACCGGCTCGCCCATCAATTGGCCCGTATATTCTGCTTCTGAGTAGGGAGCCGGCGCACAAGCAGCGATCCCTGACAACGGATCCATCCCGATTACCGTGGCAAAAGGCATCGGCTTATCTATCGGTGCATACTCTTCATAAAACATTTTCCCCATGTCCGAAAAGGGGAGAACCGGTCCGCACATGGTTTTTTCATCAAATACCATCTGGCGATACATGCCCCAGTTTACATTGTCAGGAGCCTTTAAAGATGCACCAACTACCATGTGCCAGGTGCAAAGGTAACGGCCACCGTCACCACCGTGGACCATGGGAGCCACCAGCTTAAATAAATCCACGTCATCACCCGTAAGGAGGTTCTCTTTACAAGGCGCGTTCTCTCTGGATACCTCTACCGGCTTAATTGTTGGTGCCGTGATCCGCCGGATATATTCGTCCTGGAGCTCATTGATAGGGGTCTCCGGATCTAAACCCATGGCAATGTTTAATCTTCGCCAGGTGGACATAGGAGCGCCAAACGCCTCCCATCCCGGATAATCTTTGATCTTTTTGAAATAAGGGGCCGGGGAATTTTTTTCACATGCTCTCCTGACAATGGCACCCAACTCCATATCCCAATCCACTTCTTGTTCAATGGTAACAAGATCACCTGATTTTTCTAAGGCCTTGATAAATTCACGGTTATCCTTGTAATACTTGAATGGCATATTAATTACCTCCCTTTATCAGCTGTACTTTCTCGGAAACTCTAACATTTGACTCCGTGCCGCTTTTTACTCATGGAGTTTTTCATTTTACCTCCATACGGCGACAACTTCATATGGCGATATCAAGTGATATTTAAAGCTACACCGCGATAATATGAGGTATTACCTCATAATAAGCCGATAACATCAATCATAGGACTTGATATCTCCAAAATCCCTCCAAAATCGATTTAGAGACATTTATTACCAGTCTCTAATAACGATCGCGGAGGCGATTTTTCATGCTCAGCCCCTGGCGCCCTCATGCCCAATTTCAAGACTGGCTGCAAGAACGGCTGCTGGGTTCGCTGCCGCCGTTGGGGTTTGCCTGAGAAGCGTCAGCGGATCAAGTGGCGCTGCGCTTGGGTTTCCTTAGACCGCCCGCCTGCAAGGTCCGGGACGCAGTCTTCTCGCACCGGGCTTAGCCTTCTACGCACTTTTTTAGCCAAACCAGGGTCCTTGCCACTTAACACTGCCATATGAAGTTGTCAAAGAGCAAAAACAGCATCCTTCCACTAACTAACTAACTACGTACTGCCTACTCATCCATGCGGCCTTTTCGAGAGCCTATTTTTGTGATTAAGGATTGTTATTTTACCATCCCTTGCTCTCCACTTTTTCGCAGAATTTGTCCCACTTGCCCTGGGCAACCAGGATCATCTCCGCCAGTTCCCGGGCCACCCCTTTGCCGCCGGCTTTCTCCGTGACCCAATGGGCCGCCTCCAGCGCCTGCCGCTTGGCATCCGACGGTGCCACCGCGAAACCAACCCGTTTCATCACCCCCAGGTCGATCACTTCGTCACCGACGTAACAGACCTCCTCGTCGGTAATATTCAGTTCCTCCAGCAGCTTCTCGTACTGGGCGATCTTCTCCTTGGTCTCGTAATACCGCTTCACGCCGATATCGGCCATCCGGGCCGCCACGGTATTTGACTTCCGTGTAATCACGGCCACCTCGATCCCGCAGAACATCAGGGCGTTGCTCCCGAAACCGTCCTCGTGGCAGAAAGCGCGCAGGCGCTGCCCCTCGTCGTTATAGATGACCGTATTGTCCGTCAGCACACCGTGCACATCGAAGATGACCAGCTTGATCTTTTTCGCCCGCTCGACCGCATCATCCCAGTTTTTGTTAACAGACACGTTTTGAGCCCCTTTCTCTCAAGAAAAATGAAAACTTATACTTCCTAAAAACCATACTCCTTCCAGCGGGACTGCACCTTTTCCATAACTTCCGGGTCCAGCTTAATCTCCCGGGGTTTTTTCTCCCACTCGAAAGGAATGGTTGCATCCATAATGATGCGGGAGGTGATCAGCTTGTCGGAGTTGGGATCCAGTGCCGGATCGAGCGGGGTGGAGCGCCCCCGCTTGATCAGCTCGGTACTGCGCAGGGGATCGTAGCGGACACTGAGGGCCCAGAGAACCCGCCCGATGTCGTCGGCTTTGATATCGTCGTCGACAATGATCACGCCCTTAATGCCGTAACTGCCGGTGGTGGTCGAGATAATGGCGTTCCCCACGTGGGCGGAGTGCCCGGGATAGCGCTGCTCTACGGAGGCGATGGCCCAAAAACGGCCCGCCGCCTCGGGAGGGATGTACACAGATTTTATCCCCGGGATCTGCATCCGTTCCAGGTCCGTCCAGAGGGTGGCGGTCCGGGTAAAGGCCAGGAGCATATGGACATCCGTTACCGGCCGCCCCACCGAGGTGGCCCAGAGGATGGGATTGTCGCGGTGCAGCACCCGTTTGACCTCCAGGCAGGGTTTCTTAATCACCTTATCCAGTTCATCGGTATAGTAGCCCGTGTATTCGCCGAAAGGCCCCTCGGGCTGCAGGTTTTCCGGATCGATCTCCCCCTCCAGGACGATCTCCGCCGAAGCGGGGATGGGAAGACCGGTAAAGTCGCTTAAGATGTACTCCGTGGGCTCACCCCTGATGGAACCGACAATATCGTATTCACTCGCCCCGGCCTGCATCGCCGCCCCGGCCATAAAGAGCAGGGGATCGCAGCCGATCACCGCCGCCGCCGGCATTTTTTGACCCATCTTTTTATACTTCTTCATGATCCGCTCGCCGCGTTTGCCGGGCAGGATCTGCACCCCGCAGCGCCGGTGGTCGAGCATCTGCATCCGGTAAGTACCCAGGTTGATCTCACCCGATTCGGGATCCCGGACCACCAAAAAAACGGCTGTCCCGATATAACGGCCGCCGTCCAGGGGGTAAAACTTCGGTACCGGAAACTTATCCAGGCTGACCGATTCCGCCTTGTCCACATTTTCCAGGATCGGACCGGTGGGAACCTCCCGCGCCGGTATTACCTCTTTAATCGAAAGCTTCATCCATTCCCGGGCCAGGTCGCACATGGAACGGCTGATTGTCATCCCCATGGCGATGGAAAGGCGAAGCGGGGTTCCGAAGGCGCCGGTTAGAACCGGTGAGGTATAACCTTTTACATTCTCAAACAGCAGAGCCGGACCGCCCCTTTCTTCGTTCAGTTTGGAAATATGAGAGATTTCCAGGTTCCAGTCCACTTCCGCCGTGATGCGCTTCAGCTCGCCGATCTCCTCACAACGTTCAATAAAACCTCGCAAATCCACTGTCAATACCTCCCCTGATATTGATAATAGATAATAAAATGCCTGATCCGGCTCAAAAGCCCTTGACCTGTTTGCCAGCAGATAAGAACCTTATTTAAGCAAAATCAGGATATAAAAAATATTCATAATTAAAAATAAACATATCCTAGCCCTTCAGGCATTGTCAATAACTAAACTTGGGTAAAATTTTCATATCATTCCGACCATTTTGGACAAAAAGGCCCTGCAGGTTCCGGGTTTCCAGTAATCTAACCCCCGGTCAGTCGAAATTTTTGGACGGGGCCACTAAAATTCGTATACTTGTCTAAAGTGGTTTAACAAAATGGCCTAAAATTCCCCTACCTTAGTCATTGACACCGCCAAAAAGATAGGGTAACCTGTGCTATAGAATGATAATTTAAAATATTGGCATAAGACAAACTTATCAGCCTTGTTTTTAAATAGGCAAGATTCCGTTAGCAGGAGAGGGTCAAAATTAATATCAAGCAGAACAACAATATTTTAAATTTTCCCGGCCCTGCAAAGTATGAGCCGGCTCCGGCAAAACCTGAACCTGACGGCCACGCGGTGGAAGACTATACAATTGAAGTGTTGCAGCAGGAGCTTTTGAAAGAACGCAAACGGGTCATTCAATGGCGCATCTTAAACGAAGCCTCGGTTATTTTAAACTCCCAGTTGCACTCAGAAAGCCTGCCTCTGAAGATTATTAAATATGCAAAAAAACTGGTTGCTGCCGAAGCGGGTTTGCTGGCACTGGAGGAAATGAAAGAAAATGGCTTGAAGATCGTCAAACACTATACTTTCTCCGATGAAGCAAAAGAGGAGCTGTTTGAAGAAATAGTGCAAAAGCCCCGGGGGGCTATTGAAATAATCATGCAAAAAGGAGAAGTAATCAACAGGAGTTCCGTCCAGTATAACCCCGCCGATCTCTATGGTTTCTATAAGATAAAAAGGAACTTGCTGGGGATACCCCTTTACGCCAACAGGAAAATTATCGGCGCCCTGCTCCTGGCCAATAAAAGCGAGCAGGCATCTTTTACCCAGGACGACCAGGAACTGCTGATGATTTTGGGTTCACAGCTCAGTATCGCCCTCGAGAATGCCCGGCTTTATGAAAAAATTGACAAGGAATTGCAAACAAAGGTTGATGAACTGGAACGCGTAAATGAAATATTAAGAAAGCAGCATAGAATACTGGAAAAATCCATGGAAATGCATAACCAGCTTACAGGGCTCGTTTTAAGCGGTAAGGGTATCGAAGCTATTTGTGAAACTCTGGCAGCCTTTATCGGTTCGCCGGTTCAGGTGGAAGATCATAATTTTAATATCAAGGCAACAACCATGCACAACATGGAAAAACGCTTTGTTTGCGGCAAAAAACTAATGGAAAAAGAAGATTACAGCGGGCAGGTTTATGAGCTTTTCCAGGAAAAAAAACCGGTGGAAATGTACCCCGACATCGATACGACGCAGTATCTTGTCCCTATCGTGGCGGGACAGCAAATAATGGGATTAATTACCACCGTGCTAACCCACGGGGCTTTAAAACAACTGGACAAGGTGGCCATGGAACTGGGGGCCACAATCATCGCCCTGGAAATGTTAAAACAAAAGGCTGCTATTGAACAGACCAAACGTTTAAAAGAGACCTTTTTGGAGCATGTTCTGGAAAAAAATTACGAATCTGCAGAATGGATGCATCACCGCGCCCTGCAACTTGGCTTTAATTTAAAAGATTTATTTCAGGTAATTGCGGTGGAGATTGTACCGGGGCGGGATGACCGGAGCAGGCCGGAGCTATACCAGGATATCCGGGAATTCTGCATGGATTCATTCTCCCATTGTGTTGTGATTACCAAAAACAATCATATTTTGATTACAGTTTCTTTAAATAAAAAAGATCAAGAACTTGGGGTCAAGACTCTTGTCAAGTCGTTAGAGGAGCAACTGTCCCATTGGCTCCGGGAAGGAACTTGGTGGGGGGGCCTGGGCACTATCTGCGACAAATTGGAGGATTGTGTTACATCCTATCATAATGCGGTTACGTCACTGAAAATCATGAAGGCCTTAAATCTGAAAAATAAAGTCGTATCCTATGATAATCTCGGCATATTTTCTCTTATTGAAATCAATCCCCAAAATTTCGCTGAATTTGTGAAAAAGACAATCGGCCTCCTTATTAACTATGATCAAAAGCATAAAACACAACTGGTCAGTACATTAAACCTGTTCTACAAATATAACTCCAATGTTTTAAAAGCGGCGCGCGAAGGTTATCTTAACCCCAGCACGATGAAGTACAGGCTGCGCAGAATTCAGGAAATTACGGGGTTGGATTTAAAGGAGCCGGAAACAAGCCTGCAGTTGCAACTGGCCATGAGATTAACAAAATGTTTATCTTAAATGATATTTAGTGTCTAGCTTATGCAAAGCAACAACCCGTATTTTCGATCGCGCGGCAGCGGGAAAGAAGTTTTACGTACATATCATGCTGCCGGAGGAAAAAACTTACAAGGGGGGATGCGGCGGGATAAAGAAACTTTTTCAATCGCTTCGAAGGTATCAGGTGCACTTCTTTTTTTCAACCATTATTTGGAAGGAGGAGAACAATGGCAAACGGTAAGAGATTTCCGGATCCCCACGAATACATTGCCGGCCAGATCCCCCCGGAGCTGGAGGGTTGGGAGGAGATGTACCCCCCCCACTTCCTCTTCGGCGACGACCGAAAGGATTGGGAGAAAAGGCAGTTCTGGTACCTGGACAAGATTCACGCTGTCTATCCCATGCCTCCCCTGGACCAGATTTTTCAGCAAGCCTGGCAGATCTCTCTATCCCAGCATACCACGCGCATATTCTGTATCCCACCGGCCCAGGGAGTCGCCCATCGTATCGTCGGCTGCTACCAGTACATTTGCGCCATAGAGCCGCCGCCGGAAGAGATCATCAAGGAGAAAGCGGAACTGTTCCAGGTGCGCGTCCATTACCCCGTCGAACACTACGACGAACTATGGGAAGAATGGCTATCCAGGCTGAAAAAACTGGGCCAGGAGCTTGAAGAAATCAAGGTGCCCAGGGAGCTTCCCAAGTATATGCCGGCCGGGGAGATCTTCCCCAATTCCTTCAGGGGATACGGCCCCTCGTACGAGCTGATGGAAGCTTTCGATCGGGCCGTGAACTGCATGTACAAGGGCTGGCAGTACCATTTCAATTATCTCAACCTGGCCTACCTGTATTATCTCATGTTTTTTGACACGGCGAAGAAACTCTTCCCCGGGATCAGCGACAGCGCCATCAGCATGATGGTGGCCGGCGCCGAAGTCTCCATGTTCCGCCCGGAAGAGGAACTCTGCAAGCTGTCCAGGCTGGCCCATGCCAACCCCCGGGTCGGCGAGATCTTGAAGAAAGATGGTCCGGCCGGCCAAAAAATCGAAGCGCTGAAAGGGTTGGAAGAAGGCCAGCGGTGGCTGCAAGAGCTGGAGGCCTTGAAGAATCCCTGGTTCTACATTTCCTGCGGCAGCGGCTGGTACAACTACGAAGGAAGCTGGATCAACAAGCTGGATATTCCCTTCAGCTATATCAAGAATTATCTGGAGCGCCTGGACAAAGGAGAAAAGATTGAAAGGTCCTTTGAAGAGGTCAGCAAAACCAGGGAAAGGCTGGTCGCCGAATACAGCAAGTTGATCAGCAGCGAAGAAGACCGCCAGACGTTCCAGAACGCCTTCAACGACTGCCGCGTCATCTACAAGTACGCGGAAGACCACCTGTTCTGGGTGGAGCACTGGTTCCATACCATCTGGTGGGAAAAGATGCGGGAGATCGGCGCGGTCATCGCCAGCACCGGGGCGTTTAAAGAGGCCGACGATATCTTCATGTTCAACCGGTTGGAGGTTCCCACCCTGATCGAGGATGTCGTCACCACCTGGGCCCTGGGCGAGGGTGTTCCGCTGCTGAACTGGTCCGCCAAGGCGGAAAAACGCAAAAAGATTTTGCAGGCGGCGGCAAACTGGTCACCGTCGCCGGCGCTGGGACCCGCCCCGGAAGCGGTCGCCGAACCATTTACGGTGATGCTGTGGGGTGTCGTCACCGACAAGGTTGACGAATGGCTCAAAGGCGCCACGGTGGATCCCGCCCAGGTGGACGAGTTGAAGGGCTTCGCTTCTTCTCCCGGCCAGGTTGAGGGCGTGGCCAGGGTCATTAAAACAGTGGAAGAGATCAGCGGCCTCCAGGCCGGTGAAATCATGGTTTGCCCCTGCACCAACCCCTCCTGGGCCCCGGCTCTCTCCAGGGTCAAGGCTGCGGTTACCGATATCGGGGGGCTGACCTCACACGCGGCCATCGTGAGCAGGGAATACGGCGTCCCCTCTGTAACCGGTACAGGAGTCGCCACGGTTGTGATTAAAACAGGCGACATCATCAAGGTCAACGGAGACGAAGGAGTAGTGCGGATCGTCCAGCGGAAATAGCTCCCCCGCATACTGATCGGCTGGAGTTTCGGGGGCGGTAAAACCGCCATCCGCCTTATTGCCGGGGGTTTAAGCCCTGCTGGACTCGTTAAACACAGTAACAGGTGGTGGCACGATGGGATATGTGCTGGATTTGGGCGAGGTAACCAAGGATTCGCTGCACGTGGTCGGCGGCAAGAATGCCAACCTGGGCGAAATGCTGCGGAAGGGTATCAGGGTTCCGCCGGGGTTTGCCGTGACCACGGATTGTTACCTCCATTTTCTCGAGAAAACGGCGATTCAAGCAAAGCTCTTTTCTATTCTTGACAGCATTGACCCTGCCGACCTGGACGTGCTGGATCAGGCAAGCGCACAGGTGCGGGAAATGATCGTCAAAAGCCCCATCCCCGAAGATATCGCGGCGGCGATTAAAGAAAGCTACCTCCGGATGTCCCAAAGCATGGGAAAGGAAAATATGCCGGTGGCGGTGCGCTCCAGCGCCACGGCGGAAGACCTGCCCACGGCAAGCTTCGCCGGCCAACAGGACACTTACCTCTGGGTACGCGGTGCTGGAGATGTGCTGGCGGCTGTGCGCCGGTGCTGGGCCAGCCTCTTCACTGCGCGCGCCATCAGCTACAGGGCCCAGCACCACTTCCCCCATGAGAAAGTGCTGATCAGTGTCGGGGTGCAGAAAATGGTTAATGCCAAAGCGGCGGGGGTTATGTTTACCCTTAACCCGGTCAACGGCGATCCGTCCCAGGTTGTGATCGAGGGAAGCTGGGGATTGGGAGAAACGGTGGTTTCAGGCAACGTCACCCCCGACCACTTCCGGGTGGACAAGATCATCAAAGAGATCACCTGCCGAAAAATTTCGTGCAAACATGTCCAGTGTGTCCCCGTCCCCGAAAGCAAGGGGGTAAAAGAAATCGCGGTAGCGCCGGAGCGGCAAAGCATCTCCTGCCTGGAAGACTGCGAAATCATGGAACTGGTGAAGATCGCCAGGGGCATCGAGGATCACTACGGTTATCCCCAGGATATCGAGTGGGCTATTGACCAGGATCTGCCATTCCCCGAAAATATCTTCATCGTCCAAAACCGCCCGGAAACCGTGTGGAGCCGGAAAAGAAGCGAGCCCCTCCTCGCTCGCAAGAGCTGCCAGGAGCTCCTGCTCGAAAGGGCGTCCAAAATAACCAGGCTCTCCTGAAAAGGGACTCTCCTGCGCATTAAGTTATGGTGCCTGGCACCATAACTTAATAAATTGCCCGCTCCAATTTGCGGGGGCGACGAAAGCGTTGCCCCCGCGGCTTTTAAAACTCACCTTTGAGGAGCTTCGCCACCTTTTCCCGGATTAAGGGAACCAGGCGGGGGTTTTGCACCGGGGTAACCTCTTTCCAGTCCCGCCAGTCACCGCAGAGTGAGCCGTAAATGTCGCCGCACCCGCGCTCAAAAGAGATGGCGCAGTCCGGGTTGATCCGGGGGGCCAGCGCACCGGCCTCGGCCAGGAGCGCGTCCCGCTCCCCCGCGCTCTGCGCCTGGAAGATCACCACCACGTTCGGTGAGCTTTTATCGCCGGTGCCGATACGACCGCGCACGGTTCCGGCAGCGCCCCGGCGGGTTGCCTCCGCTTCGTAGAGGCATAAAAACGCCAGGCACTCGTCCAGGTCCTTGAAAACGACGACTACCTTCCAGCAGGTTAAGGGGTTTTCCAGGATAAGTGCCGCCGGCGATCCGGCCAGCTGTTCATACAGCCGCTCCAGGCAGGGGAGGCAGCGCGCGTAGATATTTTTTTTCGTTTCCGCCAGGCGGGGGTGATTTTCAAAGCTAATCCAGTAGCCCTTGTTGAAGTCCCTTCTTCGGCCCGCGTAAATTTGCATCATTCCACCACCAAGCGCCCCTGCTCGAAAGTAAACTCGGGGGAATTCAGGGGCACTATGCTTAATTCTCGGTATAAGTAACTTTGAAAAGGTTCGCCAATAGACTCCAAACTGTTTTCTGGTAAGGTGTTGTGGAATTAAGCATGGTGTCCCCCAAATTCGCACGGTCATTTCGTATGTTTTCCAGTATAGAGGGCAGCGCAGCGCATGCGTCACCCTAAGGGTTTGGCTGGAGGCCGTAGCGGAGGGCGATCGGGAGCCGGCTTAGCTTCTCCAGAACCAGGTCGGGTTTCTCGCACAGGAGCGCTTCCGCCGCGGTTTCGCCCCCCAGCACAATCCCGCACTTTACACCGGCGCTCCGGGCGGCAAAAAGGTCCGCCAGGCTGTCCCCGATATGGATGGTTTCATTTTTTGCCGCCCCGGCCCACGCCGCGGCCCTGAGGATCCCCTCCGGCGAGGGCTTTAAAAAACGCACATCGTTCCTGGTCAAAGTAATCCCGAAACTCTCCCTCAGGCCGAACCGTTCCAGCATCCGGTCAATCCCCGTGCGGCCGACGTTGGAGACAAGCGCCAGCTTAAAGCACTTAAGCCCGGCCAGGATTTGAAGCAGCCCTTCGGCCGGCGTCCAGCGGGACGCCGCATCCAGGTCGTAGCGGTCATAAATCTGATCAACCGCGGCCGTAAGAGACTCCCCTGGAAAACCCCACTGCGCGCCCTTCTCCGTGACCAGGTTATAGAGAGTGGCATAATTCTGGCCGGCCAAAGTCTCACGCGGGACCTTTTTCGCCTCCAGCAGGCTGATCGTCTCCGCCACGGCCCCGGCCAGGTCCCACTGAAAATCTACCAGCGTGCCTTCCCAGTCCAAAGTGATCAGCTTCAACGAAGCATACTCCCCTGCGCCGGAGAGAGGGGCTCCCTCCGGCGGAAGCAGGGACAGTACGATCGCCGCCCCGTCTTTAATGTCCGGGTGGCCTTTCAAAAGCAGCGGGGCGATGATCTCGACAGTATCGCCGTAATAATTACTGACCATCGGATAAATCAAGGCCGCGCCGATCCCGTGTACCAGCACTGGCAGCAGCCTTGCTTCACAGAAACCGGCGGCCTCCGGGGGAGGGACGATCCGCTTGCCCCGGTTTAAGGCCGTCCGCCGGATCAGCTCAAAGGCCGGTCCGTCCACTTTCAGGTTCAGGGTGCCGGGGTAGGGATCAAAGCCCGCTGCATTGCGGCATTGCTCCCGGACCCAGCCGATCTCCATAAATCCTTTTGCCTCTCCCCGCCCGCCGGCAACTACCCCCATAAACTTTATCACCGGGGCATCGTCCATCGCCATCAACTCCCCATTTCAGCGCCGTACGCGCAGGCCGCGCGCACGGCGGCGACTAGATCCGGCTCGCGGGACGGTTCGACGGTGCGCAAGTCCAGCAGCAGCCGCTCCTGCTGCAGGCGGGCGATCACCGGCGGTTCGCCCAGGCGCAGCCGCTCCGCCAGCTCCGCGGCGCTCATCCGCGGCGGGCTTAAGGAAACCAGGTAGGTGGGAAGCTCGGCGGTCGGCAGCGCCCCGCCGCCCACCTTTGAGCTGCCCGGCCATACCGCCACCCCTTCCCGGCCGAGAAACGGCTCCAGCAGTCCGGCCAGGGCGAGGGCCCGCTCCTGCAGTACAGGCTCCCTGAGCAGGCGGTCGACCGCCGGCAGTTCCCGCAGCTACAGCTGAAGGTCCGCCACCTTAACGCCTCCCCGAAAACCGTTTTTCTGAGCAATTATAACAAATTTTGCGATCGCTTGGCAATATCTTGCTCTGCCT
>JAGUZX010000045.1 GCA_020060545.1 Desulfovibrio sp. | reverse complement strand
GGTTCTTTTGATATATAAATCAAGAGCACCTTAATAAATTGAAAAAAAATATATCAAGAGAACCGTCCCCCTGATATATATATCAAGAGAACCGTCCCCCTGATATACTGAGCTATTTTAGGAGAGGACTTGGGCGATCCGCTCCAGGGCCCAGTCGAGCTCGGAGGTGTTGATTACCAGGGGAGGCGCGAAGCGGATGACATTATCGTGTGTCTCCTTGGCCAGGAGGCCCAGTTCCATCAGCCGTTCGCAGTAGGGCCGGGCTTTTTCCGCCAGCTCCACCCCCACCAGGAGTCCCCTCCCCCTGACCTCGACGATCTTTTCATTTTTGATCTCGCTCAACCGGCCGGCGAAGTAACTCCCTTTTTCCAGGGCCCGGCCGGCCAGGTCGTCCTCGAGGAGCACGTCGATCGCCTCGCAGGCCACGGCGCAGGCCAGGGGGTTGCCGCCGAAAGTGGAGACGTGGGAGCCGGGTTCGAACAAGCCCAGGATCGACTCGTCGGCGGCCACCGCGGAAACCGGCAATACCCCTCCCCCGAGCGCCTTGCCCAGAATGTAAACATCCGGCACGACCGCCTCCCAATCGCAGCCGAACATCTTTCCCGTCCGCCCGAGGCCCGTCTGGATCTCGTCGGCCATAAAAAGGACGCTGTTTTCGCGGCAAACAGCGCAGGCTTCGCTCAGGTAGCCGGGGGGAGGGATAATGATGCCGCCTTCGCCCTGAATCGGCTCAACCAGGAAAGCCGCCGTGCGGGGGGTGATCGCCCGCCGGAGGGCGTCGAGATCCCCGTAGGGGATGATCTTGAACCCGGGGGTAAAGGGACCGAAATTTCTACGGTACTCCTCGTCGGAGCTGAATGAAACAACGGTGATGGTCCGGCCGTGAAAATTCCCGGCGCAGACAATAACTTCAGCGGCACCGGGCGGGGCTTTTTTAACCTCGTAAGCCCAGCGGCGGGCTGCTTTCAGCGCCGTCTCCACCGCTTCCGCCCCGGTGTTCATGGGCAGGATCAGCTGCTTGCCCGTCAGCCGGGACAGCTTTTCACAAAAGGCGCCCAGCCTGTCGTTGTGAAAGGCGCGGGAGGTCAGGGTAATCCGGCCGGCCTGCTCCACAAGGGCCCTGATGATCCGGGGATGGCGGTGGCCGTGACTCACGGCGGAGTAGGCGCTGAGCATATCCATGTAGCGCCTGCCGCTTTCGTCTTCCACCCAGACGCCTTCGCCCCGGGAAAGCACAACGGGCAGGGGCAGATAGTTCCTGGCGCTGTAACGCTCCATCAACGCAATCGTATCACTGCTTACGGACATGGCACACCTCGTTTGAAAAAATATTTTCCAGCCGCCGTCTTAAACTTTTCCGGCGCCTGTCTCAACACTACGGTGTTCGCCGCCGCATCCAGTTTTCAAATAAAGCCGCAGTACCACGATACCATATATGGTTTTCGAAAGAGGGGGTAATATGTAATTCCGGGGGAAAGCTTCAGCACTTTCATCGTCATTATTTTTTCTACAAATTTCCCGGCGATCCTCTTTTTTAGCGCCGGCTCGGTTTGCCGGCGGCCGGCGGCTCCGCCTGTATTACTGATCTATGCGCCGGCGCCGGATTTGCTACATCTTTCAAGGGCCCCGCCTGTCCGGTATTCCGAACAGTATTTCCACGGGATACAAAAGTGTCCGGTATAATTTACAGCTGTCCGCTATTTAAGTTTCACACTTACAGGCGAGCGACAACTTCTTCCCCAATTTATATTACATGCTCTATCAGGTGCCCCGCACTTTTTTAATCGAAATCGAATTTTTTTCCCGGGTTGAGGATCAGGTTGGGGTCGAGCGCCAGCTTAATCCGCTTCATCGAGTTGATTTCGTCTTCGCCCATGACCAGTTTTAAATACCGCTTCCGCTTGTGCGCGATGCCGTGCTCGCCGCTGATGGTCCCGCCCAGCGCCGCGGCGCAGGTGTAAAGCTCGGTCAAAAACCGGGGCGCCAGCTCCTTCCACTCCGCCTTGCCGACATGCGGGTGTTTAACGGCGTTGATATGGATATTCCCGTCGCCGGCATGCCCCATGACCAGCGGGGTGAGGCTGTATTTCACGCCCAGCTCGCGGACGGTTTCCACCAATTTGGCCACACCGGCCAAGGGGACGACGATATCTTCAATCAGCAGGCCTTCCGCGCCGGCTGCTTTGGCCGCTTCCGGGCAGGCGATCCGGATCCGCCACAGCTCCTCCTGCTCCCTGGGGGTCTCGGCGATCAAGGCGTCCAGGGCGCCGTTTGCCAGGCAATAATCGCCGATTTGTAAACAGCGGTCCCGCACCAGCGCGCGGTCGTCGCCATCCAGCTCGAAAAGCAAAAGCGCGCCGGCGCTTTCATGCGGTTTCCGGACGCCCAGGTAGCGGCACGTCGTCTCGATACTCATTTTGTCCATAAATTCAATCGCGGCGGGGATGATGCGCAACTCCCCCAAAATCCGCGGCACCACCGCCAGCGCCGCCGGCGTATCTTCAAACAGCGCCAGCATGACCGCCCTGGCCGCGGGGAGGGGCAGCAGCTTGACAATCACTTTGGTAATCACGCCCAGCGTCCCTTCCGCCCCCAGCATCAGCTGGACCATGTTGTAGCCGGTGACATCTTTTACCCTTTTGCCGCCGTAATTGACTATTTCGCCCGTGGGCAGGACCACTTCCAAGCCCAAAACATGGTGACCGGTAACGCCGTACTTGATCGCCCTGCCGCCGCCCGCGTTGTGCGCCACGTTGCCCCCGATGAAACAGGTCTCGAAGCTCATCGGGTACCCGGCAAAAAACAACCCCTCCCGCTGCGCCTTCAGGTGCAGCTCATTGGTGACCACTCCCGCTTCCACTACGGCCATCAAGTTTTCCTTGTCGATTTCGAGGATCCGGTTCATCCTTTCCATGCTCAGCAGGATGCCCCCATAAAGCGGGACCGCCCCGCCGGAAAGCCCGCTGCCGGCGCCCCGCGGCGTAACCGGAATTTTGGCCTCGTTGGCTAGCTTCAAGATCTGCGAAACCTCCCGGGCGGATTGAACCTTTACGACCACGTCGGGCGGATGTCGAAGCTCCTGATCCGCCCTTGCCGCCTCGTCGTAGGAGTACATTTTCATCTTTTCAGCATCCCCGAAAATGACCGCGCTTGCGCCGGCTATTTCCCTCAGCCTGTCAACAATACTGGCGGCAACAGGGTTGTAGCGAACGTTCATTTCTAATTAATCCTCCCTAAACTTACCCGGCAAGATGACGCAGGCGCCTAACAGCAGCGCGGACAGTGCTAATTTCGCCCAAAATGTAAACATCTCCTGCTAAAGAGCAGAAGACGGGGTTGTTGCTTTCTTCGAATACCATCCATTCTTCTTGTCCATAAAATGTGGTAAGACCTGTAATACTTAAAGCAACAACGCCGTTCCCCTGCTTAGGATAATTACAAACAAGGATGGAAAAATTAAAGCAGGAGAGTGAACACTATGGTTCAGGTTGGCAATGTTCACATCGGCAAAGCCGACAAGACAAAGGAACCCACCCTGAGCATCTTGGAAGCGGGTTTGCTCTGGGACGCCCTGGTTGCCCGTTACAGCTGTATCGAAGAAACCCAGATCTACTATAATTACGCCAAGGACGTTGAATTTAAGGCGATTATCAGTAAAATCGGTTTGAATCTCCTGGAAAAACAGGCCAGGCAAATCGAAAAGCAGTTGGAAATCTATAAGATACCGTTACCGCAAAGGCCACCTAAAACTGTTAGCCGGGAAGATGATAGCATGATTTTGAGCGACCGATTCATGTTTACAAAAATCTTTGAAGGATGCCAAACCTTTATAGACTATATGGCTTATTGCACCAGGTCAATAATTACTAATGATCCACTGCGTCAGATGTTTGCCGATTTTTTAAAAGAAGAAATCTCTATTTTTAATAATCTTTGCAAATACGCAAAGCTAAAAGGGTGGATCGAACCAGCACCCAACTATAATTAGGCTGAAGCAAGTACCCCGTCCCCGTGCTTCACCGTGCTTCACGTGCTTTTTCTTCTCACCGGGATCTCCTCATGTTATACTCAGGTAAAGGCGCATCACGCTTGCTCAACGTAAACCCTATCCTGAGATCTGCCTTGCCCGACTGCCAGATAAAGGGGAGGAAACCGCGATGATCATGGACCACCCGCTTTTAATTAAAACCGTGCTGGATCGCGCCCGGCGGTTATTTCCCGGGAAAGAGATCTTTTCGCGCGGCCCGGAGCGCGATTTTCGATACACCTACGGCGCTTTTTACAAGCGGGTCTGCCGGCTGGCCAACGTCCTGCGGCGGCTGGGCGTAAAAGAAGGGGACACCGTCGGGACCTTTGCCTGGAACACGCACCGCCACCTGGAGCTTTATTTCGCCGTTACCTGCAGCGGCGCCGTTTTGCATACGATCAATGTGCGCCTCTTCGCGGAGCACCTCGCCCATATCATCAACCACGGCGAGGACAGGCTCCTCTTTATCGACGATGATTTGATCCCGGCCATGGAAGAAGTTTCCGCCCGCCTGGAGACGGTGCAAAACTACGTCATTCTGACGGACAGGGAAGCGCCGCCCCCAACCAGGCTTGCCCCCGCCCTGCACTACGAAAAGCTGCTGGCGGGCGCTCCCGAAGAGTTTGCTTTTCCCGATGACCTGGATGAACGTACCCCGGCGGCGCTCTGTTACACTTCCGCCACCACCGGCTTGCCCAAGGGTGTGCGCTACACCCACCGCGCCATCTACCTGCACGCGCTGACCATCTCCGTCCCCGACGCGATCGGCATTTCCGAGCGGGATGTCGTGCTGGCCGCCGTGCCGATGTTTCACGTCTTCTCCTGGGGCTTCCCCTTTGCCGCCGCGCTGATGGGCGCCAAGCTGGTCCTGCCGGGACGGGAGCTGGCCGCGCCGGCGCTCTGCGGCCTGATCGAGCGGGAAAGGGCCACCCTCATCGCCGGAGTGCCGACGATCTGGAACAACATCCACCGGCACCTGGAGAGCGGCGCCAGCTACGACTTAAGCAGCCTGCGCTATATTTTAAACGGCGGCTCGGCCATCTCCAAATCGCTGGTGGAAGCCTTTGAAAAGAAGTACGGCATCGCCGTCCGGGGCACCTGCGGCATGACCGAGGCCACGCCGGTGGTTTTGACCTGCCCGGTCAAGAGCAGCCTGGACGGCCTGGCGGACGAGGCCAAATTCACCCTCAAAACAAGGCAGGGCCTCCTGCTGCCGGGGCTGGAGATGAAGGTGGTCGACGGCGCGGGCCGGGAGGCCAGGTGGGACGGCCAGGAGATGGGCGAGCTCCTGCTCAGGGGGCCGTGGATCGCTTCGGAATACTACAAGGACCCCGCCCGGAGCGCCGCCACCTTCAAGGATGGATGGTATCACTCGGGCGATATTGTCAGCGTGGACGAAGAAGGCTACGTGATCGTCCAGGACAGGGCGAAGGACCTGATCAAAAGCGGCGGCGAGTGGATTTCGTCGGTGGACCTGGAAAACAAGATCATGGACCACCCGGCGGTGGCGGAGGCGGCGGTGATCGCCGTCCCCCACGCGAAGTGGCAGGAGCGGCCGCTGGCCTGCGTGGTGCTGAAAGAAAGCGAAAAGGGTGCGGTAACCGCGGCGGATATTTTAGACTTCTTGCAAGATAAAGTGCCGAAGTGGTGGCTCCCGGACAGGGTTGTGTTTATCGACGAGGTGCCGAAGACAAGCGTCAGCAAATTCGACAAGAAGGCTTTGCGCGAAAAATACGGCGCCGGCTAGCCGGGCCCTCTCTCCCCTGCCTTCTCTCCCTCCCGGCTTTTTACTTAAAGGGGCAACCCCTTCCGGTCCGGATGGATGACCCCTTCTCCATTGGCCCCGCCCTCATCAGCGGGCTTTACTTTTTCCACCCCGAAGCATGGCCATGCTTTGCCCGATTAGAAAAGCCTGCACGCCCACGGTTGATAATGCTGTCTTGACAAATATTTTACAGATCAAAAGGGCTTTGCACTTTCGATCAGGCATAGATGTTTGGCCTGTTTTTGTTATAATAAAATATTAGTAAACGATGATTAAACGATGATCAAGTGAATAAAACCCTGGAGGCGATCGGTTTGGAAACACCCCCCATGCCCGGGTATATAGTAGGCCTGACTTACAATTTAAAAAAGGGCATTCAATCAGAGATCGAAGACCTGGAAGCGGAGTACGACAGCATTGACACCGTGCTGGCGATTAAGAACGCGCTGGAACAATCAAATTGCAAGGTTGAACTGCTGGAAGCAGACGCGGACCTTTTTCGAAAATTGCAGGAAACAAAAGTCGATCTGGTCTTCAATTTTGCCGAGGGCATCTATGGCCGGGGACGGGAGGCGCAGGTCCCGGCCATCCTTAATTTTTTAAAAATACCGTTTACCGGTTCCGACGAAACCACGCTTTCCATCGCCCTGGACAAGGCGCTGTGCAAGAGAATTTTGGCCACCTACAAAATCAAAACCCCAAAATTCCAGCACTTTTATAGCGGCGCAACCAAAATAAACCACCAGCTTAAATTTCCACTGATTATTAAACCGAATGCGGAGGGTTCCAGCAAAGGAATTTCCGACTGCGCCGTAGTAGAGAATGCGGAGCAGTTAAAAAGCATCATCGAGAAAAATATCAAAACGTACCAGCAGTCATTCCTGGCCGAAGAATATATCGCCGGCAGGGAGTTCACGGTGGCCCTTGCCGGCAACGGCGAGGAGACAACTGTTTTCCCGCCCATGGAAATTATCTATAAAGACAAAGAGAATAAGTATAACATTTACAGCTACAATGTCAAAAAGGATTATACAAAATATGTTGAATACAGCTGCCCGGCGCAGCTCGCCAAAACTACTGAAGGGAAAATAATCCAGGCGGCGAAGAAAATATACACAACCCTGGAGTGCAAGGATTTCGCGCGCATCGATTTCCGGTTATCCGAACAGGAAGAGGTTTTCTTTATCGAAATCAACCCCCTGCCAGGGCTGGCGCCGGGTTACAGCGATTATCCCATGATTGCACAGCTTTGCGGCATCCAGTACCGGGATATGATCAAGAGAGTATTAAACAGCGCCTTGAAACGTTACGGGATGGCGGAAGTATAAGGCGGGGTTAAACTTAACGTAAAAAGTTTTTCCGCTGTCTCCCTGGGCGATTAAAAGCACTCGTGAATCGACCTGCGGCATTAAGTGGTAATATTACTTACACTTGCAAATTAAGTAGCCTCGTAATGTCATCGATGAAAGTATGAAAATCGCCTAACCCTTCACTGAGAAAACAGTAAATTTCCCGGTTATCAACCTGCTCATACATGTGCACAACCCTGTTTCGGAACCTGGCCATGGCCATAAAGGTGGCTTCCATTTCAGGACTAAGTATTTTTTTACGGCAAAGTAAACGAAAAGCTTCCGCATTTGTCTTTGGCACCTCATATGCTTTCCGGGCAATGATATGGTTACAGATAATCCTCCTTCAACGCTTCCATAAAATCCGCTTTTATTTTTTTAAGGGGAATGCCATAATCAAAATAGTGTTGAAGGGTTTGTTCGACGAAGTCTGCTG
>JAGUZX010000105.1 GCA_020060545.1 Desulfovibrio sp. | reverse complement strand
GTACGCAGCCAGTTCAACCGGCACCGCCTCCGGCACGCCCTCCGCCGTTGCCATTTGCAGCTCCTGTTCCAGCTCCCGCCGGAACCGCTCCGCGCCGAGGCGCTCCACGGCAAAACGCAGCCTGGCCCGCTGCCGGTTGCGGCGATCCCCGAGGCGGTCAAAGACCCGCTTGACCGCCTCGGCCATGCGGATCACGTCTTCTGCCGGGAGGAAAGGAGTGAAGAGGTCGCCCACGCGGGAAGATGCGCCCATGCCGCCGCCCACGTAAACGGCAAACCCTTTCCGCCCGTCCCGGATGCGTGCCACAAACCCCAGGTCGTTGACCCGGGCCAGGGCGTCGTCCCCGGAGCAGCAGGAAAAGGCAATCTTGAACTTGCGGGGCAGGTTGTAGGAGCTGGTGAACTGCAGGAGATAGCCGGTCAGGGCCAGAGCGTAGGGCAGGGGATCGAATATTTCACCGGTGAAGATGCCGCTGTGAGAGCAGGCAGTGATGTTGCGGACCGTATTCCCGCCGCCCCCCAGGGGGGTAAGGCCGGCGGCCAGGAGCCGCTCCAGCAGGGCCGGGGTATCGGCGATCGCCACATCGTGAAGCTGGGCGTCCTGGCGGGTGGTAAAATGAACGCTCCCGCCGGCATAGCGCCGGCTCAGCTCGGCCAGAACGCGGGCCTGGCCGGCCGGCAGCAGTCCGCCCGGGAGGCGGATCCGCACCATGTACAGCCCTTTGCGGCGCTGTTCGTAAATGCCTCGCGGCACGCGCCGCGACCGGAACAGCTCCTCCGGGAGGCGCCCGGCAAGGTACTGCTCCACCTCCCGGGCGTGCTTTGCCGTTTCCGCGATCACATTTTCCGGAATTTGATACGTTGCCTGCATTGCCTGCATTGCCTGCACCTCGCCTAGCAAAATTCGATCTCCTGCTCCCTGAAGGAGCCGCCTCTTTCCCTGCGAAAGGCCCTGATTTCCCCCCGGCAGGCCGGGGCCAGGGAGAGAATCACGTAGCTAACCCCGGGCATAAAAGCCAGCTTCCGGTCTTCCGCCGACATGCGGGCCGGCGTCGCCGGGTGGCTGTGCCAGATGCCGACGATTTCCCAGCTGCGCCCGCGCATGCATTTAAGCGCGGCAAACTGCTCCTGCGGGTCCATGGAAAAGCGTGCGGCGCTCGCCTCCACGTTGGTGAGCGGGTAGAATTCCCGGACCGCCGCGCCGCTGCCGGCCAGCAGCCCGCAGGCCTCGCGAGGCGCTTCCTGCTCCGCCGCTTCGAGCAGCCTGTCGTAGATGGCGCGGGGCAGTTTAAGCTTCTCCATCGCCGCCGGCTCCTTCCGCCGGGCAGGCCGCCGGCGCCTCGTCCTGCAGCACGGTAATGGAGGGGTTTTCGCCGCAAATGGGACAGCCGGGGCTGCGGCTGATCTTTACTTTATGAAAAACCATCTCCCGGGCGCTGTAAAAAAGCAGGTGATCGGTCAGCAGTTCGCCGCATTCGAGCAGGTATTTCAGCGCCTCGGTGGCCTGAATCACGCCGAGGGTGCCGCCCAGGACACCGAGGACGCCGGCCTGGGCGCAGGAGGGAACCGCACCGTCCGGCGGCCGCTCGGGAAAGATGCAACGGTAGCAGGCGCTCCGGCCCGGCAGGACCGTCGTCGTCTGCCCCTCAAAGCGCAGGATGCCGGCGTGGGAAAAAGGCTTGCCGGCAAAGCAGCAGGCGTCGTTGACCAGGAACTTGGCCGCAAAGTTGTCGGTGCCGTCGATCACAAAATCGTAGCCGCCGATAATGCGCAGCGCGTTGGCCGCGCTCAGCGGTTCCGGGTAAAGCTCCACCTTGACGTCGGGGTTGAGGGCCCGCAGCTTCGCCCCGGCCGATTCCACTTTAAGCCGGGTGACATCCGCCGCGGCATGGATGATCTGCCGCTGGAGGTTGTTGATCTCCACCCGGTCGAAGTCGACCAGGCCGATTTGGCCAACCCCCGCCGCCGCCAGGTAGAACGCGGCGGGAGAACCCAGCCCCCCTACCCCGACGATGAGCACGCTGCTCTCCAGCAGCTTCCGCTGGCCGCTTAAGCCTACCTCCTCGAGGATAATCTGGCGGCTGTACCTTTCTACCTGTTCCGGCGTCAACCGCATCGGCTTCTCCCTCCGCCCATGAAATACATCAATTCGACCCGGTCGCTCTCGGACAGCCGGAAGGCGGCGAAGTCTTCCCGGCGTACGAACTTATCATTTACCTGGACCGAAACGTAGCCGGGCGTCTCCACCTTCTCCAGCTCCAAAAGCTCGGCGACGGTAACGGAGTCGGGAACGGTCTTCGTTTTCCCGCCGACAATCAGCTTCATCAGAACTCCTCCCATCAAATCAAAGATCCGGTAACGGCTCCACGATTATACATACCCTCCAAAAAAGAGCAGGGCGGCGATAAAAGTCAAACCGATGTTAAACGACTGTCCCGCAACATACAAACCGATCGATCTTTTGTCCCTGCCCAGCCGGAGCAGCTCGGCAAAGTTGGCCTCCAGGCCGATGGAAACAAAGGCCAGGCCGAACAGCCATCCCCGGAGGCCCCTGGTTATCTCCAGGATTCCGCCAACCTGCGCCTGCCCCAGGCTTGGAACCAGGACAAAGGAAAAAAGAAGCGAGGCCAAAGCAAAACCGAGAATAAACTTGGGGAAACGCCTCCAGATCTCCAGCGGGGAAGGCTTCGGGCCGCCGGCCTCCCTCTCCACCCCGGCCACCCAGACCAGGGAGAGAACGAAGGCGATGATCCCGATCAACACGTTCTGAATCATCTTGATCACCGACGCCACTTCCATGGCCGTTTCGCCGAGCATGCTCCCCGACACCACCACCGCCCCGGTGGTATCGATGGTCCCGCCGATCAAAGCTCCGCCGACATACTGGTCGATGCCGATCAATTTCAGCCCAAGAGGAATCAAAAACATCAATAAAATCGTAAAAATCACCGACAACGAAATGGCGTAGCTGATCTCTTCTTTTTTGGCGCGGGTTGCCGCTCCCGCGGCAATAGCGGCGGAAACGCCGCACACCGCAGTGGCGGCACTGATGGTGGCCACCAGGGGCTTGCTGTCTATCTTTAGCAGCCTGGTCCCGCAGTAGTACATAAAACCGAAAACAAGCGGTGTAACCAGCCAGGCCACTCCCAGCCCCCTGAGGCCCAGTGCCATGATCCGGTTAAACAGGATTTCCGCACCCAGCAAAACCAGGCCTGTCTTGATAAACAGTTCGGTCTTCGCGGCCCGGCTCAACCAGGCCGGCTTGCCGAAGAGATTGCCGACCACCAGGCCGATAATCAAAGCCCAGACCACGTTATCAAACCCGTACTTCCGCAAGACTGCCTGGCTTCCGAGAATGAAAGCAAGCACGGAAAACAGAAAGACAAGGGGAAACGAGGCCAGGTACTTGCGTGCATCCTGTCCGGTGGCATAAACAGCGACAGCTGTAACCAGGGCCAGGCCCAGGCCCAGCAGCAGCAAGTGGATTGCCGTTTCCCACGGCAGCACCGCCAGGGGATTCCCCGACCACCGCGGAATTGACGGAATACTTCTGATTATACCGACCAGGGCCAGAACGACAGCTCCGAAAGCAAGCCAGACCGCCCACCAATCTTCTAGCTTAAGTAAAGGCGGCAGCGAACGTTTAACCGGCTTCTCCTCCCGAAAATGCAATTGCGCCTTGTTGTTCTTCGGCATTTTTTACCTCCGTTCATAGTAACCTACTAATTATATAGGTATTATAGGATTATTATTAATAATTTACTGGAAAAGATTGATCCTGTCAATCCTTTTTTTTCGGCAACGCAGGGAGTTGACATTTGCCGCACCAAAACATATGATCAAGTTAAATGCATAGTTTATCGGTTATGTTTGTAGGCTAATGACCGGACCGGTCCCGCGTGCGGGGTAAAGATGAAGCGGTAAAACAGGAGAATGATTAAGAAAGGCGTGGCGGGATGCAACTTTCCACTAAAGTGCGCTATGCGGTCAGGGCGATGATCGAATTGGCCCTTCACTACGACCAGGGCCCTCAGCACCTTAAGGAAATAGCCAGGCGGCAGGAGATCTCCGAAAAATACCTGGAACAGATCATGCGCCAGCTTCGCGCCCAGGGATATGTCAATTCAAAAAAAGGAAGCTGCGGCGGATACTTCCTGGCCAAACCGCCCCGTGAAATAACGGTTTATGATTTAGTCCAAGCAATGGAAGGGCCGCTGGTACTGGTTGCCTGCATTGACAATCCCCAAGCGTGTTCCAGGTTAAATATCTGCGCCGCACGCGACGTCTGGTCCAGGTTTAACGATCATATTGCCCGTGAACTGAGTTCGACAACCCTGGCCGATCTGGCCCGGGAGCAAAAAAATAAATACTTATCATCCAACGAAAGCCTGGTTTATTATATCTAAACCTGCGCAACGTCGCGGGGTCAAGCCCTTTGATACTGCTCCGGCTCCAGAGATGCTCTCCCTGATTTACAATAACTTAATAAATGGTGCCTGGCACCATAACTTAATAAACGGCGGTGCCATGCGCTACCTGGTTTTATGGAAAGCGAGGGTGCGCTGCTTCTCGTAAGCAAAGAGCTCGTCGCGCCGCAGGGTTTGCTCTTCCTTCAGCTCCAGTTCGAACTCCTCTTGGAAAGCACGGCAAACCTGGTCGCGGAAATCGGTCTTTGCGGGGAAAGAGCCCGTTTCTTCCTCGATGCTGGTAAGCGGCTCCAGGAACTTGTCTTTGACTTCGCGGGGAACCCAGATCGCCTTGAAGAAATCGTCGAGATCGAGCTTCCTTAAAAGGCACATCGCGTTCATGATCACGATATCTTCTTCTTCAAACCGGGCGAAACCGAAGGCGGCGATTTTTTTGCCGCCCACCCTGATGCCGCCCCAATGCTTGTACCAGGCCTCCTTGACCCCGAAATGGTTAAACACGTTCAACAGCACCCGCCCGACCTTGAAGTGGGTTTGCTCCAGGTCGGGCATCTCCTTGAAATCGTAGACCATCTGAACAAAAATCGTGCTCTCGTGGTGCGCCAGGACGACATCCCTCTCCCCGGTGATCACCACGTGCTCCAGCCGGGGCACTTCGGGCCTGATCTCGTTGATCATACCGACGAAGCTGGCCAGGGTAACCAGCAGCCTGGCGCCGGAGTCGTTCAGGACGTGGATGATTTCACCCCCCTTGTACATCGGGTTCATCGTCACCACGACGGCGCCGATGCGCTGTGCGCCGAAAAAAGAATACAAAAATTCCGGGATGTTCGGGAGCATGATCGCCACGACATCGCCTTTCCCGATGCCGTGCCGCAGCAGGGCGTTGGCAAAACGGTTGGCGTTCCGGTTCAGCTCCTGGTAACTGATCTCTTTGCCTTCGTACCAGAGGGCCCCCTTGCTGCCGAACTGCCTGGCGGAAAGTTCCAGCACTTCCCCCAGGTGGATAATCGGATCGGTCATGGCCATGCCACCTTTCTGTTCAATCTATCATCTCCTGCCTGAGCTCGCGGTCGTCGGTATAACCCTGCCTTAACTCTTTTTTCAGGATTTTCCCCGAAAGCACCTTGGGCAGGGCCTCCCGGATTTCAATGGCGCTGGGCTGCTTATACTGGGCCAGCTGATTCCGGCAGTAGTCCATGATCTCCTGCGGCGTGGCGGTTTGCCCCTCTTTCAAGACCACGAAGGCTTTCGGCACCTCCCCGTGGGTCGGGTGGGGTTCACCGATCACCGCCGCTTCCATGACCTTGGGATGGCTGCAGAGCACTTCCTCGATCTCGCGCGGGTAGACGTTCAGCCCCCCGCTGATGAGCATATCTTTTTTCCGGTCGGTGATGAAGAAGTAGCCCTCCTCGTCCTTGTAACCGAGATCCCCGCTGTAGATCCACCCGTCCCGGATGGTCTCCGCGGTGGCCTCGGGGCGATTGTAGTAGCCAAGCATGCGCCACAGGTCTGTTTTGATGATAATTTCCCCGACCTCTCCCGGGGGCAGTTCGTTACCGCTGTCGTCCACAATTTTCATCTGCAGGTCGGCCACATCGGGCGCCACTTCCCCAACCGGTTTCCCGATTGAAAACAGCTTCTTTTTCCCCATCGGGTTGATCGACGCGAGGGCGGTGCACTCGGTCATACCGTAACCCTCGTAAACCTCGGTTTGAAAAGTGCGCTCGAATTCCTTGAGCACCTCCCGGGGCACCGGGGCTGCCGCGGTGAGGGTATAGCGGATTGTCTGCGGCAGCTTCACCTCCCCCAGGGCGGCGATCTGGAGCAGGTGGATCAGGATCGTCGGCACCGCCGCGAAGATGGTGGCTTTGGACTGGGTAATGATGTCCATGAGCTTCAGCGGGTCGTACTGGGGCACCAGGACCAGCTTTCCGCCGAACATCAGGCCGCCGATCGCCAGGGCGTTGAGGGCATAGGCATGGTAAAGGGGAAGCAGCACCAGCACGCTGTCCGCCGTGGTCATGTTGGTCACGGCGGCGGTGGTCCGGGCGTGGTGGTAAAAGCCCCCGTCGCGGAGCATGGCTCCCTTGGGCCGCCCCGTGGTGCCGGAGGTGTAAAGCAGCAGGGCCAATTCGTCCGGTTCGCGCCTGACCAGGGGAGCCTTGTCGCTTTCGCGCCCGACGAATTTCTGAAAGTTAATCGCCCCCAGCGGCGTCGTGCCGCCGCGGCCCGACCGTGCTTTTAAGGCCACGTCGATCCCCTCGGCCCTGGCGCCTTCCTGCCTGACAAAAACGTCCGCCCCGCAGACAACGCCCCTTCTTTTGACGCCCTGGACCAGGAGCGTGTTCGGCGGCGGCTGGCTTCCGAGGAACTTGCCGGCGATTTTACCCTCCGCCACGGCCGCCGGCAAGGCGAGGAGGTCGCCGGCATCCGTATCCAGGCGGGAGATAAACCGCCACTGTTTTTTGGCCATGAAAATTTCACCCCTGCTTCTTTCGTAGGTCCACCGCTTCAGCCGGCCGGCCGGGGGGGCGGCGGCAGGGGCTAGGCAGCCGTTCGCCCCCCACGGTTGGCCAAAGCTTAAACGGCTTGCCTCGTTTCCAACTCCAGGTATTCGTCCACCTCGTCGTAAAACCGGCTGATCGTGTCAGCCGAGACTTTCCTGGTGAAAAGGCTGACCACGACCATGCAGGCGACGCCGAAGACCAGGGCCGTGATCGGGAAGGGCACAATAAACAAAGGAGGGTAAATATAGCCGGCGATCAGGAAGGCGAATCCGCCGCCAGCCCCGGCGATCGCCCCCCAGGTGGTGGCGCCTTTCCACAGCAGCCCCAGCCAGAGCTGCGGCAGCCAGATGAAAAGCCCGCTGGAGGCGATCACCACGACGAAGGCGACCTGCTCGCCCAGGAGCACGGAGACGATAAAACTGGCCACCACCACCAGGACCATGGCCACCCTGGTCCAGCGGATCAGCTGCGCGTCGGTGGCCTCCCGCTTCAGCATGTAAAGGATGTCCCGGGAGATCAGCACGCCCGCCCCCATCAGCTGGATCGCCGCCGTGGAGATGGAGGCGGCGATTACCGCCATCAGGAAGAAGACAGACATCCATTCCGGCAGAAATTTTGTCACCACCACCTGCAGCGCGGCGTCGGCGGTTTTACCGGCCAGCCCGGGCAGGACCGCCGGGGCGACCAGGCTGCCGAATAAAGCGACCACGAAATAGATCGCCCCGCCCATGACGATAAAGAGGATCGCCAGCCACTTGAACACGTGAACATTCCGGGCCCCCATGGTGGAAAGCATGATATGGGGGAAGCTGACACAGCAGAACCCGGCGATGAAGGTGGCCACCACCATCAAGGGCACATATATATTCAGGGGCCCGGGGATGCCCAGCTGCCCCGGGTTGGTTTGCGCCAGCGCGGTAACCGCCTCGGGCAGGCCGCCCGGCAGCCTCTCCTTGACCACCCAGAAAAAGGCGCCGAAGAGGCCGAGGATAAATATGGTTCCCAGCAGGACGTTGACCCACGCCACGGTGCGCATGCCGCCCAGGAGCACGATTAAAAGCATCAGGGCGGCCATGAAGAGGGCCCCGGCCACCACCGGGATCCCCAGGGCGGCCTCCATGGCCAGACCCGTGGCGATCGGCTGGACGCCGATATAGGGAATTAAAAACAGCACCAGGGCGGCAGCCAGGCCGACGCGGAGGAATTTGGACTCGTACCGCTCACCCAGGATCTCCACGGGAGAAAGGAAGCGGTTAATCCGGGCCACGGTGGCCAGGCGGGGGCCGATGAGAAGGAGCATGGCCGCGTAGCCGATGGTCACCCCCCAGCCGAACATGCTGAAGCCCGGCCCCTGCAGGTACATCGAACCGGGAAAAGCAAACAGGGTCCAGGCGCTGAGCACGCCGAACATGATAAAAAAGAGCATTACAATTACGCCCAGAGCCCGGCCCGCCAGCAGGTAATCTTCGGCCGTTTTCGCGGAAACCCGGTAGCCGTAGATGCTGATCAGCAGCACAACCAGACCGAAAAGAAAGACAATCGCCGTTGAAAGGGTAAACATGCCGCGACCTCCTTGCTTAAAATGGCATTACTTTTCGAAAACCGCCGCCTTGCTTACCGGTAAGGCCAGAAATTGCTGACATAGACCACGATCGCCACCAGCCAGACCAGCATCAGAACGGCTCCGCAGAGCAGGGGCACGGTCAGCCAGCCGAAAAAGACAGTGTTGGGGGCAAAGAGAAAAGGCATAATCATAACGGTAAAGATGAGGCTGCCCAGAAGAACAATCAGGAACACCTTGCCGGAAGTATGGCGCGTCATCTCCCTCATCCTTCTCACCTCCTTTACCTGATGTTTTTTAAAAACCCCGTCCAGAAACAATTTTACTTTTAGCAAAAGCATGGTTTACCGGCAGCGTCCAGGAAAAGTCGGCGATCGCAAATGCCAAGTTGAAAGTGATATTGGGAGGTCAATTCTTAACTATCATAACATTTATTATTATATGAATATTCTATTACAATTATATTATAAGTCAATAGGACAGCGGGAAATATGGGAAATAATGCGCCTTCTTTGCCGCGCTTCGCTTGCGGGACCGGTCCAGGTGTAAAAATTCGCAAACTTTATCTTTTGGTATTGACTCCCCCGGCATATGCATGTATTATAGGAAAGGTAACAGTGCCAGAACTTAGCATGAAAGGAGGCCGTGTTGATGATCCATTTGATGAGGTTTCGCACCCTTGCAGGCGGCAGCGCCAACCGCGGGGTTGCCGGCAAGCCCGGCGCGGGCAGCGCAAACTCCAGGGTAAAACTGATGACGAGCGTATTCCTGGCACGGCCTGACCTTGACGAACCATGTCGTTTTACCGGTTGACAAAAGTGGCATAGTTCGCTGACCGGGTCACAGGCCGCGCCGACAAAGCCTGTGACTTTTGATTTTGAGTTGCTTTTTGGCCCGAGAAAAAGTCACGGCACCGCTGGCGTGGCTTTTTTTGCTGCCCGGGGTTAGCCGCAGATAAGCGAAAGGAGGAACAACGGTTATGGTAAAGACAGCGCTAACGGGGCTTGAAATGAGCGAAGCGCCCCGGAGGGACGGATGCTTCAGGGTCTAGAGCTTTTGCGGGAAGGGGGGGGAAAGGAAATGGAATTTTCGATTAACATACCGTACCGGAAAGTAACCTTCCTGATTGACGTGGCGCAGCCGGCGGCGGCCGAGCAGAATAACCGCCTGGCGAAAGCGTTCTATAAGGAAGAGATCCGGCGCCAGGTTGAAAAAGAGATCGCGCGCCACCAGGAAAGATACTTTGTGTTCAAGTAGCGGATCGCGGGATTTAGGCCGGGGGGCCTTGGTGAGTAAAAGGGCCTCCCGGCGCATTTTAGATCGCACGGTTTTGAAAAAAGATCGAGAGGGGCCAACGTTTATGGAGCCTGCCCTGGTTTGCAGCGCAGTGAGTAAAAAATTTAAAGAAGACGCCGGAGGAAGAAAGCCAGGCGAAAAGTGGTGGAGGGGCTTGCGCCCCAAAAAGAAAATCCTCTACGCGGTCAGGGAAGTCTCGTTCGAGGTCCCGCGGGGCCAGATTTTCGGCATCCTGGGGCCGAACGGCTCCGGCAAGTCGACGCTGATCCGGATTATCTCCACCCTGCTCATTCCGGACAACGGCCGCGTCTTCATCTTCGGCCACGATGTGATGGAAAAGCGGCTCCTGGTCAGGCGCATGATCAACCGCGTCTCGGTCGAAGCGGCCTTCTTCAAGAAGCTTTCTTCTTACGAGAACCTGATCTACGCGGCGCGGCTCTATGACCTTAACGCCGCTCAGGCCCGGAACAGGTCACGGGAAATCCTGGAACGGCTTGGTTTCCCGGAGAAAAAAATCTACACGCCGATGGAGAACCTTTCACGCGGCCTGCAGCAAAAGGTGGCCGTGGCCCGCGCCCTGCTCACCTCGCCGGTGCTGCTGCTGCTGGACGAACCGACCACCGGGCTCGATCCGAAGTCGAAACGGGACGTGCAGAATTTTATCCTCGAAGTGCAGCGCGAACATGACACCACGATTATCCTCACGACCCACGACATGGAGGAAGCCGAAAAGCTGTGCCGGCGCCTGGCGATTATCGAGGACGGCGGCTTCGTGGCCCTGGATACGCCGGCGAACCTGAAGGATTCCCTTGCCTCGCAAAACGGCGGCGAGGCCACCCTGGAAGACGTTTTCTTCGCCCTGACGGGCAAAGGCTGGGAGGAGGCGCAAAAAGATGCGGATTAGCAGGGAGTTGAGGGCGACTTACGCCTTCGTGGGCAGGCAGTTCAACCTGGTCAAACGCTACTTCAACTGGGAGGTCGTCTTCCTCTTCTACAGCGTGATCAACGCCTTGACGATCGGCCTGATCGGTGTGACGCAGGGGCCCGAAGCGGTGCTCTACCTGACGGTAGGCGCCCTGCTCTGGGGTTTCCTCTCGGTGCTGTTTCACGAAGTCGGCGAATCCGTCTCCTGGGAGCGCTGGGAGGGGACGATCGAGTATACCTTCATGGCCCCGATCCGCCGCCTGACCCACCTCGGGTGGATGTGCATCTTCGCCATCATCTACGGCACCATCCGCACCGGGATTATCCTCGCCGTCGTGGCTTTCTTTTTCGGGATCAGCCTGAAAGGGGCCAACCTGGGCAGCGGGCTGCTGGTGCTCGTTTGCAGCAGCCTCGCCTTTATCGGCCTGGGGCTGATGGCCGCCGTGCTGCCGCTGCTTTCGCCGGAACGGGGCTCCCAGGCCACCCATATCCTGCAGGGCCTGATCCTGCTGGTGTCGGGCGTCTACTACGAGATTGACGTCCTGCCGGCCTGGCTGAAACCGCTTTCGGTAATCTCACCGGCCACCTATACCCTGAAGGCGGCCCGGGCCGCCCTGCTGGAAGGCATGAGCATCACCGCCCTGGGGCCGGAGATGGTGCGGTTAATCGTGATCGGGATTATCCTGATCCCGCTGGGCCTCTTCATCTTCAACCTGGGGGAAAGATACGCCATGCGCAGCGGCAAGCTGGCGCGCAACGGGTAGCTGTGCCGTGAGAGGCGCCTGCAATAACTTAATAAAATGGTGCCTGGCACCATAACTTAATAAACACGCTGCCCTCTACTCTTCTACCTGGAAGAAAGATTCGTCGAATTCCGGTTTGTCCTGGTAGCGCGCCATGAAGAAGCCGGGCAGGGATTCGATCTGGGCAAACAGGGCCGGATCGACTGCGATGCCGGCCTTGCGCAGGGCACCGGCCACCTCTTCCGGCGCGGGCGGGCACCCTTTGATCGCGAACAGCTTCCGGATGTGCGGATGATCCTTGTTCAGCCGGTACATGCACCGCCCCACCAGGATGGTGCTTTTCATGCCGGGCGCCGGGGCCATGATTTTGCCGGTCAGCACCTCCACGCGATCGAAGGGTTCCCCCCGCCAGGCGAAGCGGACGGCGTTCAGGATCAGGCCGTTCAGCGCCGAACAGTAGGTGCACATGGTCGAGTCGAACTTGCGGTAAAACAGCCCGGTGATGCCCTGCCTGGCCAGCGGCACGGGCATCTCCCCCGCCTCTGTTTTGCTGTACTCAAAGTCATGTTCATGGAAAGAGGCCACGTCTTCGATCTTCTCCCCTACCACCGCCACATCCGAGAGGTCCGCCGGACGGCCGCGGTTCTTGGCCGCCCAGGCCAGGTGCGGCACCGCCGCCGGTTCGTAACCGAGCACTTTAGCTCCCACCATGTCGGCGGATAAAATATCGGCCGAGGCCACCAAAAGGTTGCTCCGCTTCATCCGGCCGTCAAAGCCCGGGCCGCGCTCGAGCGTGTAGATGCCGTCGATGAGCGTCAGCCCCGGGGGCATCCTGTCCGCCAGCCTGGCGACATAAAAATGAAGGTCTTTGACCCGGACCGCGCTGTGGCATTTCTTCCGGGAGGCGATGTCGATCGTCCCTTTTAAGTTTTTAATCCCGAGGCTGACCACGGTCTGGTTGTGCGCTTTCATGACCGGGACGTTGACCAAGAAATCGCTTTCCAAGACGTCCGCGTTGAATTTCAGGACAAGGCCGTCCCCCAGCTCCACCTTTTTGAAGGGGCGTTCCATGACGTTGATATATTTAACGCCGTAGCGCCGGCTCAATTTTTCGTAGCCCAGGGTCGCAAAAGCGTGGGCGGGAGTTTCCTTGTCCCCGGGAGCGGCGACGACCCCTTCGCCGATCGTGATATCGTCAACGCCGTGTTCCTTTAACAGTACCACTACATCCTCGACCACCCGGGACGTGGTAATAACCCCCCACTTGGGAAAAGCGCAGGCTCTGGTCCAGAAGACAATATTGGGCTTGATGTAAACCCGGGCCCGGGGTGGCAGCTTTTCAAGCCCCCCGCAGCTGAAGACGGCCTTTTGGACCGACGCGTACGGTTTTTCGTAACGCACAATCGAAACGAGATGCTCGCCCATGATCAACCTCCTCGTTGCATTAAGCCATGCTCATAATTCCGGGGACAGAATCTTGCGGGTCGCGGGACCGGCCCCGTAACTGCCGCGCCGTAAGCCTTGCGCCCGGCCCGGCGGCGCGGAATGTGAAAAACGTTTTCACCACGCCGCAACCGCGCCGTCCGCGCGCGGCTCCGTTCCCCCGGCAAGGACGCCGGTTGAAGGATCGCGCCAAATGACCTGGCCCCGGCCGAAAAAGGCCTTTTCCGGGGCCACGGCGACGGCGTGCCCTTTATCCCGCAGCGCCCGGACGGCCGCTGCCGGGAAGCGCCGTTCCACGGCCACGTTTTTCCCCTCCAGCCACTGCCAGCGCGGGGCGTCCAGGGCGGCCTGGGGGTTAAGGCCGAAGTCGATCATGTTCATCAGCACCTGGACGTGGCCCTGCGGCTGCATGAAACCGCCCATCACCCCGAAGGGGCCGACCGGCAGGCCGCCCCGGGTGAGGAAGCCGGGGATAATGGTGTGGTAAGGGCGCTTGCCCGGCTCGAGGCGGTTGGCGTGGGCCGGGTCCAGCGAAAAGCCGTGCCCGCGGTTCTGCAGGGCGATCCCGGTCCCCGGCACGACCAGGCCGGAGCCGAAACCCATATAATTGCTCTGGATAAATGAAACCATGTTCCCCTCGCCGTCGGCGGCGGCGAGATAGACCGTGCCGCCGCGCGGCGGGCAGCCCGGGGCGGGAAGCGAGGCC
>JAGUZX010000115.1 GCA_020060545.1 Desulfovibrio sp. | reverse complement strand
GGATGCCGCTCCGGCTGCCGGAGCCCGATCTCCTGCTCTCTTTCGGCGGCGGCTGTGTCCCCGCGATGAAGATATTCCAGATCCTCGAGGAAAAATTTCCCCGGGCCCGCGTTTTCCGGGCTGATCTGCCGCAGGTGCCGCTGGAGGAGATTAAAGAATACCATCTCGACTACGCGGTCGGTGTGCTCAAGGAGCTGATCGCTTTCCTGGAGCGAGCGACGGGGCGCCGCCTGGACTACGGGCGCCTGGAGGAGGTGGTTTCCCTTTCAGACCGGGCCTGCGCCCTCTGGGACGAGATCATGTCTTGCCGGGGGACGGTGCCCGCTCCGTTCAGCGCGGCGGAGATCGGGCTGATGTTTGTCATGGTTACCCTCCAGGGGACCGCCGAAGCGGTGGATTTTCTGACCCGGGTCAGGGACGAAGTGCGGGAAAAGTCTTTGCGGAAAGAAGGGGTAATCCCCCGGGAGGAACTGCGCCTTTTCTGGGATAATATTCCCCTCTGGTATAACCTGAAACTCTTCAATTACTTTGAGCGGTTTAACGCCGTGGTGGTGGCCGAAACTTATTCCGCCGCCTGGTCGCTCCGCCTTGATCCGGCCAGGCCGCTGGAAAGCCTGGCTTACAAGAGCCTGGTTTCATATCCCCTGGTCTCCTGCGTCTCGCTGCGGCGGCGCAAGGAGATGGTCCTGGAGGCCTGCCGGAACTACCATATCGACGGGGTGATCCTGCACAGCAACAAGAGCTGCAAACCGATCACCCTGGGCCAGATGCTGATTAAAGAGGCTTTGAAACGGGAACTGGGCCTCCCGGCCGTGGTCATCGACGCGGACCACATGGACGCGCGCCATTTTTCGGCCGGCCAGTTCGAAAGCAGGGTGGAAGCGTTCATCGAGCTTCTGCGCGGAAATCGGTTAAACCGGCAGTAAAGCTCCCGGCGCCGCGCCGCCGGTGGAGGGGATCATTTTTACCCCTGAAGAGATCGGCATCGTCATTGGCGGCGCCTTCGCCCGGCTGGCCTGACTGTAATAAGCAAATTCCTCTCTTTTCGGGGGGGGCTTTAACCCTGTATTATAGATCAAGAGAACCGTCCGAGCGGCTGAGCAATGTCGCATCATATAGCGGGTTTTAAAAGAGTATGGCCGGCAAGCGAGAGCAAGGGAGCCAAATGGCGTGTAAGGAGTCGGATCACCGAATTGTACTAAAGAAGCGGTGTAATTCCCGTGGAAGGAAGGCGGTGACATAACAGCGCCCTTGTGGAGGAAACATTTTCTGCCCCTGGGGCGCGACGAGCTCTTTGCTTATGAGAAACAGCGCAACCGCGCTTTCCATAAAACTAAATAACTTCAGGCTTCATTAAGAAAAAGAAATGGTGCCAAACACAATTTATTAAGTTATGGTGCCTGGCACCATTTATTAAGTTATTGTTTTTATTTATGCGGGTCGCCGTGGCAGGTTGTGCAGTCGTCTTTGCCGATGGTGTCGTCGGCGTGGCAGGTTTTACATGCCGAGACGGCGGCCGCCGGCTTAAAGATTACTGTAAAAGCTTGTTTATCGGCAAGCTCGTTCAGCATCTCCACGGTGAACTTGGCCACATCGGCGGTGAGGCCGCCGCAGCGCTCTTTGCGCGGTGGGTCGCCGTGCTTGCCGCCGTTTACCTCCAGCCACTTGGTTACGGAGATGTGGCATAGGGTCGACCCGGCCACCGTGGTGGGCAGGTTCATGCCGGCGGGCTGGTATTCCGGGAAGGGGAACTGCTGGTACCAGGCCATCAGGTTGTTGACCAGGTTGGCCGAGTTTTCCTTGTTGCAAACCAGGCCAATGATACCGCAGGCGGCGATCAGGGAACCGCAGAGGGTGCCCCAGCTTTGGACGCCGCCCCGGGCGAATTCAAACATCTGGCTGGGAAAATGATCAAAGGGGTAACCGACTTCTTCTTTCAGCAGGCTGAGCAAACTCTCAGCTACGCCGTAGCCTCACCCGTCCACCTTGTAGGCGGCGTAGGCCCGCTCCGCGGCCAGGTCGGGATTGAGCTTCTTGTACTGATACGGCCATTCCGGCACTACCAGCGATCCGTTGCCATTCCCGTTGGCAGTGTCGGTTTCCTTGGCGCACCCGGACACCAGCATCCCCAGGCCGCTTGAAGCCACGGCGATCCCGGCGACAGTCAGGCCGGCGTTTCTTAAAAATTTACGCCTGGACAAATCGACAACTTTTCCTTCCGTCATTTCTTAACCTCCCGTATCTTTTTTTCCAAGCCCACTTACAACCGCAACCATGATTCGCCTAAACGTTTGGACACCCCCCCCGTTAAGTTCATCTTGTTTATCTATTCACAAGCGGCGAGATTAAAAAACAGCTCCTTTAATCGAGAGTTATATTATTCACATTAAGAGGCTTTTCATAAACCGGTAAAGTAAGTAATTATCCTATTACAATTATAGTTATAGATAAAATAACTGTCAATATAAATATTTATTTGATATTAACAGAGTAAAACTATAGTGGCAGTAGGTTTTAAAATCAGGCGGCGCCGGGCGGTATCACCGAGCGGCCGGCGCCGCATTGCCGCCCGTATGTGTTCGCTGATTCTTGGCCTTCGCCCCGGTGAAACCTTTATCATCCAGGGCTAAGAACTTTTTCTTTTCAGCGATGACCATGATTTATTTTTCTCTCTCCTCCGGTTAGGCCGGCGGGAGGTTGTGGCAGCACAAACAGCAAGCCGAATAATCGTTTGGGCTCACTCAGAAATTAATGCCAAAATGACCGAAGGTTTTTAACTATGGGAATACCCATGCAATTATGATAAAATAACATTCAATCGAAAAATAATGGGAGGGATTTCGCTTATAACCGGACCGGGCGTTGGTAAAAGCAATGCGCGCGCAGCAGAAACGGCGCCGCCGCGGGCTGAACCGGGCCCGGTGCGCCGCCCGCGGGAGCGGGAAGAGCTGATCGCGCGGTGGAAGGGCGAATCGGGAGGGCGCGCCCTGGGCTGCCTCTGCTCCTATGTTCCCCGGGAGCTGATCTGGGCTTTCGGGATTCTGCCTGTGCGGCTGCACGGACTCTGCGGCGAAGACGGGAGCACCACCCTGGCGGATACCCAGCTTCCCGCGTTTATCTGTCCTTATGTCCGGACTACCCTGGACCGGGGGCTGCGGGGGGATTACGCGTTCCTTGACGGCCTTGTCTTTACTTATAGCTGCGATGCCGCGTGCGGCCTGTTCAATATCTGGAAAGAAGTGATCGCCGGATCTTTTTTTCATTTTCTCCCTCACGCCTACGCGAGGAGTGAAAGTGCGGCCGGGTTTGCCGTGGCCGCACTGAACGGATTAAGGAAGGCGCTGGAGGAGTACACCGGCCGCCCCCTGGACAGCGGAAGGCTGCAAGCTTCCCTGGCCCTTTACCGGGAGATCGGCGGCCTTGTGGAAAGGCTATACCGGCACCGCCGCCTGATGCTGCCGGGCCTGGAAGGAAGCGCTTTCTATGAACTTCTTTTCCGCGGGTTCTTCCTCCCGCCCGACGGGTTCCGCTCCTGCCTTGAGGAGACGATCGCTCTTCTCCCAGCCGGCCGCCCGGCGCGGCGGGGTTTTCCGCTGCTGCTGGCCGGGACCAATTTAACCAGCCCGGCTTTGGTGGATCAGATCGAGGCGGCGGGAGCGATCGTCGTCGACGATGACCTGTGCAGCGGCCGGCGCGGTTTTTTGCGCGGCGGCCCCGGCGGCGTTGAAGCGGTGGGGATCAGCGGGGACAGACCCGCCGCGATCACCGCCCTGCTCAACCAGATCAGCCTCGATTATCAAACCCGGATTCCCTGCCCCAGCCGCGTCCCGCCCCGGGAGCGCTTTGCCCATCTGGCCGCCGTCTACCGCGAAGCCAACGCGCGTGGCGTAGTCCTGGCGGTGCCGAAATTTTGCGACCCGCTGCTGGCCGATGTGCCGTTGCTGCAGCAGTTTTGCCGGGAGGCGGGGATTCCGCTGTTGAGTCTGGAGATGGAGGAAAGAGCGGCCGCCCCCGGGCGGTGGAAGACCAGGATCGAAGGCTTCCTGGAGGTAATTTCCGGGTAGTCGCCCTGCCCCCCGCCTGCGGCGGGCGGGTGGCGCCATTTTTCGGGCAGGAGGAGGAAGCACCGGT
>JAGUZX010000129.1 GCA_020060545.1 Desulfovibrio sp. | reverse complement strand
GGCGCCGCCGCAGAGGCGCCGGGGCGGCCAAAGGAGCGGGAGCGGGAACTGCGCCGGGAGCGGCAGCAGCGGGAGCGCCGTGAGAAGCAGCTCCAAAGCGAGCAAACGAACCTGGAGCAAGGGATCGCTTCTGTTGAGGCCGAAATCGCCCGCCTGGAGCGGATGCTGTCGGATCCGGCCCAGTACGGCGACTTCCACCGCTTGCGGGAACTGGGGGAGCAGCTGGAGGCCGGGAAGAATGAGCTGGCCGCCCTCCTGGACCGCTGGGAAGAGGTGGCCCGGCTCCTGGATAGCGAATACGGAGCCCAGAAATAAAATATCCCGCCGGGAACCCGGCGGGATAGCTTTGCAGCTTCCCATCAAATTACACCGGATCGGCGGCTTTTTTTCTGCGGCGCATGACTGCGAACGCTGATCGCCGGCCAGGCCGAGGGCCAGGGCCAGGGCAGGCTCGGGGGGAGGGGGAACCGTTTCCCCTGTATCATAATAGTATTTGCCCGCCCAGAACTGCTCGCCGGTCAGCGGGAGGTCAATCAGTCCACCCGCAACCACGATCTGCTCACGGGCACTTCCAGCTGCTGCGCCAGGAATTCCGCCGCCCGCCCGGGTTTGCGGCGGCGGGCTGCCACTTGACAGAAAAAAAGCAAAAATATAGAATCTTTTCAAACATCGGAATGTGCGAGCGCGGGACGCCGTACTTGACACCGGGAAAAAGAGCAACACGATCCCGCCATAATGTTTTCTCCAGCGAATCTAATGCAGGAATTAAGTCTGGTATCCGTGGTGCCGCGGCGATAAGGAGGAGGCAGGCCGGTGGAAGAGAGGTTGAACATGGGGCCGTTGCAGCTGAAAGAGGTAGTCCTGGATGCCGGCTGGTGCGTCTCCTGTGGGGCCTGCGCCGGGCTTTGCCCTTATATCAAGGCCGTCACGGACCGGGTGCCGTAATCCACAACTGCGGGCTTGATGACGGGAATTGCTACAAGGTCTGCCCGCGTACCGCTACGGACTACGATTTCCCCGGCGCCCATTCGAGCATCGACGAGGTCGATTCGCGCCATTTCGCCTGCATGGCCGAAGTGCCGCTGCTGGAGCCTTTCTCCGTCGCGGAGGCCCTGGAGATAACCCGCCGGGCTTTCGAGCTCTCCGAGCAGATCGGGACATTGGTGATCGTCCGGGTGGTCACCCGGATCTGCCACGCCCGGGGCAACCTCGTCCCGAATGAGTTGCCGCTTAAGGGCGGGCGCCGGGTAGCGGGAGATCAACCGCCGCGCTTTCACCCTGCCCGTTTGCCTGGAACCGTTAGCCTGAATCGCGGCGCCGGCATACGCGCATGCAGCGGCAATGACCGTTTGGCAATATTATCTTCCTCCTTTCCCGCGGGGGAGGGGTATAATAAACACGGCGGCCGGGTTCGCCGGCGGCTGCGAAAACACAACTTCGGGGAGGCGGAACAATGGAGAAGAAAATTTTTAATGTCGAGGGCATGTTTAAAGGCGGCCCTTATTCCCAGGCCGTGGAAGCGGGCGGTTTTATTTTTCTTTCCGGGGTCATCCCCGTGGACGCGCAAAAGGAGCTCTCAATTAAAGACGATATTAAGGCGGCCACCGCCCTGGTTCTGGACAATATCGCCGCCATCCTGGCCAAAGCGGGATCCGGCCTGGAAAAGGCGGTCAAGGTTACCGTCTTCCTGAGGGAGATGGCCGACTTCCCGGAAATGAACGAAGTGTACAAGGAATACTTTCCCGCCGGCCAGCCCGCCCGTTCCTGCGTGGCCGTGCGGGAAATACCGGGCGGCTATCCCGTGGAAATAGATCTGATCGCCATTAAATAATTGCCGGCACCGGTAAACCCGTCCTCAAATTGAGCGAGAGAAAGAGAGAGGAGAGATGAAATGGGCATCGCCACCGCTTCCGAATACAGGGAACGCATGTACCGGATGGAAAAGAACATTTACATGGGAGGGGAGCTGATCGGGCGGGACGATCCGCGCCTCAAGCCGGGGCTCGACCTGATTGCCGACAGCTGTGAACGCGTGAACGACCCCGCGCTGAAAGGGCTGATCACCGCCACCTCCCACCTGACGGGGGAAGAGATCCACCGCCTCAACCACATCCACCAGAGCGCCGACGACCTGCTCAAGAAGCAGGAGTGCACCCGGCTGATGTGCCAGAAGGTGGGCGGCTGCATCCAGCGCTGCATGGGCATCGACGCGCTCAACGCCCTCTCCGTCGTTACCAGGGACTGCGACGACGCCTTCGGCACCGAGTATTACCCCCGGTTCGTGGCTTTCATGAAGCGCTTCCAGAAAGAAGACCTGGTCGGCAACTGCGCCCAGTCCGACGTCAAGGGGGATCGAGCGAAGCGGCCCTTTGAGCAGAGCGACCCGGACCTTTACCTGCGCGTGATCGAGAAGAAAAGAGACGGGATCGTGGTGCGCGGCTGCAAGGCGCACAACTCCAACGCCCCATTTTGCGACGAGATCGTGGTCGTGCCGACCCGCCTGATGACGGCGAAGGACGCCGACTGGGCGGTGGCCTTCGCCGTCCCCGCCGATCACCCCGGGGTGAAGCAAATCGTGCGCCTCTCCGCGCCCCGGGAGCGCAAGCAGCTGAAAACCCCTTACCATTTCGGCCTGGCCGATTCGATGACCGTGTTCGACGACGTCTTCGTCCCCTGGGAGCGGGTTTTCCTCTGCGGCGAGAGCTACTTCGGCAGCATGGCGGCGATGCTCTTCGCCACTTATCACCGCCACAGCTACACCGGGTGCAAGCCGGCGATCACCGACCTGATCCTGGGCGCCGCGGCCCTGGCGGCCGAATACAACGGCGTCGCCGACGCCTCTCACGTCAAGGATAAGCTCTCCGACCTGATCGCCACGGGCGAACTGGTCTACGCCGCGGGCATCGCCGCCTCGGTCAAAGCGACCCCCGCCAATTCAGGCACTTACATCCCGAACATCGTCTACACCAACGTGGGCCGCTACCACGCCGGGGTCAAGCTCTACCACGAGTTTGAAACGCTGGCCGACTTGGCCGGGGGGCTGCCGGCTACCCTGCCCCTGGAGGAAGACTTTTTCAACCCGGAAACGAGGGGCTTCCTGGAGAAGTACATCATGCGCAAGGACGGCATCAGCGCGGAGAAACAGCACCGGCTCTTCCGCACCCTATCAGACATGCTCTGCTCCGCCCACGCCGGGGTGGCCCAGGTGGGAGGGCTGCACGGCGGCGGCTCGCCGATCATGGAGAAGATCGCCATCCGCAACACCTACGACATCGAGTCGCGCAAGCGCCTGGTGGCGAGGCTGTGCGGCATCGAGGACTGAAAGGCTAATGCGGGGGACATTATACTTAATTCATGGTTATAACTCACTTTGCAAATCTTGGGTGACACGATCTAAAAAGTTTTCTGGGCAGAATGATGTAGGGAATTAAGTATACTGTCCCCCGCATTTGTTCATGTCAAACGGTTGCAACATCCGGAATAAGGTTAAAGTGATGATCCAGAGTATAACAGAAGCCCTGTTGTTGATTGATATGGCAGCTATCAGTAAATCTGTCAGGGGAATGGCCATCCCTTTTTTCTTAAGTTTAAAAGAAATTAAACCAGCCAAACGAATTTTTACGGTTACTTATATCCATGAATGAAGTATGGTGTCCCCGAATTTTACGTCCCCCTGCTTCCTTGCAATTTTTGCCGGGTGCGGCTATAATAATTTAAGAAAATATGGAAATGCGGGGGACTATGCGGCAGGGCGAAGCGTTTATCACGACGCGGCATGAAAATGAAACAGCATACATCGGCGCAGTTTTGGGCGGCGCCATCGCCCGGCCCATGGTAATCGCCCTGCACGGTGAGCTGGGGACCGGCAAGACGGTCCTGGTCCGCGGCGCCGCCGCGGGCCTGGGGGTAACGGAACCGGTCAGCAGCCCCACCTTTGTTCTCTTTAAAATCTACCGCGGGCGGCTGCCGCTTTACCATTTCGACTTCTACCGGCTCCGGGAGCCGGAGGAGCTGGAAGCGCTCGGTTTCGACGAATTCATGCCCGGGGAAGGAGTGGCCTTCGTCGAGTGGGCCGGCCATTGCCCGGAACTGCTGCCCCGGGAGCGGCTGGACATTTTCATTGAACGTTTCTTCGACCACGCCGGCGAAGGACGGCAGCTTTGGTTTGCCCCCCAAGGCCGGGAATGCGCCCTGGCGGTGGAGAAGCTGATTGAAAGCGTCACCTGGCGGGTCAACGGGAAACTGAATATGATCCCTCTCGGCCCCGATCCGGGGGAGGCAGGAGGGAGGCTGGACCGGAACTGCTGATTCTCGGCCTGGACACCACCACCATGGCTTGCAGCGCCGCCCTGCTGCAGGAGGAGACGCTGCTGGCCGAATTTACGCTGAATGTCCGGAAGACCCATTCCGAAAGGTTGATGCCCCTGGTGGATCATTTGCTGCGGGAGAGCGGGCTGGAGCGCGAGCAGATCCGGGCTGTCGCCGTAGCGGCGGGCCCCGGCTCGTTTACCGGGATCCGGATCGGTGTGGCCACGGCGCGCGGCCTGGCCCAGGGTTTAGCCGTACCTGCGGTAGGCGTTTCCACCCTGGAAGCCCTGGCGGAGGGGGTCCCCGTACCGGAGGCGCTCATCTGCCCCCTGCTCGATGCGCGCCGCAACCAGGTTTATACCGCCCTTTACCGGAGGGAAGGCTCACCGGACAGCGGCCTGGAGCTGCTGATCCCCCCCGCCGCCGCCGAGATCGCGCCTTTAGCCGCCAGGCTGGAGCAATACCGCCGGCCTGTCGTTTTTATCGGGGAGGGGCTGCAGAGCTATGCCGCCTACCTGTCGGCGGTCTTGGGGGATCAGGCGGTCCTCCCGGAAGCCCCGCTGCGGCTGTGCCGGGCCGGCCTGGTGGCGCTGTGCGGCCGGCGCCGCCTCAAAGCCAATCCGGAGCTGTCATACCGGGAACTGGTGCCGCTGTACCTGCGCCGCCCGGAAGCGGAGCGCCGGTTGGAAGAGCGGGAGAGGAACAGCAAGTGCCAATAACCATTGAACCGATGCTTTTGCAGGATCTGCCCGCGGTGGTGGCGATCGAAGAATCGTCTTTTACCCAACCGTGGACCCTTCAATCCTTCCAATCCGAACTGGCCAACAACCGGCTTGCCGTATACCTGGTGGCCCGCGAGAACGGTTTTGTCGTCGGTTACGGCGGGGTCTGGGTGATCCTGGACGAAGCCCACGTCACCACCCTGGCCGTGGACCAAAATCACCGCCGCCGCGGCATCGCCACGGAGTTGTTGAAAGCGCTAATCGATCAATCCCGCCGGATGGGGGCGCAAAGGATCTCCCTGGAGGTCCGCCCCAGCAACAGCGGCGCGCGCCGCCTCTACGAAAATTTAGGCTTTTCCGTGAAGGGTGTTCGCAAGCGCTATTATTTTAACGAAGACGGCCTGATCATGTTCAAGGATAACCTGGGCGGGGGAGAGGGAAATGGAGAGGAAAATGAGCCGGCTTCCTGAAGCGGTGTTAATCCTCGGTATCGAAACATCCTGCGACGAGACGGCGGCGGCGGTAGTCGAAAACGGCAGCCGGATCTTGAGCAGCTTCGTCTCTTCCCAGGTCGGGCTGCACGCCCGCTTCGGCGGGGTGGTCCCCGAGATCGCCTCCCGCCACCACCTGGAGTTGATCAACGAGATTGTCGAGCAGGCCCTGGCCGCGGCCGGCGCCGGGCTGCGGGACCTGCACGCCGTCGCCGTATCAAACGGCCCCGGCCTGGTGGGGGCGCTCCTGGTAGGCGTCGCTTCGGCGAAGGCGCTTGCCTATGCGGCCCGCCTGCCCCTGATCGCCGTCAACCACCTGGAGGCGCATCTCTATGCCAACTTTTTAACCGGCGCCGGGATCAAGTACCCCCTGGTCGCCCTGATCGCTTCGGGAGGGCATACCGCGCTGCTCCTGATGCCCGGACCGGAGGAGATAACCCTGCTGGGCCAGACCCGCGACGACGCCGCGGGAGAAGCGTTTGACAAGGTTGCCCGGGTCATGGGTCTGGGCTATCCCGGCGGGCCGGTCATCGACCGCCTGGCCGGCGAAGGCAACCCCGCCGGCATCGATTTTCCCCGCGCCTTTCTGGGCGAAGCAGGGCGGTTTGATTTCAGCTTTAGCGGCCTCAAATCGGCGGTAATCAATCTGCTGCATCACCGGCGGCAAACCGGGGAAGAGATTTACCTGCCGGACCTGGCGGCTTCGTTCCAGGCCGCCGTGGTGGAAGTGCTGGTGGAAAAAACCGTCGACGCGGCCCGGGAACACCGGGCCGCATGCGTGCTCCTGGCCGGCGGGGTGGCCGCCAACAGCTTCCTGCGCAGCCGGATGCGCCTGCGCCTGGCGGAGGCGCATCCGGGGCTGCCCCTCTATTTCCCGCCGCCCGCCCTCTGCACCGATAATGCGCCCATGGTCGCCGCCGCCGCGTACCCGCGCTACCGGCGCGGCGAATTTGCAGCCCTTGATCTGAACGCTGTTCCCAACCTCGGGGCCGGCTGCTGAGGCCTAATTGACAAAATTGCTAGATACTTATTCTGGCAATATTTTATGTCTACTTAATGTGCATACTGTGCATAACTGAGATGATCTGCAGAAACAAGCCGCTCTGGCTGTGGATAACCTTGTGCAAAGTGTGGATTACTGATCCTGGAATTTGCTGCAAACTATATCTATATGCGGGTTTCTAAAATTTATGACTGTTTTTTGGTGGACATAACATGTTAACCTAAAATCGCTTTCGAAAACCGTTCGACCGTTCGAGGCCTGAATTGTTTCCAAGCGCGCCTTTTGATATAATGAAACGTGATTGCAGGCAGCATTTTACCGGAAAATGCATAAAATAGGTATTAAAGGCGGCTAAGTTATTTAACCGCTTCTAACAAAAAGGAGGATTACCTTGACCCTGCCGGCAGTGCACCATGTTCACTTTATCGGCATCGGCGGTTACGGTATGAGCGCCCTGGCCCAAGTGCTGTTGAAACTGGGTTACCGTGTCACCGGCTCTGATATCAAAGAATCATCCCTGACCAGGCAGCTGATCGAGCAGGGGGCGGGTATCAGCTTCGAGCACCGGCGGGAGAATGTCAACTCGGCCGAACTGGTAGTCTACTCTACCGCCATTGCCGCCGGCAACCCGGAGCTGCAGGAAGCCGGGCGGCGCAAGATCCCGCTGTGGCACCGTTCCGAACTGCTGGCCGCCTTGATGAACGATCACTACGGCATCGCCGTAGCCGGGACACACGGCAAGACTACCACCACGGCGATGATTGCGCTCCTGCTGGAGCGGGGAGGGCTGGATCCGACCGCCGTGATCGGGGGCGTCGTCCGCTCTTTTAAAGGGAACGCCCGTCTCGGGAAAAGCCCCTACCTGGTCGCGGAAGCCTGCGAGAGCGACCATTCTTTTTTACGCTACCGCCCCCGTATCGCCATCGTCACCAACGTGGAAGCGGATCACCTGGAGCATTACGATAACGATTTCGGCCTGCTGCGGGAAGCCTACGCCGCTTTTATTAACCATGTATCCGAAGACGGTTGTACGGTTTTATGCGGCGACGATCCCTACCTGCGGGAACTGGCCGGGCGGCTGAAACGAAAAGCGGTTACCTATGCCCTGACGGGAACCGGTAAAACCGGCGCTGATTATTCGTCCGGGGCGATTGAACTGGGCCCCGGCGGTTCAACCTTTACCTTGCATCACCGCGGTAAACCGGCAACCGGGCCCATAACCCTGCAGGTGCCCGGGAAGCACAACATCAGCAACGCCGTCGGGGCTTTGACCGTGGCCGCGCAGCTCGGGCTTAACCTGGACGAGTGCGCCGGGGCCCTGGCTAATTTTCGCGGCGCCGACAGGCGTTTTGAGATCATCGGAGTGGTCAACGGGATTACGGTGGTCGACGATTACGCCCACCATCCGACAGAGATCCGCGTTACCCTGGAAGCGGCCAGGGCCAACGGGCGGCGGATTTGCTGCATCTTTCAGCCGCACCGCTATACCAGGACCGCCTTGCTTTTCGAGGAATTTGCCCGCTCTTTCAACGATGCGGATTTGGTTTTACTGCACCGGATCTACGCCGCCGGCGATCCGCCCATCGCCGGAGTGAGCGCCGCCTCTCTCGCCCGCCGGATTAGCGAGGTCAAGGGGGAACCGGTCTATGCGAGTGAAGATATGGACGATCTGGCTCAGATGGCCCTCGATTTCGCCCGGCCCGGCGACATGATTATCGTCATGGGCGCCGGGGACATTACCCGCCTGGCCTACACCCTTGTCGAAAGGATCCACCGGCAGATACCTTCCCCCCTGGGGGAAGGCTAAAATGAGGGGGCTTTCACAGCCCCTCCGCAGCACGCCCCGCCCCGCTAATGTAAAGGCCGGAGGTTAATCAAACCGCCGGCCTTATGATTGGCGTTCCGATCGAAGTTGAAGCAGGGAAAACAGTTCTTTTAGAGAAATTAGCATAGACCGCAGAAGCAAAATGGGGGAAAGGTTTTTACGTCCGGAAAGGGGAAAAAAAGAAAAGGATGCATATTTTAATGCTTCATCAATATTTCGCGACGGAAGGCGGCGGCGCGGATACCCGTTTTTATGAAATCGGGCGAAGGCTGGTTTCCCGCGGCCACCAGGTAACCGTAATCACGGGCAATTCGAGGCTCAACCTGCAGCTGGAAAGCAAAAGAATCGGCCTGCTGCAAAAGGAGGGGATGGCGGTAGTGACCTTCAATCTCCGCTACAGCCCGGGGATGAAAACGGGAGAGAAAAGGCGGGCCCTGATCGCCTATGCCCGGCGTGCTTCCCGGCAGGGGCGCCACCTCCCGCGGCCCGATCTGGTGCTTGCCTCGACACCTCCCCTTACCGCGGTTATGCCCGCTCTCTCCTTATGCCGTTACTACCGGGTTCCCCTGGTAGCCGAGATCCGCGAACTCTGGCCCGATGCGGTAATCAGCCGGGGCACGCTGCGAAATAAAACCCTGATCTCTCTGGCGCAGCGGTTGGAGTATAAAACTTACCGGGATGCCGAACTGGTAATTGCTTCCTGCGGTCGGGTTGCCGGCGCCGTCAGGGAACGCTCCGGGCGGAGCCATGTTCCGGTCATCCCCGACCACCTCGGCGGCGATGAGTTGTTCGAGCAGTTTGCTGACGCACTCAAACGGATTAACCGCGCTGTCTAGCCCCGGAACCGCTCAAACCGGGACCAGCGGAGGCTTGATTTTTTGCCGGCCGGTCATAAAATGAAGATTAAAAAGGCGAAATCACAACAGTTCGCCAATCCTTAAACACGGAAAGGGTTGTCGCCCTGGCGGGACACAAAGCAGAACACGGACAGAAGCGGAAGAAACGGCGCTGGCTAAGCCTGGCGGGAGCCGTCCTCATTAGCGGCGGGATCCTCATGCTGGGCTATGCCGGCTTCCAGAAAGCGCAGGTTGCATACCACCAGCACAAGCTCCGCCTGGCTTACCAGGACACTTTCTTCGAAGTTCCGGAATCGTCCGTTCCTTACCGGCGGGTTGTGTTCAGGGAATGGCAGCCGATGCGCCTGCTGATCCCCAAAATCAACGTGGACCTCATGGTTTTAAGCGGCGACGCCTGGGACATGGAGCTGCACAACAAAGGCCCGGTCCACTTTCAGATGAGCGACCTGCCGAGCACCGAAAGCGGCAATGTGGCCATCGCCGGGCACCGCGGGACCCGCTGGGGATTTTTCACCGACCTCGATCTGCTGGCCGAAGGCGACGAGATCTACCTGGATATCGGCGGTTACCGCTTTATTTACCGGGTTAGCTGGGTGCGGATCGTCGATCCCGACGCCCTGTGGATTATCGACTCCACCCCGGATCCGGTTTTAACCCTGCAGACCTGCGAGCCGAAGTACGCCGCCGCTACCCACCGCCTCATCGTCCGCGCCTCTTTCGAGAAGGTGGAAGCGGCGCCGGAGCCGTAGGGTTCTAAAAATCCATTCCAGACGATACACCGCGCGTAGACCGGGGTTTTAAACCCCCGGTTTTGTTTTTCCGAACACACTTTAACCATTCTTTGATCGTAAGCCGGCGCAAACCGGTCAATAATAAGCCTGGGGGCCGGGGGCTGATCCAACTTCCAGCTGGTATTTCGCGCCGCCGAAGATACGGTGCTCGACCCGGTAATCTATCTGCCAACGGGGGATAACCCCCTGCCCGCCGGCTGGGTTGAAATTTCTGAAGTGCTCTCTGTTTCCACTACCGGTGCGGCCCGTTGGGGTTTCCCCGAAGGGAGCTGGGTGAAGCGATCGCCCGCTTTTCGTCAAATAAAAGATCGCTTGCAAAAAGCCCTTTCAACAGCGGAGCCGGCGGTGCGGCGGGATTAGCAGGCGCAAACATCAATATGACCGCAGGATTTCTTTAGGCAATGTCGAAAAAAATATGATAATCAAATTACCGGAACAGGAGATCCCCGATGCCGCAAATTAGCGTTCTGCTGCCCGTATATAACGGGGAGGCCTTTGTGCGAAAAGCGATTGAAAGCGTCCTGGCCCAAACTTACGGCGATTTTGAATTTATCATCGTCGACAATGCTTCGACTGACAATACCAACAGCATTGCGAGGGAATACTTAAGAGACAGGCGGGTTAAGCTTTACCGGAATGAAGAGACGATTCATATTGTTGAAAATTTTAGCAAGGTTTTTTCCTATGCCTCCGCGGAAAGCCGTTGGCTTAAATACATCGGCGCCGACGACTTCTTTTACCCCGCATGCTTGCAGGAGATGCTGCGTGTCGCCGCCCTGGATCCGCGGGTCGGATTGGTTTCCGCCCAGTGCTATGACGGCGAGAGACTGCTGGCCGGGGCGGTTCCCCGGGAGTGCGAAATTGTTTCCGGGCCTGTATTTTTACGCCGGCTGCTGCTGGAACCAGAAACAAGGGAGACCGTTTTTTCGCCTTCAACCGTAATGATGCTGAAGGAGGCTTTTAAGCAAAAAGGCGGCTTCCGGAAAGAACTCTACCATACCGACACTGAACTTTTTTATTTAATCCTGAATGACTATGATCTGGGTTTTGTCCACCAGCCCCTTTGTTATTCCGGCAGGAGGCCCCGTTCGTCCATGTCAAAAAGCATGGTCCTCGGCACGTTGCAAAGCGAGGCTTACGAAATTTTTTACCGGAACCTGGCCCGGTATACCCGGGTAAAGCTTACGCCCCGGGAGGTTGAAAAAATCAAGTATGAGCGGGTGCGCGATTCGACCGGTTTTTTGATCAATAAGCTGCGGCATGGGCACCTGAGGATTGCTTTTTTTCATCTGAAACAGATCCCGGTCAAAACAATTTATTATTTTCCTCTAGCCCTGCTTTATTATTTTGGTTTGTCGGTTAAAAAACTCGTCAAAAAAGAACCTTTTAAACTTTTTGCCACGAGAGAAAATGGAGGAAGCGGATCTTGAAAATATTAATTACCGGAAATATGGGCTATGTCGGGCCGGGTGTAGTAAAGCAGTTGCGCTCTACATATCCCGGGGCCATGTTAACCGGTCTCGACACCGGTTATTTTGCCAATCAGCTCTCGAACGGCGACATCCTTCCCGAAAACCGGGTGGACCTGCAGTATTTCCAGGATGTAAGGAACTTATCCCCGGCGGTGCTGTCGGGAGTGGATGTCGTGGTCAGCCTGGCGGCGATTTCCAACGATCCCATGGGTAAAGAATTTGAAGCGGTTACCTACGATGTCAACTACCGGGCCACAATCGATCTGGCCCAAAAAGCCAGGGCGGCAGGAGCCGGGGCGTTTATCTTTGCCTCAAGCTGCAGCGTTTACGGTTTTGCCGAAGACAGCGCCAGGCATGAAGGCTCTCCCCTGGATCCGCAAACGGCTTACGCCCGGTCGAAAGTTTTAGCCGAAAAAGAGCTGGCTCAACTGGCCGGCAGGCATTTTATGGTTACCTGCCTGAGATTTTCCACTGCCTGCGGCATGGCCGAGCGCCTGCGGTTGGACCTGGTGTTAAACGATTTTGTCGCCGGCGCGGTGTCGACCGGAAAAATTACGATTTTGAGCGACGGTACCCCCCTGCGGCCGCTGATTAATGTGAAAGACATGGCCCGGGCTGTCGACTGGGCCGTCGGCCGGGACCCGTCTGCCGGGGGCAATTGCCTGGTCGTCAACGTCGGGCGCGACGACTGGAATTACCGGGTTAAAGAGCTGGCCGAAGCGGTGGCCCGGGTAATCCCCGGGGTTGAACTCTCCATCAATAAAGGGGCGCCGCCGGACCGTCGTTCGTACCGGGTCGATTTCGGGCTGTTTAAAGCCCTGGCCCCGGAACACCAGCCGCGTTATGATCTGCTCCCGACCATCGAGGAACTAAAGCTGGGTCTGGAGGCGATGCGGTTCAGCGATCCGGATTTCCGTAATTCCAATTTTATCAGGCTAAAAGTGCTGCGAAGCTTAAGGAAGAAAGGTTTGCTGGACGAACAGCTTCACTGGACAGATCAATGTTAAGGAGAGCTTGGTAAAATGAGTAAAATCGAGAAGAAATGCCGGTTCTGCAAAGCCCGCCTGCGGTATACATTTGCCGACCTGGGGGTTTCCCCCCTGGCCAATTCCTATCTGAAACCGCAGGACCTCCAGCAGATGGAACCTTTCTACCCGCTGCATGCTTTTGTCTGCGGGGAGTGCTTTCTCGTCCAGCTGGAGGAGTTCGGAACGCCGCAGGAGATTTTCAGTGATTACGCTTACTTTTCGTCTTATTCCGGCAGCTGGTTGGAGCATGCCCGGGTTTATGCCGGCCAGGCCATCGAGCGGTTCGCCCTGCGCCCGGGCAGCCTGGTTGTCGAGATCGGCAGTAACGACGGCTACCTGCTCCAGTATTTCAAGTCGGCCGGTATCGATGTGCTCGGCATAGATCCGGCGGCGAATGTGGCCCGGGCGGCCCGGGAAAAAGGCATCCCCACCCTGGTTGATTTTTTTGGAGGCAAGGTCGCCGGCGAACTGGCCGCCCGGGGCAAGCAGGCGGACCTGATCGTCGGGAACAATGTCCTGGCCCACATTCCAGACACCCATGATCTCCTCTCCGGCTTGAAAGCGCTGCTCAAGCCGGGCGGCGCCGTAACGATGGAATTTCCCCACCTGTTGCGCTTGATGGAGGAAAACCAGTTTGACACTATTTACCACGAGCACTACTCTTATTTTTCTTTTATGACGGCAAACACGGTCTTTGCCTCCCACGGCCTTACCCTCTTTGACGTGGAAGAGTTGCCCACCCACGGCGGTTCGCTGCGCATTTACGCCGGCCATGCGGGCGATACGGGAAAACCGGCGGGCCCGCGGGTGAAAGAACTGCTGGAACGCGAAGAAAGGCTCGGTTTTAAGAAGGTGGAAACTTACCTTTCCTTCGGTGAGCAGGTTAAGAAAGCCAAACGGGAGATCCTGCAGTTTATGATCGAGGCCAAGCGTGAAGGAAAATCCATCGCGGGTTACGGCGCGCCGGCCAAGGGCAATACCCTGCTCAACTATTGCGGCATCCGCACCGATTTTCTTGACTACACCGTGGACAAAAACCCGCACAAGCAGGGGCTTTACCTGCCGGGGACCCGCATTCCGATTGCACCGCCGGAAAAAATTCGCGAAACCAGGCCCGATTACCTCTTGATCCTGCCCTGGAACCTCAAAAATGAAATCATGGCGGAGATGATCGGTATCAAAAAGTGGGGCGGCAAATTTGTGATCCCGATCCCAAAGGTGGAGGTGATTTAGTTGAAATTTACCGAAACCCATTTAAAGGGTTCCTATATCATTGAGCTGGAACCGGTTAAAGACGAGCGAGGCTTTTTTGCCCGTACTTATTGCAAGCATAAGTTCAAGCAAAAAGGCCTCGCCTTGAAGATTGTACAGAGCAACATGTCATTCAATGAAAAAAAAGGCACCCTGCGGGGGATGCACTACCAGGCCCCTCCCATGGCGGAAGCAAAACTTGTCAGCTGTGTCCAGGGATCAATTTATGATGTGATTATCGACCTGAGGCGGGATTCGCCGACTTATTGCCGGTGGTTCGCCGTGGAGCTCTGTGCCAGGAAAAAGCAGATGCTTTTTGTCCCCGAAGGTTTTGCCCACGGTTTTCAAACTTTGGAAGACAACACGATGATCCTGTACCAGATGTCCGAATTCTATGCCCCCGAATACAGCAGGGGAGTGAGGTGGAACGATCCGGTCTTCGGTATCCGCTGGCCGATCGAAGCAAAAATCATCTCGGAAAAGGACCGGAATATACCGGATTTTGAAAGATGAAAAAGGTATTACTAACCGGAGCCACCGGTTTTATCGGGCGCCATTGCCTGCCGCTGTTGCTGGAGAAAGGCTACCAGGTGCATGCCGTTTCAACCAAGCCTGCCCGGGGGCAGGCGCCCGGCGCAACCTGGCACCAGGCCGATCTCCTGGATCCCGGGCAAGTATATGCATTGCTGAAATCCGTGGCGCCGACCCACCTCTTGCATCTGGCCTGGTATATCGTGCCAAAATTGAGCTGGACCTCGCTGGAGAATTTGCGGTGGGTAAAAGGCAGCCTGGATCTTTTGCAGGCGTTTGCCGTAAACAACGGGCGGAGGATAGTCACCGCCGGGACCTGCGCCGAGTACGACTGGCGCTACGGTTACTGTTCCGAACAGGTGACCCCCCTGACCCCGGCCACCCTCTACGGAGTCTGTAAAAACTCGCTGCAGTCCCTGGTGTCCGCCGCCAGCGCCCAGGCGGGAATCAGTTCCGCCTGGGGCCGCATTTTCTTTTTATACGGCCCTCATGAGCCTCTGCAAAAACTGGTATCTTCGGTCATCGTCTCCCTGCTGCGCGGCCAACCGGCCCCCTGCACCCATGGCAACCAGATCCGAGATTTTCTTTACGTTAAGGACGTGGCCGCGGCATTTGTGAACCTGCTGGAAAGCGAGCTGACAGGCCCGGTCAATATCGCTTCCGGCAAACCGGTTGCCTTGAAAGAGATCGTCTCCAAAATAGCCCTCAAGCAAAACCGGCCGGAGCTGCTCCTCCTGGGCGCTATTCCCGCCCCCGAAAACGAGCCGGCTTTGCTGGTGGCGGATACCCGCCGCCTGGACAGTGAACTGGGCTGGCGCCCCGGGTACGACCTCGACCGGGGGCTGGACGAAACGATTGATTGGTGGAAAAACAACCTGCCCGGGATCTAGCCGCCGGCCGGTGATTGCACCGGCCGGGGATATCAGCGGTATTTTTCCAGGATTTTCTCCGAAATGTTGGCCGCCACAATCTCCGCCACGCTCACCCCATGCCGCCGGGCGATGCCCTCCAGCGTATCCCCTTTTTTAACCGTATATTTAACCGGGTTGACCGGCTCCGGCGGCGGCAGCATTTCATCGAGGGTGACGAAGGTAAACCCCTTTCGGCGCAGCGCCAGGATGATTGAGGGCAGCGCCTTGACCGTGTTTGGCTGATCGTGCATTAAAACAATTTTGCCGTCATCGGCCCATCCAACCACCAGGTAGATGATAGAGGCCGGTGTAATCGGGCCCCATGGACCCACCTTCGCCGAATCCAATGATGCAACCGACCACATGATGGTATAAGGGAACCCTTCACCGGCAAAAATCTTGAGGTGGGAATCGGTGTAAAGGCCGAAAGTAGGCCTGTAATAATAAGGGCGGAATCCGGTGACAGCTTCGATGACGCGGTTGCTTTTACGCAGTTCGTCAATTATTTCCGCGTCAGTCAAATCGAGAAACGAACGGTGCGTGTAAGAGTGATTGCCCAGGCCGTGGCCCCGCCTGGCGATTTCCCGGCCCAGGTAGGGGTGATCTTCCAACCAGGAGCCCTGGGGAAAGAAGGTCGCCTTGACGCCGTATCGCTCCAAAATCAGCAAAAGAGAGATGGTCGGCTCGTTCAACCATTCAAGTTCAGAAGCGGGCGCCGCTTTTCTTTCCCTGAGGCACCCCAGATCGAAGGTAAGGGCGATGCGTTTTTCAGCGGATTGGCTCAGCCCCCTGTCGACAACCCGGGAGGAAGGCGTATCTCGGTTGACCGGCAGCGGGATTATAATTTCCTGTCCCTCGGTTACTGCCGGTTCGTGCTTGACTGTATTTGCGGTTAACCCCGCACTTTCACCGGGCGGTGCACCCCCCGCACCGGGGCCGGCGCCGGAACCGGCGGCGCACCCGTGTAAAATCAACGCTCCCGCCAAGAGGCAAACGGGCATCAAATAAAGCTTGCCAAGGCCGATGCATTTCCCCAAAGCCATACCTCCCGTCCCGATTCGATTTTCGTTGTTACGAAGAGCGCTTCGTTGCAATTATATCTTATGGTTAAAAACGTGTTATGACAATGAGGAAAATACCGTGGAAAATGCCGGTCTGGAATCGCCGCCGGATGAAGTGTCAGCATGTTGCAGGAAACTTGGGAGAAAATGTCGAACCCAGTGAAATCAGGGCGGAGCAGTATCTTTGAAAGCAAGGGGAAATAACGGACTTTCGTCTTGCCGGGAGGTAAGCTGCATGAAAAAGCTGGGCCTGTTCGCATTTACTTTAACCCTTTTGCCGCTTTTCCTGCTGCCGGCCGGGTGCGGCCTGAAAGGAAAGCTTGACCGCGAGGCTTTTCTGGCCGTGAATGCATACGTCGAAGAGATCGTCCAGGCTGTCAGTGCGGCCCTTTTCGACCTTGATGTATGGGCCAGGGACATGAGCGACCAGGAGCGGATCGAATGGTTGGAAGAGCGGAAAGAGACCCTTCTCTGGATCAGCCGCGAACATTTAGACCACAATTTTCCGTCATATGAAGAGATGGCCAACTGGACCGTTCCGGTAAAAAGGGGAGAAGCGGAATGGATCATCGAGGGCGAAGCGCTGACCGCCGCGGTGAAAGAGATGATCTCGGCCAGCGAGGCGCTGGTTGAAGTGCTGGAGTTAATAGTCAACGCCCGGGGGGATCTGAGCGAGGCGGAACTGGAATCGGTGGAGCTGGTTAAAAGTAAGGCCAGGACCGCCACATCGAACATTAACTCGTTGTTCTTCCGCAGTTAGGCCATAAAGGAGCTTAATTAATTGACCTTTAAACAGCCTGCTTCAAGCGAAACGGGGACCGGGCGCTTAAACTCGATCCGGCGCAAGTTCTGTTTGTGGGCGCCGCCCGTTTTGTTCATGTTTCTAATCTTTTATTTGTCTTCTCTGCCCGCCGGGGACCCCCTGCTCGAGAAAATTCGGCTCCCTTTCGGCCTGGAGCACTTCTTCGGCTACGCCGCATTCAGTTTTTTCCTTTACCGGGCCCTGTCCGGAGGGATTTCCCCCTGGAGAGGAGGCGCTGCCGGGTGGACGCTGTTTATGGCGTTGCTTTACGGTATATTTGATGAGTATTACCAGGGTTTTGTCCCGGGACGATCCGCGGCCATCCCGGATGTGCTCATGGACGCCGCCGGAGTGGCATCGGCCTTGCTTCTGATCCGGGCCGGGAGCCTGCTGGCGCCAAAAGTGAAAGGCGCCCCCGCCACGGAAACACAAGGGGAAAAGGCGGCGGAGATTGTGGAACGCCCCCCGCCGTGGGGCCTGCTAATCTACCTGCTTCTTGTTTCCGGCTCGCTGCTGGTATTCCCCTTCACGTTAAAAGTGGGGCTGCTCCTCGCCGCCGTGACACTGCTTGTTCTCACCGGCTTGCTTAACCACTACCGTATTACCGGCCGCCGTTTTCTTTTGCTCGGCCAGGCGTCGGCCGCCGTATTGCTGGTTTTCGGCAACCGCGGCTCCCTGCTGAATCTGGTAGAATACTTTGGCCGCTACCGGGTTCCTGTTTTTTTCACGCTTTTCCTGGCTGCGGTTTGGGTTCTCCTGATGAGCAACGCTTTTCAACTGCAAGACGGCCTGGACGGTCTCGCCGCAGCGATAACGGCGGTCATGGGTGTTGCCCTGGGCGTGCTTTTATCCCTGCACGCGCGTTATCTTATCGCCGGCGTGGCGCTGATCGTCCTGGGGGGCTGCCTGGGGTTGTACCCGTACAACCTGCGCCCTGCGGTGATTCCGCTTGACCGGACCGGGGGGATGCTCCTGGGCTTTTCGCTGGCCGCCCTCTATCTTTTCCGGATCGATGCACCGCTTGCACTTTACCTGGTGCCGGGAAGTTTTCTGCTTTTCATCTATCCCGCCGCAGAGATCACGCTGCACTTCCTGGGCAAATTGCCCTTCCAAAACACGATCCGGCCGTCCGGCCGCGGCGCCGGCAAGCCTCCGCTTTCAAAAAGAGTAAGGCGGGCGGTCTATCTTTTTTACCTGCTCCTTTTTGCCGCGGCGATTGCCGTGCTTTTCTCGTTCCATATTCCGTTCATCCCCGCCGCGGTTTTTTTGCTGGTTTTATTTGCCGCCCCGGGCGCTTACTACCTGATCAGGGCCTGCACCTGAAACATGGTCAAATCAATGCCTCTTTCCAGGGGGCAGCCTGTGCAGGGCGGAAATGTTTTCCGCATTGGAGGTAAAGGGATTTTATTGAAAGGTGTTGAATATAAAACTGGTGCGCTTGCCTGGATGGTAAGGGTCCGGCAGGCGCCGGGGGAGGGAGTATTTTGTTCCTTGTGACCGGGGGAGCCGGTTTTATTGGGAGCAATATCGTCCGGCGGCTTTGCGGTGAAGGCTACGCGGTGCGGGTTTTGGACAATTATAGCACCGGTAAAGAGGCGAACCTGGAAGGGTTGGCCAAGGTGGAAATAATTAAAGGGGATATCTGTGACTCTGACATTGTCCGCAAATCTTTAAACGGCGTCCGCTACATATTGCACCAGGCCGCTGTTTCTTCTGTTTCAAGCTCTCTGGACGACCCGCTTTACTGCAATAAGGTTAACATTGAAGGCACTTTAAATTTAATGGCTGCAGCCGGGGAGATGGGCGTGGAACGGATCGTTTACGCGTCATCTTCCGCGGTGTACGGCGACACGGCCAGACTGCCGGTTGCCGAAAGCACGCCGGCCAATCCCCTGTCGCCCTACGCCGTGAGCAAATACGCCGGGGAGCTTTACGGGCGGGTTTTCAGCGATCTATACGGCCTCCAAGTTGTCGGTCTGCGTTACTTTAACATTTTCGGTCCTTACCAGGATCCGGCTTCGGAATATGCGGCGGTTATACCGAAATTCATCACCGCCATGCTGCGCGGCGAACCGCCGGTTATCTTCGGGGACGGCGAGCAAACCCGTGATTTTACCTATATCGAAAATGCGGTGGAAGCCAATATCCTGGCCTGCCGCTCTCCGAAAGTGGGCCGGGGTGAAACAATCAATATCGCCTGCGGCGCCAGTTATTCTTTAAACACATTGGTTCGCCATTTAAACGGCATCCTGGGCACACAAATAAACCCGTTATACATGGACCCGAAGCCGGGCGATATCCGCCATTCCCGGGCTGATACCGCCTCCGCCAAGGAGCTGATCGGATATGAAGTGAAAATAGAATTTCGCGAAGGTTTGAAACGGGTCGTGGAATGGTATCAGCGGTCGGAGCACGGTACGCATTAAGATCCCTTTCATCGTGGCCCCGGTCAACCAGGATATTCAACTGGCGCCGGAAGAGGCGGCAGGGAAGCAAGATCCAACAGGCAAAAGCGCGGAGAGTTGATCCGGTGATGAAAATAGTCCACATCAATACACGGTCAGACCTGATCGGGGGAGCTCAGGTTCATCTCCGTGATTTATCCTTAGGGCTGCAGTCCCTGGGGCACGATGTTTTGGTGACCGTGGGGGGAACCGGTCCATTTACCGACGATCTGCAAAATAAAGGGATCGCCTGTCGGCCGCTCAAGCAGCTGGTACGCCCCTTAAACCCCTGGAAAGACTGCCTGGCCGTATTCGAAATACGCTCCATACTCAAACAGCTGAAACCTGACCTGGTCACGACTCATTCATCCAAGGCCGGATGGGTGGGACGCCTGGCCGCGCGATCGCTCAATATTCCGGTTACATTTACCGCACACGGGTGGACTTTTACCGAAGGGATGGAATCAAGGTTAACCTGGTTTTACCGTTGGGCCGAAAAATTGGCGGCTCCGCTGGCGGACCGGGTGATCACGGTATCGGAGTACGACCGGGAACTGGCCTTAAATAGCGGCGTAGGCCGGGCCGACCAGGTCGTGGTTGTCCATAATGGAATGCCCGATATTCCAAAATCCCTCCGGGGAAATCCGGGCAAAAGCCCGCCGCGCCTATTGATGGTGGCCCGGTTTGAAAAACAGAAAGATCACTATACCCTGGTGAAAGGATTAAACCGCCTTCAACATTTGCCGTGGGAACTGGATCTGATCGGGGACGGCCCTTTACGCCCGCAGGTCGAAGCCCTGGCCCGGGAGTTGGGTATTTCAAGCCGCATTCGCTTCCACGGCGTATGCGGCGATGTTGCCGAAAAACTGGCCGCGGCGCAGGTTTTTATTTTGCTCTCGCTCTGGGAAGGTTTCCCCTTGACCATCCTCGAAGCGATGCGGGCCGGCCTGCCCGTGGTGGCAACGGATGTCGGGGGAGTAAAAGAAGCGGTGGCTGACGGGTCAAACGGGTTTCTAATCCCCCGCGGTGATGTCGAAAAGTTTTGCGAGCGGCTTACGGAACTTTTGGAGAAGCCGGAGTTAAGGGTAAGGATGGGGTTAAGCGCCAGGGATGAATTTGCCAAGCGCTTTACCTTTGATAAAATGCTCGCGAAAACGATGGCCGTCTACCGTGATGCCGTTTCAACGAAAGTGAAAAAAACGGGAACCTTTTTAAGGAGCATCGAGCGAACATAAAAAGCGCCGGTTAATACGGCTCCCTGGCGGATCGCCTCTGCTTGATCAACGGGGCCGGGGTTGCAGAAAGGAGTATTGTCGATTAACAGTGCAAAGCTGAAAGCAAAAGTGCCGTGGCGGCTAAAAATGGGCGTAAAACTGGCCCTGTGCCTGATACCGTATAAGCATGTCCTCTTCAGGCCGCTGGGGATATTCAAACTTGGCGGTATGGATGACGCGGGGTACGCCCTCTCTGTTTTTCAAAATCACCGGCGCCACAGTGGCGTATCCCTGTTGGGCGCGGCGCTGCTGGAAATCGGCCCCGGTGATTCGGCGGCTACAGGCCTGATTGCCTGGGCGGCGGGTGCGAAAAAGACGGTTCTGCTGGACCAGGGCGGGCATGCCGTTCGGGATATGGCCTTCTACAAACGACTTGCCCGGGAGCTGGCCGGCTCCGGCTTCACCAGAGCGGAGCGGCTGCTGGCCTGCCGTTCTTTTGAAGAGCTGCTTCAAGCCACCGGCACCACCTACCTGACCGGTGGAATCGCAAGCCTGCGCTCTCTCGAAAGCGGTTCGCTAGACTTTTCTTTCTCTCAGGATGTCCTGGAGCATATTCACCTGAATGAGATCGGTTCGTTTCTGCGGGAGCTATGCCGCGCGCACAAAAGGGGCAGTTTTACTTCGCACCGGATCGATTTGCAGGATCACCTCGGCGAGGGCCTTAATTCCCTGCGGTTTGGCCCGCGGGTCTGGGAAAGCGCCTTATTCAAGCGCGCCGGCTTTTATACCAACCGGCTGCGCGCCGGTCAGGTTGTGGAGATGTTTCAAAGCGCCGGCTTCAGGGTTGTTTCAGCGGAAGAAGAAAAGTGGGATGACCTCCCGATTAACCCGGAAAAAATGCATCAAAGCTTCCAAAGTATGCCGCGGGAGAATTTGCTGGTTCGAAGGCTGTATCTGCTGGGCCAAAAAGATTGATCAAGCCCCACTTGCTTTAGGTGCAGCTTTTTCCCGCGGATCAGTTCGCAAACGGCCGGCTCGAAACTTAGAACATGGAGGATTTTGTTCTAATGCTGGCGAAGTAGTAGCTGCATCCGCTGAAGGGAGGAGAATTAACAATGAAAGTGGTTATCCTTGCCGGAGGGATGGGCACCCGCCTGGCCGAAGAAACGGCGGTCAGGCCCAAGCCGATGGTCGAAATCGGCGGCAGGCCGATGATCTGGCATATTATGAAGTATTATGCATTTTACGGCTTTAAAGAGTTTGTCGTCGCCCTGGGGTATAAAGGCGAGGTGATCAAGCGTTACTTTCACGACTATTACTGCATGAACGGCGACATCAGCATCTCCATGGCGGACGGGAGCGTGTCGGTACATAACGGCGGGCACGAGGACTGGAATGTGCACCTGGTGGATACGGGGCTGCTCACGAACACCGGAGGCCGGCTCAAGCGGCTCTCTTCCTGGCTGGGCAAGGAAACTTTCATGTTAACTTACGGCGATGGGGTCGCCAATGTTGATCTGCAGAAATTGCTTGCGCATCACCGCGCTTGCGGCAGGCTGGTGACGGTTACAGCGGTCCGCCCTCCGGCCAGGTTCGGGAGCCTCAGCTTTGACGGGGATATGGTTACGGAGTTTTTAGAAAAACCGCTCACGGGCGAAGGGTGGATTAACGGCGGTTTTTTCGTGATCGAGCCTGCGGCGCTCGACTATATTAAAAGCGATGTGGCCTGGGAGCGGGAGCCGCTGTCGCGGATTGCCCGCGCCGGCGAGCTGGTTGCTTACCGCCATGATGATTTTTGGCAGTGCATGGACACCTACCGGGACCTGAAAATTCTTGAAGGATACTGGGAAAGCGGTAAAGCGCCCTGGAAAGTGTGGTGAGATGCCGGAACAGGAACTGAAAGTGCTCCAAAACAGGAAGATATTGTGTGTCACCCAGAGTTTTTGGGACGAGCCCTACCGGGAAAAACATATCCTCATGGACCGGCTGTCCAGGGAAAACCGGGTAATCTGGGTTAACCGTTTTGGCCGGCTGGGTGAAACCCTGCTGCCGTGGAGTAAAGCGGAAAGCGCTAATTTAACGGTTTACTACCCGGGCTGCAAATTTATTCCGGATCGTTTATCCAGGGGCCTCAACGATCAAAGAAGGCTGCTCCAGGTAACCGCTTTTTTGGCGAAAAATAACTTTCAGCCGGACCTGGTCTGGATTCACGATCATTATGCGCGCCGCTTTGCCGCATACTTCAAGGAGCGCGGCGCAACGGTACTCTATTTTTGCAACGATAATTTCGGGGGAGGCCGGCACCTAAACGAAGAAGCCAGGTTGGCGCAAATTGTCGACCTGATCGTCGTGACATCGCCGAACCTTTACAGCCGTTTCCGGCATACCGGCAAAGCGTTCCTGGCGCTCCACGGGGTGGACGAATTCATCCCCGGCGATTTCCCGTTCCGCAAGGAAAAAGTTAAAACGATCGGCTATGTGGGCACCATTCGCTACGTGTTGGACCTGGATTTGCTCCGGGCCGTCGCCGGCAGCGGGAAATACCGCCTGGTGATGGCGGGGCCGGTCGTGGAGATGTCCAGGCTGAGCCGGAAAGAACGGGAGGCATGGCGCCTTTTTTTAAACTCGCCGGCAGTCGACTACCTGGGCCCCCTGGAGCGAGACCGAATCCGGCCGGTGATGGCGTCGATGGACGTGCTTTTAATGCCTTACGACACGAAGTACAACAGCGAATACAGCTTCCCGCAGAAATGCTTTGAATACCTTTCAGTCGGGCGCCCCGTAGTCTGCACGGATTTTTTCCCCTGGCCGGCGCGCTTTAAAAAATTTTTCACGGTCTACCGGCAGGGCGACGCTGTCGACCGGGCCATCGAAGAAGCTTACGCTGCTTATACGGAAGATTTGTACCGGGAGGCGGTTCATTTTGCCCGCGCCAATACCTGGGGGGCAAGGCTGCAGGAGATCGGCCTGCTGCTGGAGAAAAAAATAGAGAACAGCAAAACAGTCCCCGGGGCGATCTAAATACGTTAATTGCTATCCTGAAAATAGAGCATTACTATTTTCATCCATCAGATGGTTGAAGCCTGGGCTTCATGGATGTCTAATTTAAAATTGGAGTGAAGGGTCAACTTGCAGTCCGCCGCTGAAACCGCCACCGCTTTAAACAATGCGCCGGCCTTCAGTTTCAAGAAGCTTTTTCATGATATCCTGGTTTACAGTTCCGGGAATATCCTGATCAAGAGCATGTCCTTGATTTCGGCCCCTATTTTCACCAGGATTTTTTCGACCGATGAATACGGGGCCTGGAGCTATATCACGCCGCTTGTCAGCCTGATTACCGGTTTTTTGATCTTGGGCGGTGAAGAGGCCTATGCCCGCTTTTTTTTTGAATGCAAAACGGACGATGAACGGATGGTGCTGACTTCCACCTGGTTTATATTTTTAACGGCCTGGAGTATCGTCTTTATCCTGGCGCTGCTGCCGTTTAACCGCCAGATCGTGCAGCTGCTTTTTGGGAACCAACACTACCACCTGGCCTGGACAATCGGGCTGCTGGCCGCCCCTCCGGCCATGCTGAATACGGTTTTGGCCCAGGCGCTGCGCAACCAGTTCAAAGCCAGGATCTTTACTGTTTTGAACGTGACCACGGCGCTGCTCACGCTGGTATTATCCGTCTTTTTCGCTCTGTATTTTCGGCTGGGCATAGCCGGCGCCCTGGTCGGCGCCGGCTCCGCCTGCCTGATCATGATCCCGGTCCGGCTTTGGTTTATCAGGGATTTGCTGGCCTGGCGCTTTTCCGCCGTTCAGTTGAAGAAAATCCTGTCGTTCGGGCTGCCCCTGCTGCCCGTGATCCTTGCTTTCTGGATTTTCAGCAACGCCGACCGGGTGATGCTGGCCCGGATGGCCTCCCTGGAGGAAGTCGGGCTTTACTCGATCGCGGTTTCGATGGCGGCCGTACCGATGCTCCTGCACGGCGCCCTGGGGCAGTCCTGGCTGCCGCACGCCCTGAAGCTTTACGAAACGGACAGGGAATACGCCCGCGTTGTTTTCGGAAAGACGATTAATTATTTCCTTGCCGGGGCCGGTTTTATTGTTCTCGGGTTTCTCGCCCTGGCCGGGGAGGTTCTCCATATCCTCGTCGCCGAGCCTTACCGCGCTTCCTATGCCGCCATCCCCGCCCTGGCCCTGGGGATCCTCTTTTTCATCACCGCCCAGGTGACGGTGGTCGGCATCCTGGTGAAAAATAAAACGGTTTATATCTTATTGACTTGCTGGTTTATCGCGCTGCTGAATATCGCTTTGAATTACCTGTTTATCCCGCTCTGGGGCATCGTCGGCGCCGGGGCGGCGACAGGGCTTTCCTACCTGGTATTCGCTTTATGCTACGCCGTGGTCTCGGCCCGGCTGTTCCCGATCTATTACCAGTGGGGAAACCTGTTCAAGCTGGTTTTGATCATCCTGCTTTCCGCCGGCCTGATCGTGTTGATCGCTTTTACGGTGCCGGGTTTTTGGTGTAAAGCCGGGTTAAAAGTAATCGTGGCCGTCGTTGCGGGCGCAGGGTTCCTTTGGGTCATTTTGCGGTCTGAGAAGATCAGGCTGAGCGATCTGCTCAAAACCGGACGCCTCAGCATTAAAAAACAGGCGCTTTAAACCGCGGCGCTTACCGCCGGGCGGCACGGCAAATTAAAAAAGGGGATTATCCGGAATGTTAATCGATATTTTGAAAGTACTCTTTATTTCGGCGCTGCCGGTCGCGGAGATCCGCGGCGGGTTGCCCCTGGCCCTCCATCTCGGGTTCAGCAACCTGGAGGCCCTGGCGCTCGGTTTTATCGGGAACACGGCCATCGTCGTCCCGGCCATCCTGGTTTTAAGGAAATTTAAACAGTACCTGGTTAGGGTCAGGGTAATCCGCTATCTCTATTACCGGATGATGCGAAAAGTTTACATCAAGCGCAACTTAATCAGGAAGTACGGCAAGTACGCCCTTTTCCTGTTCGTGGCGATCCCTTTGCCATTCACGGGAGCATGGACGGCCAGCGTGGCCGCGGCTTTTTTTAATTTCCCTTTGCGGGCGGCACTGGCGATTATAGCCTGCGGCGTGCTTGTTTCGGGTTTGATTATCCTGGCCGCTTCGAATGTGGTCATTTTCGGTTCCCGCTTATGGTAGCCGCATGGGAGAGGTGAAGATGTTCCAGGAAAAAGGGAAGAAACAGAAAATTTGTGTCCTCGGCCTGGGCTATATCGGCCTGCCGACCGCAAGCGTTTTGGCCAACAGCGGGTACCAGGTGGTGGGTGTTGACTTGAAGCCTTCCCTGGTGGAGAGCATCAACCGCGGCCTGGTTCATATCCAGGAGCCCGGTTTGCATACCCTGGTCCAGGCTGCGGTCAACTCCGGGAAACTGGTAGCCCGAATGGAGCCGGAGCCCGCGGATATCTTTTTTATCGCCGTGCCGACCCCGGTTAATCATGGACCGGGTGATGTTGCAGTGGATCTTAACGATGTCCGGTCAGCGGCGGAGGCGATCCGCCCCCATTTGCAGCAGGGCAACCTGGTTGTCCTTGAATCGACCTGCCCGCCGGGCACGCTGGAGAAGTTAGTGGCTCCCCTGCTGGAAAAGGGAGGTTTGACTGCCGGCCGCGATTTTTTCCTGGCCTACTGTCCCGAAAGGGTGCTGCCGGGACGAACCATGAAAGAGCTGATTGAAAATAACCGGATTATCGGCGGTTATAACCACCCGTCCGCTTTAAAAGCCGAAGCCCTTTACCGTTCTTTCGTGGAAGGGGAAATCATTTTAACCGACTCCCGGACGGCGGAGATGGTTAAAGTGGCGGAAAACATCTTTCGCGATGTCAATATCGCCCTTGCCAATGAACTCTCTTTCATTTGCGAGAAGCTGGGGATCAGCATTTGGGAGGTTGTCCGCCTGGCGAACCTTCATCCCCGGGTTCACTTGCATCTGCCCGGACCCGGGGTGGGCGGGCACTGTATCTCCGTGGACCCGTGGTTCGTCATTTCCGCTTTCCCTGAAGAAGCGCGCCTCCTGGCGACGGCGCGGTCGATTAACGATCAAAGGCCCCTTCATGTTGCCGAATGGGCCGCCCGGCTGGTCGAAGGTATCCCCGCCCCGGTCGTGACGGTGATGGGGGTGGCATACAAGGGAAATATCGAGGATACCCGGGAAAGCCCGGCCCTGGCGGTATTGGAGGCGCTGCGCCGGCGCGGCATTGAATGCCGGGTTTACGACCCCCGTGTCACCGCTTTTCCGGAGGAAACAAACAATCTCGCCATGGCTTTTACCGGCGCGGACCTGGCCTTATTACTGGCGGATCACGACGAATTTAAGTTTCTCTATCCCCGTGAACTGGGGAAACTGATGCGCACCCGGCAGGTTCTGGACACGCGGCACTGCCTCGATGCGCGTTTATGGAGCGAGCACGGTTTTAAGTACTGCCTGCTGGGCGCGGGTATGCCGGGAGTCCTTGCCGCCGGCGCGGCGGAGGGGCCGCCGGGCTCCTAATTACTTGCCGTTAGTAACAGGAAGAAAACAACGATGGTAAATAAGCTAAAATTAATGCTGGCCCTGCCTCCCGGAGCGGTGCCGCGCAAGATCACTGGACGCTTAATGGCGGGCCCGCAGCGGCGAAGGGATCAAAAGCGGGGAGAGGGCTGGTTAAACGGCGGCGCTGCCGGCGTTTTTAAAGGCGGGCATAAGTTTGCCGGATCGCCGTTTCCCCTGTTCCCGGGGAACTTCGCATCAACGGCGATCGGTGAATCTCTGCGGCGGGAAGGCAAGCTTGAGACGGTTCGCTTCCTGGCGCGGGAGGCTGCAGCGCACCGCTTTGACCTGCTCGGCTCGGGCCCGGTCAAGGTCGGCTACTGTACTGAAAGCGCGGGATTTGAAGGGCACCATTATCAAATGCCTCCGGGACCGGAGCAGGAAAGGCTCGCCCGAAACCGTATCGCCGCGGCCCTGCAGCTGGATCGCGACCGGTTCGATCCCGGCGTGCGGGAGAAACTGCGCCTAGCGCTGGATCGCTACAACCCGATTGATTGGCACCTTGATTTCCGTTCCGGTTACCGGTGGGAACCGCTGGCCTGGTCCCGCGCCATACCGGTCGGGCGGTTTCCCGGTGCGGAGGTTAAAATCCCCTGGGAACTGTCCCGGTTCCAGCATCTCGGGGTAATGGGGCTGGCGTTCCGATCCGCCGGCGGAGAAACGGAGGCCCTGGCGGCGGAATTTGTCCTGCAAATAACCGATTGGATGGTTCACAATCCCCGCGCCTGCGGCGTTAACTGGTGCTGCACCATGGAGGCGGCCATTCGGGTTGTCAACTGGCTTTTGGGTTATACTTTTTTTCTCGATTCGCCCCTGCTCGCCGCGCCTTTTCGAGCCCTTTTTACGGGAAGCCTTTACGAACACGCGATGCATATCCGGCAAAACCTTGAGCGCTACAGCTTTTTTACCGGGAACCATTACCTGGCCGACCTGGCCGGGATGATCAGCCTGGAGGCGGCCTGTCCCTGGCTCCCGCGCAGCGATCGCTGGCTCGCGTTCGCCGCGCGGGAGCTTGTCAAAGAGATGCGGCGGCAGGTCAAACCTGACGGCAGTAATTTTGAGGCCTCGACCGGCTATCACCGGCTGACCGCCGAAATATTTTTAATCGGCAGCCTGCTTTTGATGAGCCTGGACCGGGAAAGGCGGCTGCGCCTGCAGCGATACGCCGGCCGGGGGGAACTGGATTTTGGCAAAGCGCTTCCTTTTCCGGGATGGTACCTGGAAAGGCTAATCCGGATGTTCGAGTATATCGCGGACCTGGCCAAGCCGGACGGACGGCTTCCCCTGCTCGGTGATTTTGACAGCGGGCGGCTCTTTAAACTGACACCGGTAGGAGCGTTTAACCGTGCGGCAGCGTCCTTCCAAGAGGATTTTCGCGATTTTCGTTATCTCCTGGCGATTGCCGGGTGCATTTTCGGCCGCGGCGACTTTCCGGTGGAAGCGGGCTCTTTTCAAATGGAGCGCCTGCTGTTCTGGGAAGGTCTCGGCGCGGAAGCACGGGAAGCTTTAAAGAGTTTTAACCGCTCCCGGGAGGCTTTCCCGGGCCGGGTTAAGTGCGGCGGCGCCGCGCCGCCGCGGAAAAGGTTGAAGAAGCGAGAAGCCGGTGCTATAATTTTCAGTAACGAACATTGGCCGGTGCAAACCAGGATCACCCTGATGCAACCTGCCGCCCGGGATCATGAAACAGAGAGCGGGGCCTGTGAGACCGTTTATTACCCGCATGCCGGGGTTGTTATTTTTCGGAGCGGCCCCTTTTATCTCGCTTTCACCTGCTTTTCCCGCGGCTCCGAAGGGTGGGGGGTTCATGCCCACAATGACAAGCTCTCCTTTGAATTAAACGTCTGCGGCCAGGACTTTATTGTCGATCCGGGTGTTTTTACCTATTCCGCCCTGGCTGAAGAGCGGAATGCTTTTCGGGCCACGGCCGCGCATAATACCCTGGCCGTTCCCGGTAAAGAGCAAAACCGCTGGATTCCCGGCCAGAGAGGGCTCTTTTTACTGGAGGATCAGGCGGGGGCGCGGATTGAGGCGCTGCGGCCCGGATCGGTGCAGGCGCTGCATCACGGTTTCGGGCCGGTGCACCGGCGGACCGTGCGCGTTTTTCCCGGCGCGGTGGAGCTGGAAGACCTGCTGGGGGGGCGATGTGCGAACTATTGCCTGAACTTCAACCTGCACCCGGCGGTAGATGTAATCAGGGATGATCTCGGCGGGTACATTTTGCGGGGGCGTGACCTGGCGTTGCAGCTTTCTGTAGCCGCCGGAGGCGCCGCGGTGGAAGGGCGGATGGAAAAGGGTTTTTATGCGCCTTCTTACGGGGTCAAGCTGCCCGCGGCGCGGCTTTCGTTTGCGATTAAATCCTGAATGGGGGAACACCGCCGGGTGAAAATACTTTTCGCGGAATCGCACGATTTGGATTATCAAGATCCCCTGGGCTCCCACCAGTATATCCGCCTTTTTCACGCCGACGGGCACAGCTGCCTCTGGCTGGGCCCTGCGATCAGCCCTCTCCACCTGTTTAAGGCCGACCGGGTGAACCGGCACCGCTTCAAGGTTTGGAAGGAAGGGATCAGGAAAGTGGAGGGGATCGACTGGCATATCCCCCTCACCTTGATGCCGTATTACAACCTTCCCCTGCTGCGCAGCCGCTACGCCGGTCGAAGCCATTACCGCTATTGCCTTCCTCCGGTGAAGCAAAGCCTCCGTCAAGCCGGGTTTGGTGAAGTGGACATCCTCTGGTGCGCCGGACCGGTGGCGGTCAGCCTCCTGGAACTGATTCCGCACCGCGTCAGCTGCTTCCGCCTGGCCGACCGCTTCGATCAGTTCAGCCGGATTCCGCAAAGCGTGGTGGCGCTGCAGGAGGAGCTGATCGCCAAGGCGGATGTTGTCCTGGCCACCTCCCGTGAATTGTGCGAGTATGCCCGGCGGATCAAGCAAGACGCGGTATTCTACCTGCCCAACGGGGTGAGCGAGTTTTTTTTCCGGGACTGCGGGCCTGCGCCGGCCGACTTCCCGGCCGGATTTAAAAAGGTAGCCGTGTTTGTCGGGACGATCGACGCCTGGTTCGATTGCGAGCTGCTCGAGTATGCCGCAGACAAAATGGAGGATTTTCATTTTTTACTGATCGGGGCGGTAAAGGATAAAATAACCGTCCGGCGGCTGGCACGTTTAAGCTTAAAAAAGAACTTTACCTTGCTGGGAAGAAGGGAACACGCCGCCGTCCCGCAGTATTTGAGGGCCGCCACCGTGGGGATCATTCCCTTTCAATTAACCCCGCTGACGCATGCCATCAATCCGATCAAGTACTTCGAATACCTGGCTTGCGGCCTGCCTGTAGTGGCCTCCCCGATGCGGGAGCTGCTGGCCCTGGGGGGGGCGCTGGAGACTTATACCGACGCCCCGGGGTTTTGCCGGGCGCTGCGGCGCGCGGCTGAAAAAAAAACGGAAATCTCCGCCGGACTGATTGAGTATGCCGGCGCCCATACCTGGCAGGAGCGCTATGCGCAGGTTAAACGGATCCTGGAGGAGCGGTTTTAACCTTGAAAGAAACTATTGCCAGAGTGATCACCATCTTTTTTGTCCTGGTTTTCTGCCTGCGCGGCGGTGCGGTGCACGGCCTGATTAACCTTACCCACCTTTACGTGGGCATTGCCGCCGTTTCGGCGCTCGCAATGATGCTGCGCTACCTGTTTATCCCGGATGATGATCGCGGGGGCGGCCGTTTCCGCCTCGCCTGGTGGCCGAACCGCGACCGTTTGCTGCTGTCTCATGGTGAACTGGCGTGCCTCCTGTGGGCGTCTCTATTATCCTGCGCCATGTTTTTTACATACCTTTATACCCCCGCACCCGACCTGAAATTTTGGTTCAAGTTTATCTCTTATCTAACGATGCATTTCTTGTTGTTTTTCTTCTACTTCCTGTCCCTCGATGCGGCCGTAATCAAGAGGATGATCAGGCTGCTGGTCCTGGTGAGCATCCCCCTCCTGACCTTCCGCCAACTCTACAGTTATTTTAAAACCGGTTCCATGATCAGTTTCCCTTATTCCCTTTACGGGCGCGCGCACGGGTATATGCTCGAACCGAATGAATTCGCGAAAAATGTCGTTGTCGTGGTCCTGATCCTTCTTTTTTATATCTTCCTGGAACGGTATGCCCGGGGCGTTAAACTGCTCTGCTTTGCCGGCATCATCCTGCTGCTGCGCGTGTTTGCCTGGAGCGGATCCCGGGGGGGAGTGGTGATGCTTCTGGCAGGAGGGGTGCTTTTCTGGCTGTTTTTCCTGCGCCGGCTTCAAATGAAGCATAAATTGGCATATTATCTTCCCATTGCGATCGCAATCTGCCTTCTTCTTATTTTCCTGGTGCAATATGACTTTTTTACAGCCCGCTTTACCGGCATTACCAAAGAGGGGGGGAATTTGTTAAGGCTGGGTGTAGCCGCCCTCGGGTTCGAGCTTATTTTCGGGCGGGAGCTGTTTGCCTTCCTTTTCGGTTACGGCGTAGAGTTTTGGCCGACTCTCTTCCCTTATTCCACCACGCCGCACAATTTTATTCTCGAGTACTATCTTGAATTTGGGATGATCCTGGGGACCTTGATCTTGGCTGCGCTTGCTCTGGCCCTGGTGGGCCCCTTAAAGCAAGGGCGATCCTTCTATCTTGCCGGCAAGGTTTCCGCCGCGGAATACGGGTTGTTAAAGCTCCTTTTCCTGGTCGCTTTCAGCTCTCTGGTGCCGTCGCTTTTCAACCACAGTATCCAGACTAATTTTGTCTTTATCTTCTTTGCGGGACTTTATTTTTCCCTCTACCGGAACTTAAAACTGCGTTTGGCACTGCCCGTTTAAAATCAAAGTGAAGCCGGGAGGGGGCCAGCGAACTAAAATGCAAGGCGAAAAGGCGAACAAGTTCTGGTTGTCCATCGTAGCCATCGGGCGCAACGAGGCCGGGTGGCTGCCCGGCTTGTTCCGCTCCCTACCCAAAGCCGACGATATAGAATGGATTTACGTTGATTCGTTGTCGACGGACGGCAGCGCCGCGGTAGCCGCGGAATATGGAGCGAAGGTCTTGACGCTGGAGGCACACCCCTCCCTTTACCCCGCCGCGGGCCGCTACGCCGGTACAAGGGAGGCCGCCGGCCGGTGGATTCTCTACCTGGACGGGGATATGGCCTTGCGCGGTGAATTTGTTTCTTTTTTGCAGCGCCTTAGAAATTCCGCCGGGATCCCTAAGGGTACGGCCGGTTTTGTCGGGAAAACGGGCAGCATATTTTACAGCGCTACCGGCGAACAGGTGTCTTTCCGGGACGATGTCTGCCGCCCCGCCGGCCGGGCCGGGCGCGGCGGGG
>JAGUZX010000006.1 GCA_020060545.1 Desulfovibrio sp. | reverse complement strand
ATGCGGGCCAGCTCGCGGAGCAGCACCGGGTCGCGCAGCCAGGCCCGGAGGATGCCGACGATGCGCTGCTTGAAGCGCGGCACGCTGTCAAAGGTTTTCAAAGGGTGGTAGATCCGGTCGGAGATGAGCTGCCTGAACTGGTCGAAGTGCTCCGCCAGGATGGCCCTGACCTCGACCTGCTTCTGGAGCCGCTGGTGGTAGAGGCGGATATTGTCCAGCAGTTCGCGCAGGCTGGCCCAGAGCTGCAGGGTGGCCTGGTGGGAGTGCTTCAGGGCGTCGTAGATATACTCGTCGCGGTCCTGGTCGGCGGTTTTCAGGCTGGAATAGGTGGAGTAGACGAACCCGTTGTATTCCACCGTCCGGCCGTGGAGGATGTCAGCAAAAAGGTTCAGCAGCTTGCTGGCGTAGCCCGGGATGACGTAGCATTCTTCGAAGGAGGCGATGTCCGGCTCGGGCTCCAGCCATCCCGTCTCCTGGAAGCGGCGCAGCAGGTAGTGGGCCCGCCCGGAAAGGTTGATTTCGCCGTCCTGGTCCTGGCCGAAGGGGTTGTCCGCCTCGTGCTGCAGCTCGAGCATGCGGTTCTCCATGTTGGCCACCAGCCGCGAGACCAGCTCCTGCTTCTTCAGCCTGGTCTCCTGGCGGTACTGCCGGTGCAGCACCAGCAGCGCCTCCACGTAGATCTCCCGGTTCGGCGAGGCAAAGAGGGTGAAAAAGTTGTGGGGGAAGACCTCGAAAAAATTCACGCGGCAGGCTCCTCAAAAAAGTTCATTTTGGTGCCAGGCACTATTGTAAACTTTTTATATTAAAGATATTCAAAAGAGTAATTCTCTTATGAGCAGGCAGATACCTCTTTGTTTAGATAACGAATTTGGGGTTCTTGATAATGGCGTTCGGCAGCGCACCATCATGTCTTATCCCTTCAGGATTATCTTTCTTTTGAAAGCTTCCTGGCAAGCTCAATCAACTTCCGCTCTTCTTCAGTTTCAGCCGGTGGGGCGGGAAGGTGATGCAAAACTTTATGGCCGTCTTCGTCAACGGTGATGAAAGTGATAAAGCCTTCCAGGTAGGGATCCGGCTCCTCGTTCTTGGTGGCCTTGATAAACGTCCGGATGCTGGAGTCACCTGTCAGCACCACCTTCGATTCAATCGTGATCAGGTCGCCTTTTTGGACCGGTTTGGTGAAATGCATGCCGTGAATTTTTAAACAGACGATCCCTTCAGGCTTTTTATAAAGGTTTGCCGCGGCGATAAAGGCGCTTTCGACAAACCATTCCGCCATGCGCCCGGCAAAAAGGGTGCCATGGTGATTGAGGTCCTCACTTTTGATCAACCGGTTGACCTGAAAAGCTTTCATCTGATCGTTCCCTCCCTTTTGTGCTGTGTCCTTGATCCTGTTTAACGGTGAAGGCGAGGCCGGCGTCTCCGGCGGAGATCTTTACAGTGTCCTTTTCCTTGACTGCGCCGCGCACGATCTTGTGGGCGAGGGGGGTCTCCACCTCGGCCTGGATCAGCCGCTTGAGGGGGCGCGCGCCGAAGGAGGGGTCGAAGCCCTGCCCGGCCAGGTAGCTTAAAGCGGCGTCGTCCCACTCCAGGGCCAGCCCCATGGTTTGGGCCAGGCGCCCGGCCAGGCGCTGCAGCAGCAGGCCGGCGATCTGCTTCATCTGCTCCTGCTCCAGGGCGCGGAAGACGATTACCTCGTCGACCCGGTTTAAAAACTCGGGGCGGAAGTTCCGGTGCAGCAGGGCCAGCACCGCCGCTTTCATCCGCTCGTAGTCGCCGCCTTTTTCCTGGAAGGCGAGGATCTCCTGGCTGCCGATGTTGGAGGTCATGATCACGATCGTGTTCTTGAAGTCCACCAGCCTGCCGTGGCCGTCGGTGAGCCGGCCGTCGTCGAGGATCTGCAGCAGGGCGTTGAAGACATCGGGATGGGCCTTTTCGATCTCGTCGAAGAGGACAACGCTGTAAGGCTTGCGCCGCACCGCTTCGGTGAGCTGGCCGCCCTCCTCGTAACCGACGTAGCCCGGCGGCGCGCCGACGAGGCGGGAGACGGTGTGCTTCTCCATGTATTCGGACATATCGAGGCGGATCATACTGCGCTCATCGTCGAAGAGGCTTGCGGCCAGGGCGCGGCAGAGCTCGGTCTTGCCCACCCCGGTCGGCCCGAGGAAGATGAAGCTGCCGACAGGGCGGTTGGGGTCCTTGATCCCGCTGCGGGCCCGCAGGACGGCATTGGCGACGGCGGCGACGGCTTCGTCCTGGCCGATCACCCGCCGGTGCAGGATCTCTTCGAGGCGGACGAGCTTCTCTTTTTCGCCTTCGACCAGCCGGCTGACGGGGATGCCCGTCCAGCGGCTGACGACGCCGGCGATATCTTCCGCGGTAACCTCTTCGTTTAAGAGCATCACCTTCTTCTGCTTGCCGGCCAGGTGCTCCTCCTCGGCTTTCAGTTTCCGCTCCAGGCCGTTCAAGCGGCCGTATTTCAGCTCGGCGGCCCGGTTCAGATCGTAAGCCCGCTCCGCCTTCTCGATCTCGGTGCGCAGCTCCTCGATCTCGCGCTTGAGCTCCCGCAGCCGGCCGATGGACTGCTTTTCGGCCTGCCACTGTTCCTGCATCACGCCGGCATCGCCGCGCAAGCCTTCCAGCTCCTGCTGCAGCTTCTCCAGCCGCTCCCGGGAGGAGGGGTCCTTTTCCTTCTTCAGGGCGGCCGCCTCGATCTCCAGCTGCATCACCTTGCGGGTGATTTCGTCCAAAGCCGCAGGCATGCTGTCGATCTGGGTGCGCAGGCGGGCCGAGGCCTCGTCCATGAGGTCGATCGCCTTGTCCGGCAGGAAGCGGTCGGTGATGTAGCGATCCGAGAGCACGGCGGCGGCGATGAGCGCGCTGTCCTGGATGCGCACGCCGTGGTGCACTTCGTAGCGCTCCTTGAGGCCGCGCAGGATGGAGACGGTGTCCTCCACCGAGGGTTCGCCGACCTGCACCGGTTGGAAGCGCCGCTCCAGGGCGGCGTCTTTCTCGATATACTTGCGGTACTCGTTGATGGTGGTGGCCCCGATAGCCCGCAGTTCGCCCCGGGCCAGCATCGGCTTGAGCAGGTTACCGGCGTCGACGGCGCCCTCGGCGGCCCCGGCGCCGACCACGGTATGCAGCTCGTCGATAAAGAGGATCACGCGCCCCGCCGCCTCCTGCACCTCCTTGAGCACCGCTTTGAGCCGCTCCTCGAACTCGCCGCGGTACTTGGCGCCGGCCACCAGGGCGCCCATGTCGAGGGCGATGATCTGTTTATTTTTCAGGCCTTCGGGCACGTCGCCGGCGACAATGCGGCGGGCCAGCCCCTCGACGACGGCGGTTTTGCCGACGCCGGGCTCGCCGATGAGCACCGGGTTGTTCTTGGTGCGCCGGGAGAGGATCTCGACCACGCGGCGGATCTCGTCGTCGCGGCCAATCACCGGGTCGAGCTTGCCCTTCTCGGCCAGGCCGGTCAGGTCGCGCCCGTAGCGCAGCAGGGCCTCGTAGGTCTCTTCGGGGTTGTCGCTGGTAATGCGCTGGACGCCCCGCACCGCCCGCAGCGCGCCTAAAAGTTTATCCCTTTCCAGGCCACCCTGGCGGAAAAGCTCTTTTACTTCGCCCTCGGCCTCTTCGGGCATGGCCAGCAGGAGGTGCTCGACGCTGACGTAGTCGTCTTTAAGCTGCGCCGCTTCCTGTTCGGCACGGGCCAGTACCCGGGCCAGGGCGCCGCTGATCTGCAGCGTCGACTCGCAGCCGCGCACCTGGGGGATCTTGCCCAGGAGCGCCTCCACCCGCCGCCTGAAAGCGGCCTCGTCCAGGCCGGCCTGGAGGATCACCCGGGGGGCCACGCCGT
>JAGUZX010000109.1 GCA_020060545.1 Desulfovibrio sp. | reverse complement strand
TGTAACGATAAGGCAACTGTCCCGCCTAACCGGAATTTCAAAAAGCGTTATCGATAGGATTTAACTCGTTCCGGGACAAGGGACCTGTCCCCATGTCCCTCCATCTTCTTGTTCTAAAACTGAAAAGAAAGCATCCACTACTTTCGGGTCGAACTGGCTTCCGGCGCATTTTTTCAGCTCTCCGATCGCTTCTTCTCTGCTCCGGGCCCCGCGGTAAGGCCGCTCGCTGGTCATGGCGTCGAAAGCATCGACAACGGCCATGATGCGGCATTCCACCGGGATCTCTTCTCCCGCCAGTCCCAGGGGGTAGCCGCCGCCGTCCCACCGCTCGTGGTGCTTTAAGATTAAATCCGCTATCCTGAATAAATCGGTAGAGGAGAGAGCGATGCGGTAGCCCTTCTCCGGGTGCCGGCGCATGATCTCCCACTCCGCTTCGCTCAAGGGGCCTTTTATAAACACGATCCTGTCCGGTAGGCCTACTTTACCCAAGTCATGAACCTGGGACAAAAGGACCAGGCCCGAGAGCTTTTTCGGAGAAAGGTTGAGTTTTTCCCCTACTTTTCGGGAAAGAGTAGCCAATCTCTGGGCATGACCTGCGGTGAGAAAGTCCCTTTCACCTAGAGCCAACAAAAGCGTTTTGGTAGTTTGAACCTTTGTGTCAACCCCTTTGCGAAATTTATCCCGGTACATCAGGTCGTCCGCTTCCCCGTATACATCTTCCAGCAGCTTGCTTTCATCTTCTGCGGTCGACCAACCCAGGGATATGCTGAGCGGCAGCTGGGGGTTTTGCCGGTTATGTGAAGAGATGTGGGAGGATATCCGCTTCAATATTTCGTTAACGGTTTCCGCGCCTGTCCGGGGCAGGATAACCACAAATTCGTCGCCCCCCACCCGGGCCAGGATATCGGAGGCCCGGAGAGACTTTTTCATAACCTCGGCGGCGGCTCTCAGCAACAGGTCCCCTTTGTCGTGGCCCAAGGTGTCGTTGATTAATTTCAAGTTGTCCAAATCGGCGGAGATTATCGTCACAGGGTATTCCCTGCCGCCGCCCAAACGCTTCAGCTCTTCCTCAAATAAGGCCCGGTTGTAAAGCCCGGTGAGCTGGTCATGCAGGCTATAGTATTTCAACTGTTCTTCGAAGCGTTTGCGCTCGGTGATGTTGCGGATGGTTTCGATAGCCCCGATCACGTTCCCTGCGGCGTCGCGCAGCTTGGCTGCGGACGCCCAAAGGTAGGCGCCCCTGCCGCCGTAAGTTTTGGGGACATAAGTTTCGCTGTAGAGGGTGTCGCCGCGCCAGGCGATGACTTCATACTCCTGTTTATATTTTTCAAATTCCGAGCTTGGCATCAAGGCCAAATCGATTAAAATCGGCCTGCGCTTTCCATAAAAGGGAAGGGCGTAATCGTAATCGCCCCGGCCGATCATTTCAGCCTTGGGTATTCCCGTCATCTCTTCCATGGACTTGTTCCAGGCGATGACTTTGCCTGCGCAGTCAATCACGAAGGTGGCGTCCGGTAAAAATTCGATGATCTCTTCCAGCCGCCGGTGCGCCTCTTGCAGCGCCGCTTCGTATCGTTTCTGCTCGGTGATCTCCAGCGCGGTCTCCACCACACCGGCGATAGCTCCAGTCTCGTCTCGGACCGGGGAGGCGGTGATGCGCCAGCAGCGCCCGTCCGGGGAGGTTATCTCGCCGCTTTGCACCCGGCCGGTTTCCATGCCCAGGACGACGGGGCAGTTTTCGCAAGGGGAGTTCCGCCGGTGCCAAACTTGGTAGCATTTTTGGCCCACAAGTTTTGCGGGGCTCATGCCGACGCTGTCGCCGGCAGCGGGGTTGGCCCAGATGATGTTCATATCTCGATCCAGATAAACAACCAGCTCCACCAGGTGTTCCAGGATGAGCGTCTTTTCCTGCCGCGATCTTTCCAGCGCTTCCTCGGAACGCTTCTCGGCGGTGATATCGCGGAAGACCGCCGCAAAAAAACCGGGTTCGTCGCGATATGCGGTCACCGCGTACCAGCGACCTAACGGCTCGAAGTACTGCGCGAACCGGGCGCTCTCCCCGGTTAAGGCCACCCGGCCGTAGATGCCGATCCAATCGAAGGCGGATTCCCGGATCCCAGGGCACACCTCGGTGACCCTTTTGCCGGTAATTTTATCTCTGTTCAACCCGGTCATCTTTTCAAAGGCCGGATTCACGGCGAGAAAAATATAATCTACCGGCTTCCCCTCGCCGTCCAAGGCTATTTCATGGTAGGCGAAAGCATCGGGCAGGCTGTCTACCAGCGCGTGGTATCTATCTTTTTCCGGAGACATTAAGCGATACCCCCTGGACAGGAATATTCTATTATTTATATAAAACTAGACGTTTTCCAATAAAACCTTCTTCGTTTTTGCAGATAGCACCCGGATTCGTGCCGTTATATAATGTTGAGGAAGTTACAATAGATTGTTGAATGTGTTGATGCCTACTAGTGGCTTCCATTTAATAACTATTCATGTTTTATAACCGCATGGAAAGTAAACTTGTTACTGGCAAACAACCGGATACAGGTTTCAACCGCAGCCGGGTAGTAACGGATGCCCCGGTGCCTTTTGATCTCCTCCAACGCTTTTTCAATGGTGTGGGGCGGCCGGTAGGGCCGGTGGGAGGCCATAGCCTCCACCACGTCGGCCACGGCCAGGATCTGCGCCTCCAGGAGGATCTCCTCTCCTCTGAGCCCCAGCGGGTATCCCGAGCCGTCCAGGCGCTCGTGATGCTGGCGCACGATCTCCGCCACCGGCCAGGGAAAGTCGATGCCCGAGAGGATCTCGTAGCCCGTCTGGGGGTGGGCCTTAAGCATGCTGAATTCCAGCTCGCTCAAGCGGGTCGGCTTGGCCAGGATCTCCGCCGGGACGGCTATTTTGCCGACGTCGTGCAGGAGGGCGGCCACCCGCAGCCCCCGGCTCCGGTCTTCGGTGAGGCCCAGTTCCCCGGCGATGGCGCAGGCGAGTTCGGCCACCCGCTGCTGGTGCCCGGCGGTGTAAGGGTCCCGCCGCTCGGTCAGCGCGGCCAGGGAGCGCACGCTGCCCTCCAGCACGCGCTGCAGCTTGGCGTAGCTTTGCTGCAGCGCCTCTTCCGCCCGCTTGCGCTCGGTGATGTCGCGGGCGATGCCATCAATTGCCACCAGGGTTCCGGCGCCGTCGTAAATGGGCACGTTGCGCTGCTCGGTCCAGATCACCGTTCCGTCCCGGCGCACCCAGCGAAGTACGACGGGCCGGCCGAAAGCGCCTTTATTGCGAAAATACCGTTCCAGCAGCGGGCGGTCGTCGGGGTGGACCAGCTTTAAGCCTAAGTCGGGGTCGGCGTAGTGCTCTTCGGGGGTGTAGCCGGTGACGGCGGCGGCCGCGGGGCTGACGTAGGTAAAGCCGCGCTTGGGCATAAGCTCGTAGCGGTAGATGATGTCCTGGGCGTTCTCGGCCAGCCGGCGGAAGCGCTCCTCGGAGGCGCGCAGCTCTGCTGTGCGCTGCTCGACCAGCCGCTCTACGGCGCGGTGGCGGTAAATGTTGCGCAAATGCAGCGCAAAAAAGGCGGCGGCAACTTCGGTCAGGGAGGTTTCTGTCTCCTTTCGGGCGCCCTCTCCGTTGCTGACCAGGGCCAACAGGCCCAAAAGCTCGCCTTCCGCGGCGAGGGGCAAGGCCAAGCGGCCGGGGGCTCCGGGCGGCGGCAGGCTGGCTCCCTGCCGGCTCAGCCACTGCCAGGGGTCCAGCCCCAGCGCCAGGCGCGCCTGCGCAGCTTTAAAGCCGAGAGCCCCGGCCAGCTCCAGCTGCTCCCGCTTTTCATCGGCCAAAAACAAGGCGGCCAGCTCGGGCCGGATCACCTGCGCCAGCCACTGCATAAAGGCGGCGCACTCGTGGTTAAGGTCGAGAGTAGTACCTAAAGTGAGGCTCAGCTGCCGGAGGTTTTCCAGAAGCGATTGTCCCTTTTGATCGAGCATAAACTTACTCCTTCTCTGCCGTCGGGCGGAAGAGGTTGAAGGCGCTGGACAGCGGCCGGTGCAGGCGCGGGCCTTCGGCTTCGGAGATAAGGTATTCATAAACCCTTTTGCTGTGGTCGCTCCCGCGGGCGGCCAGGGCCGTGACGGCGCGGCGAATTTCCCCGGAGAGCTCTGTGTAGCGCAGCAGGATGATGTTATCGGCGATGTGCGAGACACCGTGCCCGGTGATGGCAAGCTCGCTGGCGAAGAGCTGGCCCATCTCCGCAGTAAGAAAGGCGGTGATGCCGCGGTCCTTGAACCGCTGCACCAGCGCATACATGAAGTTGAAAAACCGCCGGCGGTCACCCCCGGCACCCAGCTCCAGGGCGCTGATGCTGTCGATTACCGCGCGCCGGGCGCCCACCTTTTCGGCCAGGGCCGTGATTTTCAGGGCGTGCTCATCGATATTCAGCTCCACCGGGGCGGTGTAAAGTAGGGCCAGCTTTTTACTTGCTACGAGCCGCTCGAGGTCAAAGCCGAAATTACGGGCGATCCGGGCCAGCTGGCTGGGGTCTTCCTGGAAGGTGATGTAGATACCGGCTTCCCCCCGCCGGGCGCCGCCCAGCAGGAAGTGCAGCGCCGTTACCGTTTTGCCTACACCCGGGTCGCCGGCGAGAAGCGTAGTCGTGCCGCGCAGGAGGCCGCCGGGGAAAAGGGCGTCGTCAAAGCCGGGGATGTCCACCGGCACGCGCTCTGCACTGGGGGTGTACTGCAGCGGTTTCGCCGGGGTGACCAGGCGCGGAAAGACGGTGAGCCCCTCCGGGGTGATGCGGAAGGTGTGCTCCCCGGAAATATAGGCGCTGCCGCGCATTTTGCGCACCCTTAAAACACGCCGGTCGTACGGGCCGGCGTTATGGTTATCCAGGTATATGATCACGTCGGCGATGGAAGCTTCCACCGTGTGCGGCACATCGCCGGGATGGTATTCCCCGACCAGCAGCGCCGTGCAGGGCAAAGTACTTAAGGTGGCGGCCAGGCGGAAGAGGCTGCGCCGCGTCGCCGCCGGGGAACTGCTTAATTCGTGAATAGCCCGGATGCTGTCCACCACCAAAAAGGTGGGCTGCACCTTGAGCACCAGCTCTTCGATGTGCGCCAGCGCCTTCTCGCCGTTGCCCTGGAGCAGCTGCGGCCCCAGGTCCTCGTAAAGGACGGCGCTGGTTACTTTCTCGAGATCGAAGAAGGTGAACTCCTGAGCGTAACGCAGGATCCGCGCCAGCGGCTCGGAGACGGTGGAAACGATGAGGCCCTTTTTATCGGGCGTGGCGTTGCCGTAAATGATCTGGTTGGCCAGGACGGTCTTGCCGCTGCCCGGTACGCCGCTAATGAGCACGGTGCTGTGGGCGGGAAGGCCGCCGCCGATGATCTGGTCCAGGTTTGGTACAAAGGTGGGTATTCGCTCCATTATTTCTCCTCCTCCTGCAAAGAAGCTGCCAACAGGCGCCGGATCTCGGCAATGAGCCGCCCGGGCGGCTGCGGCTTTTTAAGAAAGCCGTCCGCGCCGGCCTGCAAGGCGCGCGCCTCCGCCGCCAGCACGGTGTAAAAGAGCACCGGTACGGCGCGCGTCACCAAATCGCTTTTCAGCTGTCGGCAGAGCTGAAAGCCATCCAGCGCCGGCAGCAGCGCTTCCAGGATCACCAGGTCGGGCGGGTTCCGGCGCGCCCGGGCCAAAAGTTCGGCGCCGTCTTCTGCAAAGGCCAGGGCGAACCGGCCTTTGAGGATGCGCTCCAGCGTGCGCTGCATAAACGGATCGCGCTCGCCGATCAGCAGGTGGGGTAATGGTGTTTGCATAAGACACCTCTAAGAATATTTGGTATATCGGATCAACCGGCCGGTCCTTCTCTTTCAAAAAGCAACTTCCTGCTCGCCGAGCGAGAGGAAGAGCTCCACCACCCGCGGGTCGAAGTGCTTGCCGCTCTCTTCGCGGATATACTCCAGCGCTTTTTCCCGCGGCCACGCCGGCCGGTACGGGCGCTCGCTGGTGAGGGCGTCGTAGACGTCCACCACGGCGAAGATACGCGCCGCCAGGGGGATCTCTTCGCCCTTGAGCCCGCGGGGGTAGCCGCTGCCGTCCCATTTCTCGTGGTGGCAGTAGGGGATGTCCAGCGCCGGGCGCAGGTAGTCGATGCGCGAGAGCATCTGGAAAGCGTAGACCGGGTGCCGGCGCATGGTCTCCCACTCCTCTGCGGTAAGTTTGCCGGGTTTGAGGAGGACGGCGTCGGGGATGCCCATCTTGCCGATATCGTGCAGCAGAGCCCCGCGCCGGACGTGGGCCAGCTCTTCTTGATTCACGCCCATCTCCCGGGCGATACGTAAGGTTAACGCTGTGACCCGCCGGCTGTGTCCCTCGGTCTCTTCATCTTTGAGGTCGAGGGCGTAGGCCCAGCCTTCGAGGGTGGCGTCGTAAGCCTGGATCAGCTCGACCCGGGAGCGCTCCAGGTCGTAGAACAGCTCCGCGTTGTCGATGGCCACGGCCGCCTGCCCGGCCATGGTCTCCAGGAATTCCAGCCATTCTCCATTGGGCTTGACCGGGTTCCGGTGGAAGACCTCCAGCACCCCCTGGACGCGGCCCTTGGCTATAAGGGGGACGGCGTAGTAAGCGGTAAAGCCTTCCTCGGTGAAAAGCCGCCCTTGGGCCGGATCCGGTTCGGCTGCGCGTAAGTCGTGGATGATAAGCGAACGCCGCTTTTGGGCCGCCCGGCCGGCGTGGCCTTCGCCCAGGCGCAGGCTGAAGCTAGCCGGGTTTACGGTGCGAAAACCGCGCCAGGCTTCGTATCTGAGGACCCCGCTGTACGGATCAAGACGCAAAATGGCGGCGGCGTCTATATCCAGCTGGCCGGTGATCTCGTCCAGGATGACTTTAAAGGTGACGCGCAAATCCAGGCTGCCGGTGATAGCCATGTCGATGTTGCGCAGGGCTTGGGTATGGCGCAGGCGGCGCGCGGCTTCTTCATACAGCTTCAGGCGGCGCAGGGCACCGCCGGTCATCTCGCCGACGGCGGACAAAAAGCGCACCTCGGGCGGGGTGAAGGGGCGATTTCCCCGGCGGCGGGCGAGCCACAGCACGCCGACTAGCTCTTCCTCCGATTTAAGCGGGACCAGGGCTACCGGGCCGATTTTCTCTTCCGCGGCGCCGCCCGGGGGCAGGGCCGGGGCTGCGGCGCCGTAGTCTTCGCTCACGTAGGGCTCTCCGCTCTGCACCACCGGCTTGCAGAGACAGCGCTCCACCGGGATCGTCAGGCCGGCGCCGCCCTCCCAAAGCCCTTCGCCATAGGCGACGGTGCAGCTCCGCCGGTCCGGCGAGAGCAGCGCCACTTTACCGTCATCGGCCCCGAGCAGGCGGCGGAGCTCACCCAACACGATGGGCAGCAGCTCGGCGCTGCCTGTAGCGGCGCGCAGGTGGGTGGAGAGCTCAAATAAGGCAGCCAGTTCCGCGTTGCGGGCGCGGAGCTCTTCTTCTCTCTGGTTACGCCCGGTGACATCGCGGGCGACGCCCAGCAGCAGCCCGCTTTCCAGCTTGGTGACGCCGGCTTCCGTGATTACCACAGCCCCGTCTTTGCGCCGAAACTTCCTCTCGAAAAAGAGAGGTTCCCCCTCCCACGCCCGGTCGATCCGTAGCGGCCGGGCCGCCAGCTCCTCGGGGGGGATCAACTCCCGCAGGTTCTTCGCCAGCAGCTCTTCGCATGCATAGCCCAGCATGGCGCAGGCGGCCGGGTTGGCCTCCCGGATGCGCCCTTCCGCATCCACCAGGAAGATGGCGTCGGTGGCCTGCTCAAAGAGGCTGCGGTAACGGTTCTTGCTCTCCGTTAACGCCTCCCGGTCCCGCAGGGATTTGATCCCTAAAGCGAGGGTGTCAGCCAGCCGGCTGAGCAGCGCCGTTTCGTCCGCCTCAAAAGCCTCCGGCTCCGCCGCGTAGATATTCAGCGCCCCGAACGCCCCTTCTTCGTCGGCCAGCGGCAGGGCGATGGAGGAGGCATAGCCGCGCCTAGTGGCTTCATCCCGCCAGGGGGCATAGGCCGGGTCCTGCAGCATGTCCCGGCAGGCCACCGGCCGGCCGGTGCGGATACACGTGCCGGTGGGGCCCCGCCCGATTTCCGCCTCGTCCCAGGTGATGGTAACAGCATCCAGGTATCCTTCTGCGAACCCGGCCTGGGCTGCCGGCCGCACCCTCTTGCCCGGCGCCCCCTCGGCAAAGCCCACCCAGGCCATCCGGTAGCCTCCTTCCTCTACCAGAAGGCGGCAGATTTCGGAGATGAGAGCACCTTCCTCTTTCGCCAGGGCGATGGCCTCATTGCACCTGCCGAGCAGGCGGAAGGAGCGAACCGCCCGGCGCTCTTTTCCTTCCCCTTGCTCCAGCGCCCGAACCCGGTGCTGCAGGGCAAAGTATAACAGCAGCGCCGTGACGGCGACGAAGGCCCAGCCCTTATAAGTTTGCAGGCTGGTTAAAAGGGCCGGGTCGGCCACCAGCCAGGCCAGCAGCCGGTCGGAGAACAAGATCCAGGTACCGGCGTAGGCGGCGTAAAGCAAGGCGGTACGGCAAGCTATCATTCCCGCTTGGTTTTTTACCATTAATTAATTTAATTCTCCTTCGAAAGCACGGAAATCACGGTCAAATAGATCCCGGTCTAAATCCTTGGCAAAATGATATTTCGACAGAATACAACATTTTCCTGCCCGGGAAAATCCAGCGCCGAAAAAGTTTTGGATGTATTGCCATCCTTGGATTCGTAGATCACCCTGGCCACACCATCTTTTGAGGCGCCTTGTTTTTGGACGAACTGCTCTTCCGCTACGCCTGCCTGCACTGGAGCATCCCGATTTCTTGCGGGTCGGTATGTATGGGTAATCTGCATCTCCTTTCCATCGCCCGTTCCACATTATTTCCATTCACAGCATAAAACACCAGATAGTTATGCACTACCAGCACACGGTAGCCCTTCATCCTCAGCTGAGGATTTTTCAGAAGCGGGCAACGCAGGGGCATATGCGATAGTGAGCCGATGCTTTCTGTAATTTCGTCATACAACTTAAGGGCGGTATCCGGCGAAAATTCGTTGACCTAGTCGACGATGTCTTGCAGGTCCTGCTTGGCTGAAGGAAAAATTAATAGGCTAAACTTTTCCATGGACACGCGCCCTTAATTTCTTCGCGACATCTTAAATTTTTGCCGAAGGGTGCTGAATGTCTGTTATAATAGCCTTATGCTATCCGGAAAATAAAGGATTACTATTTTCATACACCGGATGGTGAAGCCTGGGCTTCATGGATGTCTATCCTGAAAATAAAGGATTACTATTTTCATCCACCGGATGGTGAAGCCTGGGCTTCATGGATGTCTAATAAGGAGAAAGCGGAGCAACAATGATTGATTTCCGGAAAGAACTGGCAAAATTCGATTTTGTTACGGTTGACGCTGAATTTACCGGGTATTATTACGAGACAACACCGGTTATCGAGGTTTTTACTTCAACCCTCAAGCGCATCGGTAAGGAACTGAACCATACCAACCTTCAGCTTGAGGAAATTTTGTCACACTACATGGAAGAAAAGGAGAAGGACAGGCAGCTAATAGAGCAGAAAAAGATGATCGCCGCTTACGAGGCGGAAAAGCTCTCACTTGTCCAAGGTTTGGTGGCTACACTTGACCAGCTTGAGGATATCTACAGGTATGCACTGAAAAATGAACGCGGCGGTTGGTCCGAGCAAATGCAGCTTTTATGGAGAAACACATCAGCAAACCTGTTGCCGCTGGGCATAATCCGCATCGAGGGCGAGAACACCCTTTTTGATGCGCGGATCCATGCCGCGGTGCAGGTAAAAGAGGACAAAGATATCAAAAACGGCGTGATCCTCGAAGTGTTGCGTTGCGGATATATCTATCAATCACATTTGGTAAGAAAAGCCCAGGTTATTGTGAATAAAACTGATGGAGGTTGTGAGAGCAATGAGCAGCATCGTGGGGATTGATCTAGGCACCTCAACATCGGAAATCGCCGTCTTAAAAGAAGGAAAACCGTTTGTCATCCCAAACCACCTGGGAGAATACATAACCCCATCGGTTGTCGGGCTCTCCGATGACGAAAGGGTTATCGTCGGAAAAGAGGCCCGGGATCAACTTCTGCTGAAACCTAATGATACAGTCATTGAGGTTAAAAGATTAATGGGCGGCGGCACAACGGTTTCCATGGGAGGAAAAGAATATACTCCGCCGCAGATCTCCTCTTTCATTGTGGGCTATCTCGTTGATTGCGCCCGCAAGTATTTGAGTGAAGACATCGACAGAGCGGTGATCACCGTGCCCGCCTATTTTTCCGATACGCAGAGACGTGCTACCGTGGAAGCGGGAAAGCTCGCCGGGATCAAAGTAGAGCGTATTATCAATGAACCTACCGCCGCGGCCCTTGATTACGGGATTGAACATATGCAGGAATGCCAAAACATCCTGGTATATGACCTGGGCGGCGGGACTCTCGATGTAACCGTATTGGAAATGTTTGAAGGTGTCCTCGACGTTAAAGCAAGCAGCGGCAACAATCAACTCGGCGGGAAAGACTTTGACCAGCGGCTCATGGATTACCTCTTAAATAGGTTTACCGCGCAATACAACGTGGATGTTTCAGAAGATAAAAGAGCGTTGATGCGCTTGAAAGAAGCGGCGGAAAAATGCAAGATGGCCTTAAGCGAACAAGAGGAGCATCACTTGGTGATTCCGTTATTTGCCGATGTGGCGGGTAACCCGGTTTCCCTTGAGGAGACTGTGAGCAGGGAGACATTTGAAGGGCTAATCAAAGAGCTGATTGATTCCACGGCAAAGCAGATCAATACGGCGCTGGCGGATGCGCGAATCGGCGCTGAAGATATTGACCTGGTCCTGCTTGTGGGCGGCTCAACCCGCATCCCTTATGTGCAGCGCTTCATTGAGAAGACCCTCGGGCAAGCGCCGCGGTCCCTGGTCGATCCGGACCTGGCGGTGGTGCGAGGCGCGGCTGTTCAAGGGGGCATTCTCAACGACGAGTTGTCGGCGGAGAAGGGCATTGTCATCACCGATGTTTGCCCGTATACCCTCGGTATATCCGTGCTCGATTATGTCGGCGGCTTTCCCGTTACCGACGCCTACGATGCCATTATCCCGAGAAACGTTACGATCCCGGTGGCCAAAGAAAAAATATACGGGACCGTTGCCGATAACCAAACCCAAGTTGAAATCAATGTATATCAGGGCGAATACAGAAAGGCTTCTCATAACAATTTCCTCGGCAAATTCCTGCTAAAAGGGATCCCGCCGGCTCCCGCTTTCCAGGAGAAGATAAGTGTCTCTTTTTCGTATGATGTCAACGGCATCCTGCAGGTAGAAGGGAAAATAGTAAGCTCGGGGAAAAAAGCCAACTTGGTAATCGAAACAACCGGCGTGGACATGGTCAAGGAGATCGACCTGGAAGGGTGGGAAAAGGCGCCTCATGCCCGGAAATACAAGGCGATCATCAAGAAAGCCGGCCGGATGGTAGAAAATGGTGAAGCGCGTTATTATGCTCTTGAAATGGAAAGCCTGATCAGGAAGATCAAGACGGGGTTGGTGCAGGGTGAGAAACCGGAAACCCTTGACCTGTTCAAGGAAGAGCTTCACGAGATCATTTACGATCTTACGGAGGAAACGGATGATTGAAAGTCTGTCCCGTTTTTACTATAACCAAGGGCTGCACCAAGCGAGAGAAGATCGGATCGGCGCGGCTGTGCAAAACCTGGCCAAAGCTGTAAGCTATGACAGCGATAATATTGAGGCCTGGAACCTGGCGGGCCTTTGTTATTACCGGCTGGGCAAGTACAAAACGGCGGAATACTGCTGGACGCTAAGTGTGCATAAGCGTCCGGAGGGAAACGCGGCCGGAGACTACCTGGCGGATTTAAGAAACACCCTGGAAGAAACCGGTCCGTATTTCTCCCAAGTCGCCTCTCTTTGCGGGTACGAAAAATACGGGCAGGCCGCCGGGATTTTGAGCAAAGAAATCTGCAGCCGTTTTGATTTATCCGCCGGCCTGCTGAACCTTCTCGGTGTATTGCGGATACTAAACGGCAAGGCAAGCGCGGCCGTCAAGTGTTGGACAACCGTTTTGTCCATTGATAAATCCAATGCCGGCGCCGCGCTATACTTGGCAGAGGTGGAGCACCGCCTGGGCTACAAATTGCTCAAATTGAAAGAAAGACTTTTCAAAAGGGATGTTGTTAAGTAGAAATGAAGGACTATTATGGGACGCTGGACATCGCCAGGAACGCAACGGTGGCGGAGATAAAAAAGGCCTATTTTACGCTCGTCAGGGCATTTCCGCCCGACCGGCATCCCGAAACTTTCATGAAAATCCGGGAGGCTTACGAGGTCTTAGTTGATGAAAATACGCGCCGGCAGTATGATTTGGTGGATTCCATGCCCGGCATCGTTAAATTGTATTTCAATGAAGGGCGGAAAGCGCTGGACTTAGGTAATGCCGAAGAAGCGATCCGCCTCCTGGAACAGGTCGTCAAAGTGCACCCACACTTTTCCGTTGTGAACAGCCTGCTGGGCGAGGCTTATTTAGAGAACGAAAACAGCGGTAAAGCCATCCGCATTTTCGAAGAGCTTGTGGCCCAAGAACCCAATCACGCCGGTTTCGCGCGCCGGCTTGCCCAGGCCTATGCCATGCGCGGCTGGCATAAGAAAGCGGTCGAACAGTACCGCCGGGCCTTGTCTCTTGATGAAGATAACATTTCGCTCTGGTTGGGGCTGATTGATTGTTATCTGGCAACCAAGGATTTTACCAAAGCCAGTGAAACGGTCCGGGAAGGGCTTGCGGTCAGCAACAGAAAAGGCTGGGACAACCTTGAGCTGTATTACCATGTCATTCAGATAGACATTTTTTCCAATGATCTCATAAGCATGAACAAGCATCTTGAGGAGATGAAAAACAAGGCCGTTGAAAATGAAGAAGAAAGAGCCAATGTCGCCTGGTTCTTAGCGGTTCTTTCGAAAAAGATCCATGGCCTGGGCCTATACGAGGAGTCGGCGGCAACGATTGACGCCGCCTTTACCTTGCTCCCGGGTGACGAAGAACTGGAAAAAATCAAAAAAGAGATAGATACTCAGGCTAGTATCCATACGGAGCTTAAGCAACTTCAAGCAGACCCCTCCATCAACAGCCATTTAGCGGAAATGCTCGATTTTGAGCTGCATATGTGCGGCAATAAGTTTTGCCTTGATTGTGTAATCACGCAATTTTTCCTTGAGATGGAGGTTATCCTTGAGATTGAGTCTTATCGAAAAGAGATATTGCGGCTGAAAAACTCCTATCCCGAGTTGTATAATCTGAAAAGGGAGTTTTTTAACAACGTCCTCAATCGCAAAAAAGAGGAATACCTGTTTGACACTTATCAGAAAAAGTATAAGAAATATAAAAAGCTGGATCCTGAGAAATTTGAAATTGAAGATGACGAAGAGGAAGATTACAAAATTCAACCCTACACGCGACCCGAACCAAAGGTAGGGCGCAATGATCCGTGCCCCTGCGGAAGTGGGATAAAATACAAGAAATGTTGCGGAAAATGATAACGCGCGAAGCGGGCTTTAGGAAAAACTTGAGTTTAGGCTTCTCCGAGCAGGTCTAAAAGGCCGGTAATCGTTTCTCATCACACACTGAGCCAGCCGTTTTTACTTTCTTTGCGCAAGTTGCGTTTAATAATATACTCGCTTTCTTTATCGATACAGATCTTGATGTTTTCCAGGCTGTCAAAACCTTCAATCCATCCATGCGCACCAGCAGTTTTGAGTCGGTTACCCGGCGCGCAATGGGGAAAATTGTACGATCAACTGCTCACGTCCACCATCGCCGTCCGGGATCTTTTCCCGGGCGGTTTTTCCCAGTGCAACCAGAGGGCAAGCGAAGGCAACATGGTTATGGCCCGGACCGTCCCCCTTCACCTTTGATGCCGCCAGATTTCACCAAAAAATCTGCCCGAGAAGGTGTGTTGACATTAAGTTTTATGGTGCTATACTATTTATTAGAGTTAGATGACCGGTCCAGGGGGACGTGGCTCAGGGGGAGAGCGCTTGACTCACATTCAAGAGGTCGGAGGTTCAAATCCTCTCGTCCCCACCATCCAAAAGCCTTAGCGATAAGGCATTCTTTTTTTTACGAAGACTTGCTGCGCCATACCCCATCCGGAGGCCGCTACTGCGCGCAATCCCACGTAAAAGCGCCGGTCATCCCGAGCTCTCCGGCAGTGCTGCCGCCGTTGCCGCTGCTCTCACATGGTTTAAGATCATATTCCAGGTGCCGGAAATGGTGTTTTCGTTATCCCCGGGGCCGCATCCGGATACAGCCAGCAAGATTGCCAGCGCCAGGATAACGATGCTCCGCCTCAACTGCACGTGCCCTTCCAATTTGCCATTAATCCGAACCGGTAAACGATCAGGATCAAGAGCGGCAGCCAATTTCAAGACTCCTCCCGCGGCTTTGATGAAAATTCTACTGTCACTAAATTATTCCTTCTCCCCCGGCGAGAAAATACAAAACAAAAATTCCGCTTTTGTAAGACTGAAATAATTGGTGCAGGCTGCCTTGCCTCCGGGGCGCATGCGCAGAAAAAAACTTGCTTGAAAAGGATTATTGATCGCGCTTGCGAAATATTAAGGTTTGAGAGTTGCTTTTTAGCGGAAAACATCGTTACGCCATCCGGCTGGCGGAGGTTGAAATGGACTATTTTATCGATGCCCTGGGGGACATCTGCCCCATCCCGATCCTGAAAGCGGAGCGGAAATTGAAGGAGATTAAACCAAGGGAGAGAGTTGTCCTGGAAACGGATCACAGCTGTTCCATCGCCAGCGTAACCAATCATTTTCGATCGCGATACGGCTACCCTTCAACGATCGTGGAAGTGGATGAAGGCGTATGGCAGATTATTATTGAAAAAACGGCCTAGCAGAAGCCCCGCTCCCTGGATTTGAGCAGAGTGATGAAAGCTTTAGCAGCCTGTTTTTTTAACTGGGCGGGTTTGTAGAGCAGGGTAAAATCATGGTGAAAGACCACATCCTCCGCTTTGTCCAGAACGATCAGGGTCCGGTAACGGAGCTCTTTGCGGATAGCCATTCTGGGCAGCAGGGAAACGCCTTTGCCTGAGGCCACTGCCGATATAATCGCGTTAATCGAATTAAGCTCAAGCACAACGTTCAGGTCAGCCAGGCGCAGGTTTCTTTCCGCCATGATCTGCTCGATATGGGCGCGAATCCCGGAGCCCGGTTCTCTCAGGATCAACGGCATCTGCTGAAATACTTCCAGTGTGACCGGGCCCAGTTCCCGGTACTCTTCTGTATGCGGGGCAACCAGGACCAGCTCACTGCGCGCGATCCTTTTCGAGACAATCCCTTCTCCGGACAGCTTCTTTTTGATCGGCTCTGTCAAGGGGCCTTCGATCAACCCGATTTCCACCTTGCGGCCGGCCAGCTTATCCATCACTTGAGCCGAATTGCAGATATTGAGTAATACTTTATACTCCGGAAATCTTTCTTTAAAGACAAAAATGGTACAGGGAAGGGCAAAGTTGCCGATGGTGCTCGAGGCTCCAACAGTGACATCCTTTACCGGATCGATGGCCCGGCTGATTTCACGCCGCATGTTTTCCAACATCTCCAGGATTCTTTGACTCTCCTGGTACACAAATAATCCGATTTCCGTCGGAACGACCCCCTTGTTGGTCCGTTCCAACAGCTTTACCTGGTAGAAAGCTTCGATCTCCTGGATTTTGACGCTGATCGCGGGCTGCGTGACGAAAAGCTGCCGCGCCGCCTTGGAAATACTGCCGGCTTCTATAACGGTGCAAAGCGTTTGCAGGTGATTTAAATCCATCACCACAATCCTTACCTGCCTCTTAAATGAACAAAAGTGTGCAAACTACAGGGCTTATAGTATAATTATAAATGGTTATACCGGTTTTGTATACATGTGAATGTATGCACAAACGACGCCAAAAAAAGATGGGAGCCTTTATGCTTAAAGTGATCGTCCCGGTTAAAAAAATTATCAGCAGGCAAGAAACGGCGGCCCTTGCCGTAATCCTGGTTTTTCTTGGCGCAGTCTTTTTTCTGCGCAGCAGCCACGCTGAAGCCGCCGTCACAGCTTCTTTCGGTTTTTACGCCGGTTATGTGATGCAGCGCTCCCGCTTCTGTTTTGCCGGCGCTTTCCGGGATCCTTTCCTGATCAAGAATACGGCTTTAGCCAGGGCCGTCCTCCTGGCCTTGTTTGTCACGACAACCGGATTTACGGCGGTAAACTTCCTTTCCACCTCCCACCTGTTAACGGGGGGGAAAATTTACCCCGTCGGGATTCACACCGTGGTGGGGGGAGTGCTGTTCGGCTTCGGGATGGTCATCGCGGGGAACTGCCTTTCGGGATGCCTGGTGCGGCTGGGTGAGGGCTACCTGATGCAGTGGGCCACCCTGGCCGGACTGATCGGCGGTTCTATCGCCGGTTCCGGCAACCTGGGCTGGTGGAACGAGCTCTCCATTGCCAGGTCTCCGGCTGTTTTCCTCCCCGGCCTCACCGGCTGGCCCCTAGCCCTCCTGCTGCAGTACGCCCTGATCGGCGGACTCTACTGTTTTGCCCTGGTGCTGGAACATCGCCCGCCGAATCTGCGGCGGCATTTTGTGCAGGCGTTGGAGCAGTTCAAACCCGCCGCCTGGTTCAGGCAGCGCTACTGGCCGTATCTCGTGGGGGCGGCGGCACTGGGTTTAGGCAACACCCTTTTGTTTTATCAATGGGGCCGTCCCTGGGGCCTTTCGGGAGGGATCGCCCATTTCGCGGGGTGGCTGTGCGGCTTGATCGGCCTAAACCCTTTGAAATGGCCGTATTTTAATAACCCGTATTTTTACCAGACCAGCCAGTATTTATTAAATCATCCCCTGGTTTATCTCGCGGCGGCGATGATTTGCGGATCGCTTTTTGCATGCCTGCGCCATCGCGAATTCAGGATTCGCCGGCCGCGCAGCGCCAAATACATGCTCTCGGCCCTGTGCGGCGGTTTGCTGATGGGTTACAGCGCCCGCATCGCCATGGGCTGCAATATCGGGGGCTTTCTCAGCGGGGCCGGCTCTTTTTCGCTGCATGGCTGGGTGCTGGGATTCGCTTTTCTTGGAGGGGCCTATCTGGGAGGTAAAATCTTAGTCCGTTCTTTTACTTAATCTTTTGCTGGCGGGATTAACCCTAAACGTAAACGCCGCGGCCTATGCGCCGCCTCTTCGAGAAAAAAACGTTCAGGCTTGTTTTTCTACTTTTCGGCCGGTCTTTTGTGCGTATTTCCTCTGATCCCCAAGATATTTTTCTCCAACTCAATCAGGTTCCCGGTAATCCGCGCAATTCCATCGTAAAACATCCCCGGCTGCGCTTTGCTTTTAATCTCGCCGCACAATAAGGGGGCCCAACGGCCCAGGTGTTCGCGCATAAAACCGGACTGGACAATCGCCGGATCCGGGAAAAGATTCTCCCGCCGCCTTTCATGACTGATTAAGGCGGCCATGAAATCCAGCTCCACGGCGATATGATCCGCCGGATAAAGGTCGGTTTTTTTTACCGGCCGCCCCGCATTTTCATAAAACAGCCGCACCATATCCCTGACTTTCTCCATCGACCGCCTTTTATTGGCCAGGTAGAGCGACTCGTAGGGGCTAATCCCGTCGGGAATTAAAAACAAAGAGGCGTATTCTCTTTGCAGCTGCAGTTCCTGCTCGCTTGAAAGATCCCGCCAGTGAAGGGTTATTTGTTCGAGAGGTTGCCGTATTAGCTTTGCTTTTTCATGCGGCAACCGGTCCAGCTCAACCATCAAGTTTGGTACGATTTCTAAGCGCAGCACCTGTTCAAGCATTTTTTTGGACGGGTGCTTTTTAAACAGCGCCGCTAAAAAGGAGAACAGAAAGCGCCTCTCTTCGCTTTTTAACCATCGGCTGTGTTCGAAGTATTCCCCCCGCGCCATCTAGCGCACCCCCGCTTTAATTGTTACTGATTTCACTTTTCTATGGCGCTTGCACCAATCCTTTTTTGAAGGACAAGCCAAAAATGCCCTCATCCGGACCCCTCTTAAAAAGATGCCGATTAGGCAAGGGATTTTTGCCGGCAGCCTGCCCGGTCCATAATTACTGCGCATAGGTATAACCAATAATTATAGCGGGAAAAAGATCATTCTTGCGTTAAAAATTCGAGGCCAGAGATAACCGGATCAGCGGGCAACTGGAGGTCAGGCCTTTCGAAGTGCCTGTTGAATAATCATTTGCCGCTGAAATAGAATAACTTATTGCCCCTGGCGAGATAATAAATGGCGGAGATGCTAAACCTTGGCTGTGAAAAAAGCTTCGACTATCTTCCTTACCGCGCTGGTGGCCGCCCTGCTGTCAGGCGGTGGGGTTTTCATGCTGCGGGCGGGCATATTCCTCTTCGCGTTTGGCGGCGGTGATTTTAAAAAGAGCAATTAAAGCACAAACACGACGGGCGGGCGTTACTGCACGTTCAAGCCGTGGATAAGCGCGTGGATAAGCCCTGGGCAAGGCTTATTTTTGTTGACTTTTCCGGTTGCCAATACGTCATTGATGCAGGCGTTTGCAGCGACGGGGCAGAATACTATTGATTGAAAACTAGCCTGGGAAATAGTCGCAGAACAGGGAGGGGTTTTGATGCAATCGCTCGACGAACTGGCTGTAAACACCATCCGTTTTCTGGCAGTGGATGCCATTGAAAAGGCAAAATCGGGGCACCCGGGCCTGCCCATGGGCGGTGCGGCCATGGCCTACGCGCTGTGGTCCCGCTGCATGAAACACGACCCGGCCGACCCGAGCTGGCCGGACCGGGATCGTTTCGTCCTCTCCGCCGGCCACGGCTCCATGCTGCTCTACGCCCTGCTTCATCTTTTCGGCTACGATCTTTCCTTGGATGAACTTAAAAATTTCCGTCAATGGGGCAGCCGCACGCCCGGCCATCCGGAATACGGCCACACCCCCGGGGTGGAGATTACCACCGGACCCCTCGGACAGGGGTTTGCCTCCGCTGTTGGCATGGCTGTGGCGGAAAAGCGGCTGGCGGCTGAATTCAACCGCCCCGGCTTTTTGCTGGTGGACCATTACACCTACGTTTATGCCGGTGACGGCTGCATGATGGAAGGGATTACCGCAGAAGCGGCATCCCTGGCCGGCCATTTAAAGCTGGGCAAGCTGATCTGCCTCTATGACGACAACAAAGTCACCATTGACGGCGCTACCGGGATCGCCTTCACCGAAGACGTCGGCCGGCGTTTCGCCGCTTACGGCTGGCAGGTGCTTCAGGTCGGGGACGGAAACGATCTTGCCGCCGTCGAAGCTGCGGTCCGCGAAGCGCAAAAAGACGGCCGGCCCAGCCTGATTATGGTGCGGACCGAGATCGGCTACGGTTCGCCCCACAAGCAGGGCAGCCCGGAGGCCCACGGCGCTCCCCTGGGAACGGAGGAAGCCCGCCTGGCCAAGGAAAACTTAAGCTGGCCGCCGGAGCCGGCCTTTTACGTTCCCGGTGAAGTCAAGGCGCACTTCGCCTCTCTCGGGCGGCGGCTGGCGGCGCAAAAGCAGGATTGGGACCGGCTCATGGATTCTTACCGCGCGGCATACCCCGCCCTGGGGGCGCGCTGGGAGGCCTGGCAGGCCAGGGGTGTCCCCGGCGGGCTGGAAGACGATCCGGATCTGTGGGTGTTTGAAAAGCCTGCGGCCACGCGGGCTGCCTCTGGCCAGGTGATGCAGGTGCTGGCCCGCCGTCTGCCGAACATGATCGGCGGTTCCGCCGACCTCAACGCCTCGGTTAAAACTTACCTGAAAGGCCTGGGCGACTTCCAGGCGGATCAACCCGGTGGGAATAATATCGCCTTCGGGGTGCGGGAACACGCCATGGCCGCGGTGCTGTCGGGGATCGCCCTGCACGGCGGCCTCCGCCCCTTCGGCTCAACTTTCCTTGTTTTCTTCGACTACATGAAGCCGGCGGTCAGGCTGGCGGCGCTGATGGGGCTGCCGGTGGTCTACGTCTTTTCACACGACAGCATCGCCGTGGGCGAGGACGGCCCGACGCACCAGCCGGTGGAGCAGCTGGCAAACCTGCGCTCTATCCCCAACTTGCATGTGCTGCGTCCGGCTGACGGCCGGGAGACGGCCGCGGCCTGGCTGCATGCGCTGAAACGCTCAGACGGCCCCACGGCCTTGATCCTCTCCCGGCAGGATTTGCCCCAGCTTCCGGGCACCGGCAAAGAGGCCCTGCGCGGCGCCTACATCCTGGGTAGGGAGGCGGGGGAGCGGCCCGACCTGATCCTGCTGGCAAGCGGCTCTGAAGTCTCCCTGGTCATGGAGGCCAAGGCGGCCCTTGAGCGGCAAGGCTGCTCCGTCCGCGTGGTAAGCATGATCAGCTGGGAATTGTTCCTGGCCCAGGATGAAGACTACCGCGAGCTGGTGCTGCCGCGGGAGGTCACGCGGCGGCTGGCTGTAGAAGCGGCCCTGCCGATGGGTTGGGAGCGCTTCACGGGCCCGGCCGGCCGGGTGATCGGGGTGGGGGGTTTCGGGTCGTCCGCCCCTGGTGAAGTGTTAAGGGAGAAGATGGGCTTTACGGTGGAACACATTGTGCAGGCTGCAGAGCAGTTAATGCGGCAGCAGGCCTAACCTGTCGTTAAACGGCTTTAACGAACTGGTGAAGTGGGAACGTTGTCTTATTAAGTTATGGTGCCAGGCACCATAACTTAATAACAGCGTTGTTTCACTGTTGATCAGAGGCGGAATTAAAGCATGAAGCGGCAAAAAGCGAGGAGGGCGCTCAACTTGAAGGCGGATCCGGCAAAGTGCAAGCGGTGCCGGCGCTGCAGTGAGGCCTGCCCCATGAGCCTGCCGGTCGATGCAATGGTTTGGGCCGGAAAGCTGGATCAGTTGGAATGTATCCTGTGCGGTTCGTGCGCCGACGCCTGCCCTGAAAAAGCGATCCGGTTCTCCTTCGATGTTCCGGAAAAAAAGAAAACAGGTTATAATGATACTGTAAAAGAAGTTTCCTGAGCCAAATGGAACAATTAAATCGCACTGACGCGATAGGAGGGGTTTGTGATGGCACAGGTGGAGCTGGCTCCCGCGGCCAGGGAGCGGATGCTGAAGCGTTCCCGCGAGTACACGGTTTACCGGGTTTACTGCGGCGGGTGAGCGGGCGGCATCCTGAAACCCGCCGTGAAAGCGGGCAAGCCTGCGGATAAAGACGGTTATACCGCAGTTGAGGTAGACGGGATGAATTTCTATGTCAAGGATGAATTGGCGGGCCGGGAGATCACAATCGGCTGGACCGGCTGGTGGGTTTTTGGAGGGCCGGTGGTTTCGGTTACGTAAGGCCATTTGCGCAACAGGCGAAGGGGACAACAGCTGTAACGGGCGCATGCGCCGGCCGCGCGGTTCCGGGTTTCCCCCGCAGAAATGCAAGGGCACGGCGCGCAGTGCCCTTTAAACACCTTACTTTAATCCCAACCTGTATAACCTGGGGTGAGGCAGTTCAGGAAGAAGATATGACACATTCGGGCCGCGCATGCGCCGCCTTAAAGCTTCTCCGAGACAGTCTTGGCCTGGCAGAAGAGGAGCAGGTAATCCCGCCCGCCCGCCTTGGAACAGGTGCCGGACATGTTATAGCCGCCGAACGGGTGGGCGCCCACCATCGCGGCGGTGCACTTGCGGTTGAAGTAGAGGTTCCCCACGTGGAACTCTTCCCTCGCCCGCTCTAGCTTCGCCCGGTTCCGTGAATAAACGGCCCCGGTCAACCCGTATTCGCTGTCGTTGGCGATCCGCAGCGCCTCATCGAAGTCGGCCGCCTCGATCAGGGCCAGCACCGGCCCGAAAATCTCTTCCCGGGCGATGCGCGCTTTGGGGCCGACCCCGCCGAAAACGGTCGGCTGGACGAAGTAGCCGCCCTCTCCGGCCCGCCCCCCGCCGCAGAGCAGCTCTCCTTCTTCTTTGCCGATTTCTATATAGCCGAGTATTTTATCCAGTGCGGCCTGGTCAATGACCGGGCCCATAAAATGAGCCGGATCTTTGACCGGGCCGACGGAGAGAGCTTTGGCCCTTTCGACCACTCCGGCGGCGACCTGGTCATAGACTGTTTGGTCAATGATCGCCCGGGAGCAGGCGGAGCATTTCTGTCCCTGGTAGCCGAAAGCGGAGGCCACGATGCCTTCTATCGCCGCTTCCAGGCCGGCTTCACGGTCCACGATGATCGCGTCCTTGCCTCCCATTTCGGCGCTGACCCGCTTGATCCACTTTTGCCCCGGCTGGATTTTTGCGGCCTCTTCGGCGATGTGCAGGCCGACTTCCCGGGAACCGGTGAAATTAATAAAACGCGTATGGGGGTGCCGCACCAGGTAGTCGCCCACCTCGCCGCCGCGGCCGGGAACAAGGTTGATCACGCCGGGCGGCAGCCCCGCTTCTTCCATGATCTCCATAAACTTGCAGGCGATCACCGGGGCGCTGCTGGCCGGTTTCAATACCACCGTGTTGCCCATCACCGCCGCTCCTGCGGCCATCCCGGCCAGGATCGCCAGGGGGAAATTCCACGGCGCAATTACCACCCCCACCCCCAGGGGGATATAATAGAGCTCGTTGTCTTCGCCGGGTAGCCTGGTCAGCGGCTGTCTTTCCGCCAGGCGCAGCGCTTCGCGCCCGTAAAATTCCAGGAAGTCGATCGCTTCCGCCACATCGGCATCCGCTTCAACCCAGTTTTTACCCACCTCCAGGACCATAGACGCGGCCAGCTCGAACTTGCGCCGCCGCATCAGGGCGGCCCCTTTAAACAGGCACCCGGCCCGCACATGCGGGGAAACTTTTTTCCAGTGCTCGAAAGTTTCCACGGCGCCGGCCATCGCTTTTTCGGCCAGCGCCCGGTCGGCCCCGGATACATGGCCGATCACTTCATCGGCCCGGGAGGGGTTGAGGGAAGAGATTTTTGCAGCGGTGAAGATTTTTTCGCCGTTAATAATCAAAGGGTATTCCCGGTTAAGCGTTCTCTCAATTCCCACAATCGCGGTCTCCATGGCCCGGCGGTTTTCATGCCTGGTAAAGTCAACCAGGGCTTCATTTTGAAAATCGGCAAGCATCGTCATTCTCCTTTCTGCTTTAAAACTAAACTACCGCGGGTTCCCGGATCAGCTCCCCGCGCCTGAAACGGGCGGCGCTGAACAGGTTTACATCGACGGGTAAACCGGGTTCCCGGGCCAGGATCAGCCCGGCCATCGCCCGCGCCGCGGCCGGGGCGATCATGAAGCCGTGCCCGCTGAAACCCGCCGCCGTAAAAACCCGGTGAGCTCTTCCGATTCGCCCAGGATCGGATGGGCGTCGGGTGTCATCTCGTAAAGGCCGGCCCACTGCCGGATTACCCGCAACTCTCCAAGGAGAGGAAAAGTCTGGCTTATTTTCCGGGCCAACTCCGTCAGAAAGCGCGGTCTTGAGCGGATATTAAAACTCTCCGGCTCGTTGGGTTCGCCCTGGCCCATGATAAAATTGCCGTGCGGTGTTTGCTGGCAGTAAAAGCGGCGGCTCATCGAGATGACCATGGGGCCTTGCAGCGGGTTGACCGGTTCGGTTACCAGCACCTCGTGGCGCTCCGGCCGGATCGGCAGCGCCAGCCCCGCCATCGCGGCCACCTTGCCGGCATAAGCCCCGGCGGCATTTAACACCACGGCGGTGCTGATATCTCCGGCGGCGGTTTTTACCGCTCGCAGCCGCATTTTTTCGGTCACAATGCCGGTCGCTTCAGTATATTTCAAGAATTTTACCCCCAGCCGCGCGGCCGCTCCGGCGTAAGCGTCGGTCACATAAAAAGGATTGGCCTGGCCGTCGGTGTGGCAAAAGGTCGCGCCCAGGAGGCCTGACGGGTCCAGGTGGGGGACGAGCTCCCGCGCCTCCGGCGGTGAAAACTGGAATTAACCCTGCCGTAACATACTTCCCAATCATGTCTATGCGCCGGCAATGATCTACTTGCGGTTATCGCGACAATTCCCGGGCCAGGTTCAACCCGGCCCCGTAAGCGCTGGCCTCGGCCGAGGAACTGTTCTTTACGCTGTCCCTGGCGTCATGCCCCTGCAGGCAGAGCGATCCTTTGAACTGAAAGTTAAGGTTGTGGTAAAAGACGGCGACTACCGCGGCGGCGTTTGCGCAGTATTCAGGCTTGTGCAAAGCGCCGGTACAGATCAGGAACCCGGCCCTTTTTTCTTCCGGCCGGACAAAAGGCTGCTTCAGGCGGTACTTCGCCTGCCACCAGCACTGAAAGCGGTCGATAAAAATTTTCAACTGGCCGGAGACGCTGCCGAAGTAAACCGGGGTTGCCAGGACCATGGCCCGGGCTGAACGGATCAAGGGGTAGATCTCCTGCAGATCGTCCTGCAGTATGCACAAGCCGGTGCCGGCGCAGCGGTCACAGGCCTGGCAGGGCCGGTAGTTGAGCTCGTTAAGCCGGACCGTCCGGACCGGCCAGCCCTCCTCCTGGAAAGCCCGGCAAAAGGAGCGCAAAAGCGTTTCGCTGTTGCCGCCCCGCCGGGGGCTCGACGATATGGCCAGCAGGTGCTGCATGAATATCACCTCTACCCTAAAATCATTCCACGGCCCGGTCCGAATAACCTGCCGCAGCGGGTAAAATGTTTCGCCGAACAGCTGAAAACGAATACGGCTCTTGCCGGAAGATCAATGGCGGCCGCATTTTTTGGTTCCGGATCCAATCATTGCCCGGGCGGAGCGCCGGGGGCGGCAGCATTGCCGGCGACAAATTTTCTTATCAACAAGGTTAAATCCATTTTTAATTGAATTATAGTACGGAGAATAAGAAACAGTCCATAGTATAAACCTATGTATTATCCGGGCAACCGGGGGGAGGAGTTTGTGTGGTGAAAAGAATAGTCCTGATTGAGCCGCAGTCAAAAGAGGATCATGTTTATAAAAATGTGCGTATGCCCAGGTTGGGGCTGCCGCTTTTGGGGACCCAGCTGCAAGCCGCCGGTTACTCCGTGAGTATTTACATGGGCCCCGGATCTTCTCTGCCCTGGCCCAAAATAGTAGCGGCGGACCTCGCCGGCATTTCCACCACCACTTCCACCAGCCGGGAGGCCTACCGCATTGCCGGTTTTCTTCGCTCCCGCGGCATCCCCGTGGTGCTGGGCGGCATCCACGCCACTTTTATGCCGGATGAGGCTCTGCAGTACGCCGATTTTGTGCTGCGCGGCGAAGCGGACCTCACCTTTCTTCCCCTGATCAAGGCGCTGGGGGAAGGGACAACGCCTGACGATATACCGGGCGTTTCTTTCCGGCGAGACGGCCAGGCGGTTCATAATCCATCCTGCCTGCAGAGCGTCGAGTTGGACCGGCTTCCCATCCCCAACCTGACCCTGCTGAAACTGGGCAGGCCGCTGCGCAGCATCCCGGTTATGACTTCGCGCGGTTGCCCTTTCAACTGTACATTTTGCAGCGTTACCGCCATGTTCGGCAGGCGCTACCGCTTCCGGAGCACGGAGAAGGTCTTAAAGGAACTGGCCGCTTACGGGAGGCGGTCCGTCTTTTTCTGCGACGATAATTTTACGGCAAACCCCCGGCGCAGCAAAGAACTGCTGCAGGGAATGCGGGACTATAAAATCGGGTTGAAAGGGTGGGGAGCCCAGGTGCGGGTTGACGCGGCCCAGGACGATGAACTGCTGGACTTGATGCGGCGTTCCGGCGCCAAAATCGTCTATATCGGCCTGGAGTCGATCAACCCGGCCACCCTTGAAAGTTATAACAAGCAGCAGAGCGTGGCCGATATCGACAGCTGCGTGCGGCGCTTCCATGATTACGGGATCAGGGTCCACGGCATGTTCGTTTTCGGAAGCGACAGCGACACGGTGCAGACTATCCGCGACACGGCGGAATTCGCCCTGGAGACGCGCATCGACAGCGTTCAGTTTTTAACCCTCACCCCACTGCCCGGAACGCCGCTGTTCGAGCAGCTGGAAGCTGAAGGAAGGCTGCTGACCAGGGATTGGGAGCTTTACGACGGTCACCACGCCGTTTTCCAGCCCGCTTTAATGACCCCGGAGCAGCTGCAGGAGGAGACGATCAAGGCGTTCAAACGTTTCTATTCCTTCAACCATATTTTCCAAAACGTTTTCCTCACCGGCTGGAGCACTTCCCTTTACCGCGGCGTGGGATGGTGGCTGGTGCGCCATTTTGAAAGGCAAAACCGGTGGTACCCTCAAACTCTCAAGCAGATGCGCCAGGTCAATCCAAGACCGGTACCCCTTCTTTACCGGTTGGTAAAAGGCCGTCAGGGGAGCCTTGCGGCAAATTTGACGGCTGAATCGGTGTTGAAAGTGTACCTTGCGGAAAATAAAGGGGTCCTCTACTTGCGCCTGCGCGGTTTTATCGATCGCCTGAACTTGAAAGAGCTGATCCGCACAGTCCAGGGGCTTTTGCCGCGGCGTTGTTTTCACCTGGTCGTCAACACCGAAGGCCTGCGCTTCTCATCCGAACAAGCGGCTCTCCGTTTCTCCCGGTACCTGAACCGGTTGGGGGAACGGGTCCGCCGCCTCCAGGTGGTTGTTTCCGGGGAAGGAGAGCCTAAAAAGAATATGCTCGGCAAAAAGCGCCGCCGCTTCAAGCTGCCGCGGTTCGAACTGCTTCTAAACAAACGATAAAATATATCAAGGGTCGAGTAGGTTATGCCCTCGCGGGCATAACCCCTCACAGAACCGTGCTTGCGCTATTCACGCACACGGCTCTTCATAACAGCATT
>JAGUZX010000093.1 GCA_020060545.1 Desulfovibrio sp. | reverse complement strand
GCCGCCGCCGCCCACCCCCGAGCCCGAAGATGACCCTGTCCCCCCTGATCCGGGAGAGGATCCGCCGCCCTCCGGCCCCGGGGAGAACCCCCCTCCTCCGGAACGGGATTTGCCACCGCCGCCTCCGGCGCCGGAAAGGATTATGCTCGGCTGGCACTTCGTCTCGATGAGCAGCACCGCCTACGTCCAGTACCCGTCCCAGCAAACCGGATACAACGTCTATGCGCCGGTGGCGTACTTCCTGACCGGCAGCGGCGAGAGCATCCGCGTCGCCCGTCACAACGATTTCAACCGGGGTGTCCTGGTGCGGGCCCGCGAGAACGGGTACCAAATCTGGATTACGGTGCAGCAATTCGGAGCGGCCCTGCCAGCGGAGCTGTTTGCCAACCCGCAGCGGCAGTCTGCGCTAATTAACGACCTGATCCAAAAAGCGCTCTCCGACGGGGCGCACGGGATTAACATCGACTTTGAGAACATGGGCCTCTCCAACCGGGACGGCTTTTCCCGCTTTATGCAGGAACTATACCCGAAAGCCAGGCAGCACGGCCTGATCATTTCCGTTGACGTGACCCGGCCCGGCACCTCGAGTTGGGCGGCCTGTTACGACCACGGTGCGCTGGCCCAGGCCTGCGATTACCTGGTCCTGATGGCCTACGACCAGTATTACGCCGGCTCACCGGTGGAAGGACCGGTAGCCTCCCTCATCTGGACCGAGAGCGCCATTACCTCTGTTTTAAGCAGGGGTGTCCCTCCGGGCAAGCTAATCCTGGGGGTACCCTTTTATTCCCGGAATTGGATCATCGAGCAAGAAACGATCACGGCGGGTGTTGACTCGGTGCTGGTGACCGTGGAGACGGCCAACCTGAGGGCCCAGCCGTCCACCGCTTCGGCTCTCCTCGGCCAGGCGCAAAGAAATACGCTCCTGCCTTATCAGGCAACGGTATCCGGCGCTGCGGTGGACGGCGACACCAACTGGTACGCCGTGGGCTACAACCAGGGGACCGCCTACCTGAGCGCAACATTGTCCCGCTTCCTCGCGGCAGGCGAAACCGCTAGCGCCGCCAGCCGGGTTGCGGGCAGCTTCGCGCTGGGCCTGCAGCATACCCTGGCCATGCAGAACAATTATAATCCGGAAACTCGCACCTCATTTTACGATACAAGCGCCGGGCGCAGGGATATGTTTGAGGTGGTTATGGTTGATGACGCGGGCCTGACCCTGCTCACTTACCGCAACCAGGGCGGCGTACTGAACAAGATTTGGTTGGAAAATTACGATTCTTTACGCCAGCGCTACCGGCTCGTGGAAAAATACGGCCTGGCCGGTGCGGCGGCCTGGAGCCTGGAATGGCAGAACCATGTCCGCTCGCCCTGGCTGGAAATGATGCAATAGGTTGCCCAAGTACTGGCGCCGCTGCCGGGTTTAAACTACAAATCAAAAAATTCCCCCTGCACACCCTTTTCCGAAACAATCAACAGCCCGCAGGAAGGCCGCGGGCGGCGCCGCGGGTCGACGGCTGAACCGGGATTGAACAGCAAAATACCCGCATCGTCCTCACAGAGGGGCTGGTGGCTGTGGCCAAAGACGATGACCTTGGGACCAAGGGTGGAAAACACCGCCAGGGCCCGCTGCCGTGCTGTCAACCTGTCCCCGTCTCCGTGCACCAGGCCGATCGCCAGGGCTCCGGCGCGAATTATTTTTAGCCGGCCCAACTTCCGCCGCAAGGCCGGCGGGTCCATGTTCCCGGCAACCGCTTCAACCGGGGCCAGGTCTCGCAGGTATTCCAGGACCCTCTCTTCCACAAGGTCCCCGGCATGCAGGATCAGGTGCGTATCCCTGAGCAGTGTGAACAGTTTGCGGGGCAAGAAACGGGCCCGGGTGGGGATATGGGTGTCTGATACGACACCGATCCGGGTTACAACCCCCGGCAATATTACTTCTTCAATTTTTTCCTCTTGACTCACAATTCACCCCGATCTATTCTACCACGGCATGCTACGGTTGAGTTGCCTTTGAGCGGCATCGGCTCGTAATATTATTTTATGCTAAAATAATCATTGTTTAATAGAGGAAGATTAATCAGCTCCGGCGAAATTAGCATGGCAACACATTTTTTTCAAACAGGAGCAATGAAGTGATCGTTAAAATCTTGCAGGGAGCAGCCATCGGCTTCGCTTTTATTTTGCCGGGTTTAAACGGCGGAACGGTAATCCTGCTCCTCGGATTTTACCGTAAATTTTTGCAAGACCTGTCCCGCTTCAACTTGCGCCCGTACATACCGCACCTCCTGGGAGGCACGGCAGCCGCCTACGCCGGGGTGCAAATCATCAGTTACCTGATGAGCCATTACAACGATCTGCTGAAAGCTTTTTTACTGGGGATGCTGGTGGCATCGATCCGCGTCGTCATGGCCCAGGAAAGAAAACTCGAGATTCGCCCGCTGCCGCTGCTGTTGGGGGCGGCCGGATTGATGATGGCCTGGTTTATTTTTGGCGAACCGTCCACCGGGTTGACCGTCCTTCCGCCGGGTTCGCTGTTCCACTTTTTTCTCGGAGGGGCCACAGCCAGCGCGACCATGCTTCTGCCCGGCGTTTCTGGCAGCGCTGTCCTTGTTATTTTTAACCTTTACGACGATGTGATCAGGGCGGTCAACCAGCTGCAATGGTTAAACCTGGCCTGTTTCGCGGGGGGGATCATAGCGGGCCTGTTTGGTTTAGCCCGCATTCTATCCGCTCTCTACCGCCGCCACAGCGCAGCCATTACCTTCCTATTGACAGGCCTGATCCTCGGGTCAACCAGGGCCCTGCTCCCGGTAAAGGTCAACTATGCGGTCGCCGCCACCGCCATGGCAGGCGTTTTGCTGGTAACATTGCTGTCCGTTCATCCCACCCGTAAGCAGTTCAAAAATCCGTCTGTGAAATAGCCTCGGCCATTTTTTTAAGGTGGCAGGTTTCATTAAACCGGTGCAAGAAGTAGAGGCCGCCGCTGTATCGAACTACGTTAATTGCGCAGGGATCCTGCTGCAGCATCCAGAATTTCGATTCATCCAGGCCCAAAACAGCGAGCAGCAGTATTTTTAACACGACCCGGTGCGAAACAACAACCATGGTCCCGCCGGCCCGGCCGCCGGCCAACCGGGTTAGCCCGGCCCAGGCCCGCTCCCTGACAGCGGCCAGGGTTTCGCCGCCGGGACCCGCGCCTAACTGAGGTGTTTCCTGCCAGCGCTTCAATTCGCAGGGGTACTTATCGGCGACCTCTTTTACCTGCATCCCTTCCCACAGCCCGAAATCTAGATCGGTAAATTCACTTGCCGGCTGAACCGTTAAATCGAAGGCGGCCGCGATTTCCCGCGCGGTCATCAACGCCCGTGAAAGAGGGCTGCTGAAAACAGCCTCGACCGGCAGCCCTTTGAGCGCCTCACCGGTGCGGCGGGCCTGCAGCAGGCCATTTTCATTAAGGGGGATATCGGTCCGTCCCCGGAAAATTTTCTCCTTATTCCAATCCGTTTCACCGTGCCGCACCAGAATGATTAAACCCACTTTAAAGTCTCCTCCTTCCGCCCCTCTCCGCCCTCCCGCTTACCCGCCCGTTCGTCACAAAGCCGCCGGGAAGGCCGGGGCACCCGGTTTACCCGGTTTCGTAATTCGCCGCAACGATTTTGAAAACCTTTCCGCCACTTAAAATATTTGCGCCGATCCGGCCGGGCCGGCTAAAAGTTTTCTAACCCGCGGCGTAGTCTTTATCAGGATTATATGCTATGATCGCCTAGGCAGCGGGACTGCCGCGGTGCGGTTCCTTCCGTATCACCGGCCAGGAGTGATCATTCCTTGCTTAAAATTATCTCTGTTTTTGGAACCCGACCGGAAGCGATTAAAATGGCCCCGCTGGTGAGCCTACTTGGCAGTACCGAAGGGATCAAAAGCCTTACCGCCGTCACCGCCCAGCACCGGGAGATGCTGGACCAGGTGTTAACCCCGTTCGGGATCCGGCCCGCCTACGACCTGGACCTGATGCGCCCCCGGCAAACTTTGACCGAGATTACCTGCCGCTCGCTGACCGGATTGGAGAAGATATTCCAGGAGGCCGGGCCCGACCTGGTCCTGGTGCACGGTGATACGACCACCACTTTTGCCGCCTCCCTGGCCGCTTTTTACCAGGGGATTCCTACCGGCCATGTCGAAGCGGGTTTGCGCACCCACCGCAAGGACAGTCCCTTCCCGGAAGAGATTAATCGCCGCCTTACAGGAGCCCTGGCGGACCTGCATTTCGCCCCGACGGCCCTGGCGCGCGATAACCTGCTCGGCGAAGGGGTCCCCCCGGGATCGATCTACGTCACCGGCAATACCGTCATCGACGCCCTGAAAACAACCGTGCGCGAAGACTTTCGCTTCACCGAACCCCGCTTGCTGGAAATTGACTTCAGCCGTCCGGTTTTGCTGGCCGAAGTACACCGCCGCGAAAGCTGGGGGGCGCCGCTGGAATCGATTTGCCGCGCCCTGCGGCGACTGGTTGACGAACTCAAACTCCTACTGGTTTTCCCGGTTCACCGCAACCCCGCCGTCCGCGAACCGGTGGAGCGTCTCCTGGGCGGCCACCCCCGGATTCTGCTCCTCGATCCGCTTGATACCGCCACTTTTCACAACCTGATGCACCGGTGCCGCCTGGTACTGACCGATTCCGGGGGCATCCAGGAAGAGGCCCCTTCCCTGGGGCGCCCGGTGCTGGTATTGCGCGAAGTTACGGAGCGGCCCGAGGCGGTGGAAGCCGGAACAGTCCAGGTCGTCGGCACCGCCGAAGAAGCCGTCTTCCGGGCCGCCCGCCGGCTGATCCTGGATCCCGAAGCATACCAGGCCATGGCCAGGGCGGTCAACCCTTACGGGGACGGCCGGGCTTCCACCCGGATCAGGGACGCCATCCTCTACCATTTTGGCCTGATCCCCACCCGCCCGCCCGACTTCACCGCCGGAAAGCGCAAACCGGAATAAGAAAATCAATTTAGGCCCAATATCATTCCGCTCCCGCTTCCCGGACCAGCGCCAGTACCAGGCGTTCCAAAAAGGCTTGGTAATCCCGCGCCTGCGGCTGCGGTTGGGCCGGGACAGCACTGCGGGGCAGCAGCTCCCGGCGGAAACGCTCCAGGAGCAGTTCCCCCAGGCGGAGGCGTTTAAACACGGTCTGCGGTGCATAGAAACAGGTGACGCGGTGGCCCCCGGGGAGGGCAATAATCGAGCGGGCCTCTGCGCTGTCCGCCGCGGCCGCCTCGCATTTTTCAATGGCGGCCGGGTTGAAATACCCGTAACTGCCGTCGTTTTTCCCTACCGGGCACCTCGTCTTGAGCGCAACCAGGACCAGCGACGCCGAGAATGGCAGCGGCGCTCCCTGGCGGCAGTGCAGGTAGCCGCCGTGCCGCCGCCTGGCCGCTTCCAGGTCCACGCAAAACAACCGGGCCAGGCGCTGCAGGTTCCACCTCAGCGTGCGCCGGTCATGCTCGACCTCCCCCTTCGTGGTATAAATCAAGGTAGCGTTCCCACCGTCCCGGTCATAGCAAGGCAGCAGCGCGGCCAGGTTCTCTTTCCATCGCTCCACCGTTTTACCCTCCCGTCAATCGAGCGCCGCTTTTTATGCGGCCAACCTTTTCCGGTACAAATTAGACGCCGCTGCTGGCGGCGTTACTGCAGGCAAGTTGCAAGAAAAAAGAAACATGAAGCAAGAAAATAACTTCATATTTGAATGCGGCGGATACAATATCATGCCGGCTGCTGCGGTTTTTTAGGGGCGACGCATGTGCCACTCCTTGTCCAATAAAGCTGTTGCACTGGTCGGCACCCAACCGGGAATTCCCCTCCTAGACAATCCCGGCGATAATATCCGCGGCCGCGGCCCGCGGGTTAGCGGCCTTGATGATCGGCTGGCCGACGACCAGGTAATCCGCTCCGGCGCGGACAGCATCCAAGGGGGATGCGGCGCGCTTGTG
>JAGUZX010000053.1 GCA_020060545.1 Desulfovibrio sp. | reverse complement strand
ATGCTGTTATGAAGAGCCGTGTGCGTGAATAGCGCAAGCACGGTTCTGTGAGGGGTTATGCCCGCGAGGGCATAACCTACTCGACCCTTGATCTATTTTACCGCGGGACCATCCGGATTACGCCGCCCCGGCAGGCGGCGGCGCAGCTGCCGCATCCTCCGCAGAGCTTCAGGTCGATACTGAAGCGGTCCCCTTCACGGGAGCGGGCCTGGCGGGGGCAGGCTTCCACGCAGTCGTCGCAGAGGACGCAGACTCCGCAGTGCAGGCAGCGCCGGTATTCCTCTTGAATAGTGAGATCGTCCAGGCTGTCCAAGGGTAAACTGGCGGAGAGGCGCAGGTCAGCAAGCTTGATTGCCTCCCTGGTTTCCTGTTGATAAGGCAGTTCCTGCAGCAAGGCGTGGACGCTCAGCGCGCATTCACGGGCCTTGCGGATGCTGTGGGCGACCAGCCCCAGCCCCGCGGCGTCGCCGGTAATGGAAATGCGGGGATGGATTGTCCGGCCGGTTTCGCCGCCGGTGAAGAAACCCTTCCGGTCAAGCTGATCCCGCACCTCCTCCGGCAGGAAGTCCATTTCCGGCGCCTCGTTGATAAAGGCAAGGGCGTCGCCTGGGATGAACTCAAGTCTTTTGGCGCTGTCTTCAACGACGACACCTTCAGCGGTCACTTCTTGCAGGAAGAGCGGGTAGAGAAATTTTACGCCGGCCTGTTCCCAACGTTTCCGTTCTTTTAAAGAGGCAGAGGGGGTCTGGATGTCGATCACGGTAATCTGCTCCGGGCTGACCTGCAGCTCCGAGAGGGCCTCAATACCGTCCATGGCTGCGTCGCCGCCGCCGATTACCACCACCCGGGAACCGATAACCGGCTTTTCCCCCAGGTTATATGCCTTGAGAAAATCAAGCCCGCCCCGGATCAGCTCTTTCCCGTTGACCGGAGGGATCTGGGGCCGGTGAGCGCCTGTGGCCACGATCACATGGTCCGCGCCGCTCAAAATTGCCGCGAATTTTTTCCCGTCAACCCGGGTGCCGTAGTGGAAGTTGACCCCGAGCGCGGTGATCCTTTCCAGGTCCTGCTCCAGGTCTTCCAGCGGCAGTCTCTGCCGGGAGATGACCTGGTGCATTTTCCCGCCGGCGCGGCCGCCAGCCTCGTAAACATCCACAGCGTACCCGAGCCGCGCCAAAAAGTAAGCGGCGGTAAGACCGGCGGGGCCGGCGCCGATCACGGCGATGCGCCCCCGGAAATCGCCCGTCTTCGCCACTGCCGGGTCACCCCGGAAGCCGCGGGCCAGCTCCACGGTGCGCACCGGAAAATCGATCTTGCCCCGGCTGCAGGATTCCATGCAGAGGTGGGGGCAGATAAAACCGCAGTTGCTGTACCGGAACGGCGTATACCCATCGATTAGTAAGAGGGCTTCCTTGAACTCGCCGAGGCGGATGTGCCGCAAGAACCGGCCCGTGGGGATACCGACCGGGCACGCGGCCTCACACGGCGAGGCCAGCTCGCACTGCTCGGGTTTCAGCCCGGTGTCCACGGGGTAAGTAGGGTAGTAGAATTTACTGAAAGGGCGGCTGCCCGCCGGGACGATTTTCACCACGTCCCGCTCCAGGAGCGGAGCGGCTTCCATGGCGAAGCGGCGGCAAAATTCCTCCACCAGCGGGCGGATCCGCCTCAAGTCGGCCCTGGTTGCCCGCCCCACCTTGGCCCCGATCCCGGGCAGGTGCGGCGGCACCGCGTAATTGAAGATAAAAAGCTCCCCGCCGTGGATACCGGTGGCCAGGGTGCGGTCGGCCTGCCCGGCCACGTTTTCCGTTTCGTTGTGGCGGTTGAGGACGACGAGCGTCCCCCCGGCCATGTATTCGCCCAGGAAGTCACCCGTAGTGGCGCCGATGACAATGGCCGGTTTAAATTTTTTGTACTCCTTCATGTGAATGCCGACCCGGTAGCCCACGTTGTCCCGCACGAACAGCTTCCCGCCGCGCATGCCGTAAGCCAGGGCGTCGCCGCCCAGACCGTGTACCACTACAACGCCGCTGTCCATGGTGTTGGCGATGGCGTTCTGCCCGTGCCCGTGCACGATCACGGTGGGCCCGCCCATGCAAAAGGCCAGGTCCTCGCCCGGCACCCCTTCGATTTCCAGCAGCAGGTCCGGAAAGGCCAGCCCGGCCCCGATATAGCGCTGCCCGCGCACATTTTGCAGGACGATATGGCGGCGGCCGGCAGCCGCTTCCCGGCGGACCAGTTCGTTCAGCTGGCGGTAGTAGATGCCCCTGGCGTCAATGGTCAGCGTCATTTTCTTCTCACCTTATTCCCCGGCGTGGAAAACGCCTAAAATTTCAAGCTCCTTGGCCGAAAGGCCGACGCCCCTCAAGATCAGGCGGTTGCCCCGGAAAGAACCGATGTCGTAGATGCCGTTTAAGCCCATGATCTCTTTCATTTCGTGGTGCCAGCCGTCGATGAGGTTGCCGAGCCGCTCCACCGCCCAGTCTTCGTCGAGGCGCTTGCCCAGTTCGGGATCGTTGGTCGTAATTCCCCAGGGACACTTGCCGCTGTGGCAGCGCTGGCAGCCGTGGCAGCCGCAGGCGATCAGGGCGGCGCTGCCCACGGCTACGGCGTCCGCCCCCAGGGCGATCGCTTTCATGATATCGGCGCTGCTGCGGAAGCCCCCGGCGATGACGATTGACGCCTGGTGGCGGATCCCTTCCTCGCGCAGCCGCTGGTCCACGGCGGCCAGGGCCAGTTCGGCGGGGATACCCACGTTGTCCCGCACCACGGTGGGGGTGGCTCCCGTGCCGCCCCGGAAGCCATCCAGGTAGACCATGTCGGCGCCGGCGCGGACGATCCCGCTGGCGATGGCCGCCACGTTGTGCACGGCGGCGATCTTCACGCAGACCGGCTTGTAGCCGCTGGCTTCCTTGATCGCGTAGATTAAAAGGCGCAGGTCTTCGATCGAATAGATGTCATGCTGGGGAGCGGGCGAGATGGCGTCTGACCCGAGCGGGATCATCCTCGTTTTGGAGATCCCCTCCAGCACTTTTTCGCCGGGCAGGTGTCCCCCGATGCCGGGTTTCGCCCCCTGCCCGATTTTAATTTGGTAGGCGCGGGCTTTGCTTAAATACTCAGGATTGACGCCGAAGCGCCCGGAGGCGACCTGGAGCACCGCCCAATCGGTATAAGGGTAAAGCTCCTTGTGCAGCCCGCCCTCGCCGGAATACCAGAGCATCCCCTTGGCCCGGGCGACCCGGGCCAGCGCCTTTTGAAAGTTGAGGTTGATGCTCCCGTAGGACATGGGAGCAAAGACGACCGGCAGGTCGAGCTTGAGCAGCCGCGCGGAACTTGCGCCCGCGGCGGCTTCTTTCCAGTTGTCCGCTTTCCGGCCCAGATAGGTGGTAGTTTCCATCGGCTCCCGCTGCGGGTCGATGGAGGGGTTGGTCACCTGGCAGGCGTTGAAGACAAGGCGATCCCAATACACCGGCAGGTTTGTCTCGGCGCCGAAACCGGTTAAAGCCACCGCGCCCGAGGCGGCTTGCAGGCGCACGCGCTGCACTGCGCCCGCTTTCCACAATCCGTGCGCGCGCAGCGCCAGGGGCCGTTCTTCGATAAGGATGGCGCCGCGCGGGCAGGTCACTTCGCAGCGGTGGCAGGCGCCGCAGGAACGGCCGTTGGCCGCGGGATATTTGGTTTCGCCCCGGATTTCGATGCGGATTTCGTTGAAGGTGCACTGCAGGGCGCATTCGCCGCAGCCGTCGCACCGCTCAAGGTCAAACACCGGCCGGAAAAGGGAACGGAGCCCGGGCTGCCCGGTACGGTTTTCCATGGTTGTATCTCCTTTCCCTGGTTCAAATTCTCACGATCTCTTTTGCTGCATCGTAGAGCGCGATTACCGGCTGCCCGGCCCGGGGCGTGAACACGGTATCCAGGTTCTCTTCCATCTCGTAAAGAGCCGAGATTTCACTGGCAAAGTAAGTATAGCCTTTGCAAGCGGCGGTGGTCATCGGGCGCAGCTTGGTGTTGTCGGTCAGGCTGAACATGCCCCCGCTGAAGGCGACCACTACGGCAAAGGGTCCGTTAAGCATGGCCTGCTCGTAAACTATTTTCAGCATGGTCAGCCGTTCTTTTTCCTCCGGGTCTGCGAGCCGTTCCACGGTGGCCCAGTAAGGCGGGGCCAGGGCGGTGGTGGCTTCGGTGATGGTCAATCCATGGCGGCGGATTAGGAGGTCGAGCAGGTAGGCGATCGCTTCGCTGTCCGTTTGCAGGTGGCAAAAATAGCCGTACGCTTCCAGGTAGCGGCGGTTAATCCCGTAAGAGGAGATCTCGCCGTTGTGGACGATCGACCATTCGAGGATGTTGAAGGGGTGGGCCCCGCCCCACCAGCCGGGCGTGTTGGTTGGAAAGCGGTTGTGGGCCAGCCAGCCGTAAGCTTCGTAGGCGTCCAGTTGAAAAAAGTCGTAGATGTCCAGGGGCGTGCCGACGCCTTTAAATACGGCCATATTCTTACCGGAGGAGCAGGCATAAGCCCCGTGGACCTCCTTGTTCAGGAGCATCGACCTGGCCACAACATAGTCGTCGTCGCTTTCCTCGCCCTGCCGGCGCTGCTCCGCCGGGAGGCCCGGTTCGACAAAAAAACGCTGAAAGAGAGGGTGGTCGGTGATCACCCGGTCCCACACCGGGACGGGTTCCTGGTGGTGCACCTTGAACCACCGGTGAATGAAGGCTGCTGCCTCGTCCATCGCCTTCTTGTTTGAGGCCATGATCTGCAGGGCGTAGAGTGCGCCGAAGGCCGGGTAGATCCCGTAGGCGGCGTATCCCGCCCCCAGGCCGTTGCCCCGGTCGTTCATCAGCGTAATCGCTCTTTTAATCCGGGTCCCGTTTTCCTTCAGGCGCTGGTGGCTGATTAGTCCGGCAATTCCGCACATTTAAAATTATCTCCTTTGCAAATAGATCAGGGGGACGGTTCTTGATCTATGTAGTAGATGATAGAGAAAAAAGAAGGTTCTTTTGAACCATCTAGCTAGATCAATCATATTGAAGACACCGGTCCAGGCGGCATTACCGGAGTGAAACTGAATACCTGGCGGGGTTCTCACTGGGAGTATTGTACTCAAAACTAAAAAGTATTGTCAAGATTTATCTCGCATATATCAATATATCAAGGGGACGGTTCTCTTGATATATCTTTTTCAGAGAAACTGTTCTTTTGATCTGTGTAATGGCAACGACAGCTAACTGCACTGCAGGTAAATAGTTCTTGATTAATAATATAAAATTTGGTATAATACGGAAAAACCGAAGGTGTGGTAAATTATGCCAAGGTATGCCAGAAAGAAAAGTGGAACCGGGGTTTATCATGTCATCCTGAGAGGGATAAACCGTCAAAATTTATTTAAAGATGAATTGGATTGCCGAAAATTTCTAGATACCCTGGAACGATATAAAAATGGAAGCAGGTGTAAGATATACGGATATTGTTTAATGGGCAATCATGTTCATTTATTAATAAAAGGTGACCTGGAAGATGTTTCACAGTTCATAAAACGAGTCGCCACCAGTTATGCATGGTGGTTTAACTTTAAATATGAACATTCGGGACATGTTTTCCAGGATAGGTTTAAAAGTGAGTGTGTAGAAGATGATCGCTATCTGTTAGCTGTAATTAGATATATCCACCAAAACCCTGTCAAGGCGGGGTTAGAAAAGAAACCGGATCAATATAAATGGAGCAGCTGTAGAGTTTATTATGGCGGGAAGGAATACCCGCCTGGACTGACGGATCTAGATTTTATCCTTAATTTATTTGGAGACAACAAAACCATCTCCATGGAAAAATTGCAGGAGTTTATGGAAAAAGAGAACAATGATCAATGCCTTGAAGATCAGGAAAAGATACGCTTAAAAGACAAAGATTTGCATGCAGAAATAATTAAATTATTGCATGGAAGACCGGTAAGTGCCTTAAAACAGATGAACAAAACGGAAAGGGATTTGATCCTGCAAAAGGTAAAAGAACTTAAAGGAAGCAATATCAGGCAAATATCCAGAATAACAGGGATTGGCTTTAATATTGTTTATCGCGCATAAAAAATATATCAAAAGAACCGTGCGAGCGACTGAGCAATGTCGCATCATATAGCGGGTGGGAATCCCGCCAGGTAAAGATTAGCCATCAGCCTGGAGCCAGCCTTGGAGCCTTGCT
>JAGUZX010000017.1 GCA_020060545.1 Desulfovibrio sp. | reverse complement strand
GGGCAAGCGGCAGCATGGCGTGAAGCGCCTCGATCCGGCGGCAGAAACAGCGGTGCGCCAGCCAGGGGATCAGGGCCAGCTGCTCTTTTTGCAGCAGCGGTTCGGGAGAGGCGGGGCCCAGGATGTCGCGCAGCCGCTCCTGCTCCACCTCCACCCCGCTCTCCGGCAGAAGGCGAAGGACGTAGCCCGTGCAGGCGCGGCTGCCGAGGGGCACCTGCACCGCCATGCCCGGTTGAATCGCGCCCTGCAGGTCCGGCGGGATCCGGTAGTGGAACGGCCTGTCCACGGCGTCGCTGACAAGATCGATCAGGATTTCGGCATATCCGGCCGTCATCTCTTAAAGCCCTTTGGCTTTGGAGCGGTGCAGCAGGGCGGCGGCCCGGTCCAGGATGCGGTGCGCCAGGGCCTCTTTCTCCATCAGGGGAAGCTCCTCCACGCCGCCCCCGGCGTCGATAATCCGGACCTGGTTGGTCGGGGAGGCGAAGCCCGCGCCCGCCTTGGTGAGATCGTTGACCACGATTAAATCGAGGTTTTTTTCCCGCAGCTTTCGCCGGGCGTGCTCCTCGATATGCTCCGTCTCCGCGGCAAACCCGACCAGGACCCGGTTTTCTTTTTGCCGGCCCAGCTCCTGCAAAATGTCCGGAGTGGGGGCAAGCTCCAGCGTAAGCGGCGCGCCTTCCTTTTTTACTTTTTGCGCCGCGGCGCGGGCGGGGCGAAAGTCCAGCGGCGCCGCCGCCTTGATCACCAGGCCGCAGGCGGGATAGTGCCGCAGCACCGCCAGGCGCATCTCTGCGGTGGTGGTTACCGGCACCAGCGCCACCCCGGCCGGGCAGGCCAGGTTGGTCGGCCCGCTGACCAGGGTTACCGCCGCCCCTCTTTCACTTAAAGCGCGGGCCAGGCTGTAGCCCATCAACCCGGAGGACGGGTTGCTGAGAAAGCGGACCGGATCAAGCGGTTCCCGGGTCGGGCCGGCGGTGACCAGGGCGCTGACCCCGGCAAAGTCTTTCCCGGTGAGCGCCGCCCGGATGAAATTGACAATGTCCGGAGGCTCAGGCATGCGGCCCTTTCCGATCACACCGCAGGCGAGCTCCCCTGCCGCGGGATCCATCACATGGCAACCGTGGGAGCGCAAAAGGCCCAGGTTTTCCTGGACCGCCTGGTGGGCGAACATCCGCTCGTTCATGGAAGGGACCAGCACCACCGGGCAGGTTACCGCCAGGTAAAGCGTGGTCAGGAGGTTGTCGGCGATGCCGCGGGCCATTTTAGCCAGGGTGTTGGCGGTAGCCGGCGCGACGACCAGCACTGCGGCCTGGCCGGCCAGTTCGATATGGCGCACCTTTTCCGCGGGAGCAGGGTCGAAGGAATCAACCAGGGCCGGCCGTCCGGTAATGGTCTGGAATGTGAGCGGAGTGATAAAATGCAAAGCCGCCGGAGTCATCACCGCCTGCACCGCCGATCCGTTCCGGACGAGCAGCCTGGCCAGCTCCGCGGCCTTGTACGCGGCAATCCCCCCGGTCACTCCCAAAAGAACAGTCTGCAACGCCAACCCCCCTACTTGATCCCGTCCCGGGCTCGCTCGTATTCAATATTCCCGGCGCCAATCTCGTGCAAGGCGATCGTCACTTCTTTGCGGGAGCGGCAATCCAGAGTGGGCCTGCTGCCGTCCCGGATCTGGCGGCCCCGCTTGGCCGCGGTAATGACCAGAGTATATTTGCTGTCCACCCGCTTCATCAGCTCATCCAGCGATGGGTAGATCACCTTCATTCACCTCCTCCTGCCGGCGGCTTCGCGCCGCGGTCGACCCGGCACTTCTCCGCGTCGATGATCGCGCTGATCGCAGCCGCCGCTTTTTCCACCCGGTCATTCACGACCAGGTAATCATAGGTATGGTATGCTTCCATTTCTTGCCGCGCCACCCTCAGGCGGCGCCTGATCCGCGCCGCATCCTCGGTGCCGCGGTTGAAAATTCGCTCCCGCAGCGCCTCCATGGAAGGAGGGGCGAGAAAGATCAACACCGCCGCCGGCATCCGCCGGCGGACCTGGTGCGCGCCCTGGACATCGATCTCCAGGAGCAGATCGACCCCCCGGGCCAGGGTTTCCACAACCGTCTCCCGGCGGGTGCCGTAAAGGTAGCCGTGCACTTTCGCCCATTCGAGGAAGGCGTCCTCCCGGATCAGGCGGTTAAATTGGGAGCGCCCGGCGAAATAGTAATCCTGCCCCTCCACTTCCCCGGGACGGGGCGGGCGCGTCGTCATCGAGACGGAAAGCTTCAGCAGCGGTTTCAGCGTCATCAAATGCCGGTTGACGGTGCCTTTGCCCACCCCCGAAGGACCGGAGAGAACCAGCAGTAAACCTTCCCTCATACCCAGACCTCCGGCTGAAGTTCTTCTATTCGGCCTCTTCGGCCGGACTGGCGTCCCGGGTTTGCAGGCGGTGCTTGACCGTCTCCGGCTGAACCGCCGACAGGATAATATGCCCGCTGTCCGCCACCACGACGGCCCTGGTCCGGCGGCCGTAGGTGGCGTCAACAAGCATCCCCCGGTCCCGGGCGTCGCTGATGACCCGCTTGATCGGCGCGGACTCTGGGCTGACGATGGCGATGATTCTTCCCGCCGAAACGATATTGCCAAACCCGATATTGATTAACTTGATCGACACGATTGCTACCTCCTTATTCGATGTTCTGGATTTGCTCCCGTATCTTCTCCAACTCCGCTTTTATCTCCACGACCAGCCCGGCCAGAGCATAATCCGCCGCTTTCGAGCCGATTGTGTTTACTTCGCGCAGCATCTCCTGGATGATAAAGTCAAGCTTGCGGCCGGAAGGCTCCGGCGCAGCGAGCGTTTTTTGAAAAGCCCGGCGGTGGCTCTCCAGCCGCACCAGCTCCTCGTCAATGCCCATCCGCTCAACCAGGACGGCGCATTCCATGAGCACCCTGCCCTCTTCGAAATGCCCGGCCAGCAGCTCCCTGAAGCGGCGGTCCAGGCGGACCCGGTGTTCCTCGTGGGCCAGCGGAGCCCGGGCGGCTGCCTGGCGGAGCTTTTCTTCCACCACGCGGCAGCGCTCCGACAGGTCTCGGTAAAGGTTTTCTCCTTCATTCCGCCGCTGGAGCAGGAGCATGGCCAGGGCCCCCTGCAGCGCCTCTTCCAGGGCGGGCCAGACCTGGTCCGGCGGAATGGCCAGGCCGGGAACGTGCAGCACCTCGGGGAGCTGCGCCAGGTTGACCACGCCGGCGTCCATGGGCAGGGAGAGCCGCTGCGACAGCACATGCAGCGCCCGGCAATACGCTTCCGCCAGGGCGTGGTTAACCTCGATCTCCTGCAGGCCGGACGGCAGCTTTTCCAGGGCGACGCTTACTTCAACCCGGCCGCGCTTGATTTCGCCCTGGAGCAGCCGGCGGATCCGCTCCTCCAGGGGATAAAACTCCCGGGGAATCCTAAAAACAAAGTCGGCATAGCGGTGGTTGACTGACCGCAGCTCGGCGGTAACCGTAAAACCGGAACTGCTGCCCTCGCCCCGGCCATAGCCGGTCATACTGTTGATCAACTCCGGACCCCTTCCCAAAACTGCCTGTCCGCTTGTGTTTCCTTAATCTTAACATCAAATACGGCTGATCTCAAGCAAATTTGCACAAATTTAGCTTTTTACTCGTTGAGGCGGCTAAATTGTTGCTTTAAACGCCAGACACCGGTATCAACCAGCGTTGGCAAAAGCCCCGCCGCCAGGATCGCCAGCCAGTCGCCGCCGCGCAATGGGACCGTGTAGAACAGCCTGCTTAAAAAAGGGCTGTAGATCACCGCCGCCATCAACAGGCAGGAAGAGGCCACGGCGGCCGCGAGCAGCCGGTTTGGCGCGCGTGGCGCTTCCCAAAACGGGGCCGTTTCACTGCGGCAGTCAAAGACATACGCCAGCTGGGCCGTGATCAGGACCGCGAAAGCAACCGTCTGCGCCTTCCGGAGTTCCGCCCCGCCGGCGAGGGCCAGGCTGAAAAGCGCTACCGTGACCCCGCCGATGAGGGCGCCCCGCGTTAGCAGTTTCCCCCATAATCCCCCGCTGAAAACCCCTTCTTTGCGCTTGCGGGGCGGCTTGTGCATCAGCGTTTCTTCCGGGGCCTCCACGCCGAGGGCCAGGGCCGGCAGCCCGTCGGTGATCAGGTTGATCCAGAGGATCTGGATCGGCCGGAAGGGCAGCGGCAGCCCGCAGAGGATGGCCAGGACCATGGCCAGCACTTCGCCGGTATTGCAGCCCAGCAAAAAGCGGATAAATTTGCGGATATTGCTGTAGATGTGGCGCCCTTCCTCGACCGCGGCCACGATCGTGCTGAAGTTGTCGTCACCGAGGACCAGGGCGGCCGCCTCGCGGGTCACATCGGTCCCCGCCAGGCCCATGGCAATGCCGATATCGGCTTCCTTGATCGCGGGGGCGTCGTTGACGCCGTCGCCGGTCATCGCCACCACCTCGCCCTGCTGCTTCAGGATCCGGACAATCCGGAGCTTGTGCACGGGGCTGACCCGGGCAAACACCTGGACCCGCCCGATCAGGCGCCGGAGCCTCCGCTCGTCCATCGCGGCGAGCTCCTGGCCGGTAATGACAATGCCGCCGGGTTTCAAAATTTCGAGCCGGCGGGCGACGGCTTCGGCTGTGGCCCGGTGATCCCCGGTGATCATGATCACGCGGATCCCGGCCCGGTGGCAGAGGCGGATGGCCGGCAGCACTTCGGGGCGGGGCGGATCCTCCAGGCCGAGCAGCCCCACCCACACCAGCTCTTTTTCCACCTGCTCCGCCCGGGGCCCTTCCGCCCCCGCGGCAGGAGGCAGATCGCGGTAAGCCACGGCCAGGGGGCGCAGGGCCAGGGAGGCCAGCAGCTCCACCCGGGCGAGCAGCTCTGTCCGCTTTCCCGGTGTCAGCGCTTTCACCCCGCCGGCGGTCCAGTACCAGCGGCAGCGTTCCAGCACGATTTCAGGCGCCCCTTTAAGCAAGAGCTTCCGGCCGTTTTCGCGCCAGATGACGCTCATCATCTTCCGCTCAGAGGTAAAGGGGAACTCCTTTTCCCGCTTGTTGATAGGGAAATAAGGCAAACCGGCGGCGCGGGCCGCTTCGAGGAGAGCGGCCTCCGTAGGGTCCCCCCGGAAAGAGGATCCATCGCGGTAAGCGTTGTTGCAGCGCGCGGCGATGGAAAGGGTAAGCTGAAGCGCCTTTTCCCGCTCCGGGGCGGCCTTTTGCCAGCCGTTTGCGCCTTGCACCTGGAGGCGCCCCTCTTCCACCCGGTAATGGGTATCGCCCGTGAAAAGCCGGGACAAGCGCATCCGGCTCTCCGTCAGGGTGCCGGTTTTATCGGAGCAGATCACGGAAGCGGATCCGAGCGCTTCCACCGCCGGCAGGCGGCGCACGATGGCGCGGCGGCGGATCATGCGCTGCACCCCCAAAGCCAGGGCGACAGTCACGATGGCCGGCAGGCCCTCGGGGATCGCCGCCACCGCCAGGCTGACCCCCGCCATGAACATGGCAAAGGGGGATTCGCCCCGGAGGATCCCCAGCAGCGTCACCAGGCCGCAGATCGCCAGGCAGGCGGCGACCAAAATCTTCCCCAGCCGGGTCAAACGCTGCTGCAGCGGGGTGCCGTCCTGCTCGGCCTCCTCGATCAGGTGCGCGATGCGCCCGAGCTCCGTTTCCATGGCCGTGGCGACAACCGCTCCCTGCCCCCGGCCGGCCGCCACTTCCGTGCCGCTGAAGGCCATGTTAAAAGCGTCCCCCGGGGAGGCCACCGGCAGGTGCAGCGGGGCCGCCTGTTTAAGCACGGCCTCCGACTCGCCGGTCAGGGCCGCCTCGTTCACCGCCAGGGACTGTACCGCCAGCAGGCGCAGGTCGGCGCTGACCCGGTCGCCGGGTTCAAGGATCATGATATCCCCCGGAACCACCGCCGCGGCGGGGATGAGCCTGATGGCACCCTCCCGCAGCACCCTGGCCCGCGGCGCGGCCAGTTTTTTTAGCGCCTCCAGGGAACGCTCGGCGCGGTATTCCTGGATCAGCCCGAGAACGGCGTTGATGAGCACGATTGTCAAGATCGTCAGCGCGTCGGTATATTCGCCCAGCAGCGTGGAAATCAAGGTGGCGCCCAGCAGGACCAGCACCATGAAGTCTTTGAACTGTTTTAAAAAGAGAGCCGGCAGTGAAGGGCGCGGCGCCCCGGAGAGGATGTTGTCCCCCCAGCGCTGCCGGCGCCGCTCGGCGTCCTTCTCTGCCAGGCCCTGGTTATAATTTGTTCCCAGCCGGCGGCAAACCTCGTCGCCGGTTAAGGCAGTCCACTGGGAAAACACGGAAAGCCCCCTTCCGGCATGATCGTCGTACCATCTTTATGCCGGGGAAGGCCTGTTCATTACTTTGTCTCCGGGTAAGTATAAAAGCCGCGGCCGGTTTTACGGCCCCATTCGCCCCTGGCATACTTCTCCACTACGGTGGGGGACGGCTTCTCGGCAGGGTCGCCGGTCTCCCGGTAGCGCTCCATGGCGATATCGTAGTTCAAATCGATCCCGGTTAAGTCCATCAGGCGCAAAGGGCCCATCGGGTGGCCGAGGGCGTTTTCCACGGCGCTGTCAATGTCCTCGGCGGAAGCCACGCCGGTCTCCAGGAGGAAGAGCGCCTCTTCCGTGATGCGCGCCAGGATGCGGTTAACCAAAAACCCGTAGACCTCCTTGTGCAGGAGCACCGGCACCTTGCCCAACCGTCGGGCCAGGTCCATGGCCAGCGCGGCGGTTTCGGGGGCCGTATGCGGCCCCTTGACCACTTCCACGCATTTCATGACCAGGGCGGGGTTGAAAAAGTGCATGTTGCAGACCAGGGCGGGCCGGGAAGTTTCACCGGCGACGAGAGAACTGACCAAAAAGGAGCTGTTTGTGGCGAGCACCGCATGAGGGGGGCATATCCGGTCCAGCCGGCGGAAAATCTCCTTTTTTAAATCAAGTTTCTCCGTAGCCGCTTCAATCACAAAATCGGCGCCGGCGGCGGCTTCATCCAGATCGGCGGTAAAGCGCAGGCGGGCGGCGGCGGCACGGGCGGCCTCCTCGGTCAGCTTCCCCTTGGCCACCTTCCCGGGCAGATAGCTCTGCATAAAAGATTTCGCCTTCTGCAGCTGCACCTCGCTCACATCGCTGCAGCTTGTTTCAATGCCGGCCAGGGCGCAGGCAAGGGAAATCTGGTGCCCCATGTTACCCGCTCCCACTACGGCAATGCGCTTAATTTCCTCCGCTTTCATTTCCTCCGCAACCTCCTTTTGGGCTTTAGGTATTGGCCCCACCCCTCCAAGGGCCGCCCTTTGCAGCCGGGGCCGGGCTTGTACCATTATAACATAGCGCCTATTCTCGATAATATTCTCACTGGCTTGCAGCCCCCGCCCGGTATGGCTCGCTAGGGGTATGCGTCAGTTCTGGCCTTGCAGCCAGGATCCGGGTTCCTCGCCCGGGGGGGCGGGACTACCCGGTAAATAATGGGTAATTCTGGCAATACGGTGACGGTGGGGACGGGGCAATTTTGTCACATTTTCAACCTGTTCTGTTATTCATAAATTTAACCTGGGCGCAGGGGGGGCGAAGGTGCAGGGAGGGCGGCGGGCTCTTGCGGCGGCGGGAGCGGGGGCCGCAAGACGCCATCTTTTTGGCGACGAGAACAGGGCATGCGGCCTTTTTTGGCGGCGGGAGACGAGGCGGCTATTCGGAGAAGAAGCCGGCGGGCTCTTCTCTCCAGACTAAAGCTTCGAAAACAGGCAGGAAAGCGCCGGGATTCTGCCGCCGCAGCCAGGAGAGGTAGTCTTCGACCTCGTCCTTGGCAAGCGGGCGGGGCGCCGCAAAGTGAGGCCGCTCTTCTTCCAGGGACCCGGCAGGGAAACCCCACAGCTCAACCGGCAAAGACTGGAAGTCGATCCGGCCCTCTTTCAGGGCCTGCATTGCGGCCCGGTAAGCGCGGTAAAACGAAGCCAGCACCGCCGTCTTTTCCTGCAGCGTCTCGCCGCCGAAGATGAGTACACCCCCGGTAAACCTTTCACCGGGAACGGCGGCCAGGCAGATTGCTCCGCCGCGCTGCGCCTCCATACCCAGGTGCCGGGGCAGGAATACAGCTTCTCCCCGGCCCTGCCAAAACGCCTCCAGGGCCGCGGCGGGGCTATCAAATATGATCAGGGAGAGATCGGCGGGGCTGAGATTGTTTTCCGCCAGGAGCGCTTCCAGCAGGTACCGCTCCGCGGGATCATCGGAGAGGTTTACGGTAGCTCCCAGCAGCGCCGCAAAAGAATCCCCGCGGGAAGCGGCCATCACCAGGACGTAGCCGGCCCCGGAGGTGGAAGCGGCCATCACCAGGAAGCCGCGCTCCTGGAGCCTGAGCAGGCTGTAAAAGCTCCCCTGGCCCCCGTCCACGGCACCCGCCTGAAGCGCGGTCTCCACGCCGCGCCAGCTGCCCGCGGGAATCAGCTCCACCGTGACCCCTTCCGCCTCGAAAAAGCCCATGGCCACGGCGGCGATCAGCGGTACCGCCTCCAGCCCGTTGCTTACCGCCAGGCACAGCCCGGCCGGGGCGGGAGGCTGCGAG
>JAGUZX010000002.1 GCA_020060545.1 Desulfovibrio sp. | reverse complement strand
GCCGGTGGGCGTCGGTGGCCGCGAGGTGGGCCAGGCCGGCGGCGGCGATCTTCAAGGCAGCCTGCTCGCTCGCGGGACCGAATAACCCGGTAAGGCTGCCGAAGGTGAGCTGGAGGACGGCGCCTTTTTCGGCCAGCCCGTAGAGGAGGCTTAAGTCTTTTTGAAAGGCGAGCACCCGCTCCGGGTGGGCCAGGACCGGGCAGCAGCCGTGGACCCTCAGCTCAAAGATCAGCCCGGCGGTATAGGCGGGCAGCGGCTGCAGGGCGGGCAGCTCGAGGAGCAGGTAACGGGTGCCGTTCAGGGTCAGCAGTTCGCCCGCCTGCAAGCGCCGGGCCAGGTAAGGGTCCGGAGAGTGCTCGGCGCCGGGGAGGACCTCCAGCGGGACGCCGAGCCGTGCCAGTTCTTTTACGAGCAGCTGCCGCTGTGTTTCGATCGTTGCGGGCGGGGGGTTGCCTTCGAAGCAATGAGGGGTGGCTACTACTGTCCGGAAGCCGCGGGCCGCCAGGTCACGGGCCAAGGCGACGGCGCTGTCTAAATCGGCCGGGCCGTCGTCCAGCCCGGGCAGGATATGCGTATGCAGGTCTATGTAGCCCAATTAAGTAAACCCCTCGATCGAGACAACTTGCGCCCGGTTAAGCCGGCGCTAGAACAAAAAAAGACTGCCTTTTTGTTTATTCGTCAGAGGCTTAAGAAATCCTTTATGAAAACGATAAAAATATCCCTTTTATGACAAAAAAATTGAAAATAGTTTTAATAGTATAAACAAGAAGAACGGTATTTTCTGGCACGGCAGGAGCGGCGGCCGGCTTGTCGAATTTGATCTTGTCACCACCCGAAAAGTGAAACGGAAATGGAGGAAATACAAGATGCAGCAGCAGTCGCAGCCGCAGCCGGGCCGTAGTTTAGATTGGAAAACAATCGCCGTCATAATTATCATTTTGATGCTGGCGTGCCTGCCGGCCGGGTGCCGCGGGGGGGCGGACAACGGGAACACGGCTGAGCCGCCGCCCGGGGGAGACGACCCGGGGAACGGCAATGACCCCGGCGGCGGGGAAGGCGGGAGCGGGGAGCCGGAGCCGGATTACGAGGCGCTGGGGGTAAACGAGCTCGGGCAGATCATGGTGCTGATGTACCACCGGATCGAGGGGGCCGAAGCCGAGTGGGCGCGCACCCCGGAGAATTTCCGGAAAGATCTGCGGGCACTCTACGAGGCGGGCTACCGCCTGGTCTCTCTGAACGACGTTTTGGACGGGAAGATCAACACCCCGGCGGGGACCACGCCGGTGGTGCTCACCTTCGACGACGGCACCGCGGGGCAGTTCCGATTGATCGAGAAAGAGGGGCGGCGGGTCGTCGACCCCGACTGCGCCGTGGGCATTTTAGAGGAGTTTCACCGCGCGCATCCCCATTTCGGCCTGGCCGCCACCTTCTACATTTACTACGTGGCGACGCCTTTCGAGCAGCCGGAATACGTCGCGGCGAAGCTGGCCTACCTGGCGGAGAAGGGCTTCGAGATCGGCAACCATACCTACGGGCACGGCAACCTGCGCAGTTTAACGCCGGAGGGGGCGCGGCGGGAGCTTGCCTACCACGTCAAGTCGACCCGGGAATACCTGCCCGGCTACCGGGTGCGCTCCCTGGCGCTGCCTTACGGGGCCCACCCGGAAGACAAGAGCTATATTATGCAGGGCAGCTACGAGGGGATCGAGTACCACCACGAGGGGATCCTGCTGGTGGGGTCCAACCCGGCGCCGTCGCCGTTTGCTAAGCGCTTCGACCCGGCGGCGATCCCCAGGATCCGGGCGAGCGAGATGCTGACCGGGGGGCAGGGGCTGTACGACTGGCTGGAGTATTTCAAGCAGAACCCGCAGCAGCGGTACGTTTCGGACGGGAATGCGGATACGGTGGCGGCGCCGGAGCGGCTGCGGGAGGAGATCGACGAGGCGAAGCTCAAAGGGCGGCGGGTGGTGACGTACTAGGTCTACTGCAGGTATTTGCCCGGCTCGTCGCTTTGGACCTTGGGGTGCAGGGCGGCGTTGATGCCGGCACCGATGGTGAGGGCGATATCCTCGATAAAGTCGTCGATCTCCTTCGGAGTGACCATCAGGCGCCCGTCGGTGTAAGGCTGGAGCACTTCCTGGATCAGCATCCGGCGCTCGTCCCAGTTCATCTGCTCGAGGGAGATGCCGAGGGCTTCCATGCCCCTCGAGCCGCGCTTGAACGACTGGACCATCGCGTCCATGGCCGCCCCGGCGATGGTCGAGGCGTCGACCACGGTGGGGACGCCGATGGCGATGACCGGGAGACCTAAGGTTTCGCGGTTGATCCCGAGGCGGTGGTTCCCCACCCCGGAGCCGGGGTTGATCCCGGTGTCGGCGAGCTGGATCGTGGTGTGGAGCCTTTCGAGGCGGTGGGCCGTCAAGGCGTCGATGGCGATCACCAGGTATGGCTTGACCCTGGAGACGAGGGCCTGGACGATCTCGCCGGTTTCAATCCCGGTCAGCCCCAGAACGCCGGGCGCGATGGCGCAGACAGAGCGGAAACCCTCGCCGAGGGGGTTGGCGCGCAGCGCGAAGAGGTGGCGCGAGACGAGGAGGTCGTCCATCACCCGGGGCCCCAGGGCATCGGGGGTGACATTCCAGTTGCCGAGGCCGACGACGAGCACGGTCTCCTCGAGGTTGGGGGAAAGGGGGAGCAGGCGCAGCAGCTCGCGGGCCAGGACCTCGGTGAGGCGGTCGTGCAGGTCGGTGTCCTTGCGGCGCAGGCCGGGCGCCTCCAGGGTGATGTAGCGGCCCGGCATCTTGCCGAGCTGCTGGGCGGCGGCTTCGGTTTGCACGGTGATCCGGCTGACGGTGATCCCGTCCTCCCGGGCGGTCTCTGAGAGCACGCCCGGGATATCGGCGGCAGTGTGGGTTTTGACGATTTCATGCGCTTCGAGGGCGAGGTCCGTCCTGACGCTGTAGCGGGGGACGTAACCTTCCCGGTGTTCCGGCTGAGAGCTCATCAAAGGTTCTCCTTTGTTCCTCAGTACTGGTGTGAAAGCGGATTTCAAGGCCGCCCGCCCGCCAAATTAGCATCAGAGGTCAGACCGCTTAAGGAGCAGGTCCCCCCCAGCTTGTAGAGGGTGGGTTGTGGTAAGTATGCCGCAATGTAAAACCTTAACGGAGCTCGGTGGGCACGAACAGGTCGACGATGCCGATGATCACCGCGGCCAGGGCCGCCCCGATAAAGGTGATCGTCATCCCGGGGACCAGGAACTGGGCCACGTAGATCACCACCGCGGCGGTGATAAAGCCGACCAGGCCCCGGTTTTGCGGCGAGACGCGGCGCCCGAAGAGGCTTTCCACGATAAAGCCGAGCAAGGCGATTACCACCGCCGCGATCAGGGCCTGCACGAAGTTGAGCGCGGCAAAGCCGGGCAAAAGCCAACTTACCAGCATTAATACGATAGCTGAGACGATAAACCGGACGATTAAACCAATCATCGAGGAACCTCCTTTTTTAGTCATGGCTCTCTCCTTCCTTCCTTAAGCAGCGCGCCGGCCGGGGCTTAAAAGTTTGGGGGCTGGCCGCCGCCGCTTGGCCCGGCCCGCAGGCGGGGCGTGGTTGCGGGACGGTAGCGGGGCGGAAGCCGGCGCAGATTTAGCTTAACCAAATCATTTTTCCTCTATGCACAAACAAGGCGGCTTGGGTGCTTGCTTTTTCCGCGATTTGATGGTAATATTTCTATGTTTAACGACGGAAGGAGGAATGAAAGCTTTTGCCTAACACCAAGTCTGCTGAAAAGAGAGCCCGGCAGGTTGCCGGCCGGACCGATCGCAACCGCCGCGTGAAGAGCATGGTCAAAACTTCGATCCGCCGCTTCGAAGAAGCGCTGGACAGCGGCGACCAGGAAACCGCCCGGGCCCGGCTGCTGGCGGCGATCCGCCAGATCGACAAGGCCGCAGACCGGGGGATCGTGCATAAGAACAACGCCGCCCGGAAGAAATCGCGCCTCACCCGCCTGCTTAACCGGAGCGCGGCCGGCTAGTTAAGCTCTCAACCCGACCCCGACCCGTGAATCGGGGCAGGCGGCGGCGCGGCGAGTTTATTAAGTTATGGTGCCAGGCACCAAATATTAAGTTATTGCCGCCGCTTATTTTTATGGTTCTTATAATTGTTATGATTTGACCGGGCCGGGGTATGCCTGGAAGAACTAAAGAAATGGGTCGCCTGCGTCAAGGAGAAAAGCCCTCGGGGAGGGCTTTTTTGGGTGCCTATCTGCTATAACCCCATCAAAATGCGTAACCTGTCCTCAACCAGGCACACGGTATGGGCCGATACAATCCCCAGCCTGCCGGCGAGCCTGCCACTGGAGATGAAACGTACATCTTCACCTTTGCGTCATAACCTGTTGGCTAAATTGTAACATATTTGTAGACGACGTTCAACGATAAAACACTTTATTGCCGGCAACATAAAAAGGGCCGTCCCAAGCTACTTTTGGGACAGCCCCTTTCTAATAGTGTTCGATATAGACCTGCACGATCACGGTGAGGTCGCCCTGGCGGATGACGCCGATGCCGGCCGAGCGCAGGGCCGGGTTCTGCAGCGACTCCTGCTGCTGGGCGCTTAAATGTTCATACAGCTCGGCGGCGGTGCCGGGCGGGCAGGTCCACTGGCTGAAGGCGTAGAGCGGCGCGCTTTTCAGCCGCAGCTCCCGGGCTTTGCGGTTGAGCTGGGTGATCAGGTCGTCCAGGGTGTAGTCCTCGCCGCGGATCACCGCGGCGGCGATGCGGGCCGCGCTCTGGCGGGCCGGCCCGGTTACCCTGTCTTCTACCGCGAACGGGGGCAGCCCCGCATTGACACGCTCCCGGTTCAGCAGGGCAATCAGTTCCTGTTCGAGGGCGGGGTAATACTGCGGCGCGGCGGCGGCCGCCTCGTCGCGGCGGTAGGCCATCTCGCGCTCCTCCTTGTAGGCGGGGTCGCCATGCAGGCGGTAAAGCTCCTCCGGGGTGGTGAGGTAAATGCGGCGCGGCTTCTGGACAAAGCGCCTCTCCGCCTCCCCCTCCCGGACAAAGCCGGCGCCCCAGGTCGTGTCGAGGGCGTACCAGATCCCGCCCACCCGGGCGTGATTCCAGGCGTGGCGCTCCACCTCCCCGGGCTTGGGGTAGACGTCGCCGCTTTCATAGGTGGCCTCGATTCCGGCGGCCTTGAGCAGGGCCATGGTCAGGTCGGCGTAGTCGTGGCAAACCCCCTTGCCGGCCTGCAGAAGGTAGGCGGCGCCGGAGCCGTAGGCCTGCATGTTGTCGAGCTTGTCGAGGTCGTAAGCGATATTGTGCGTCATCCAGTCGTAGATCGCCTCGAGCCTGGCGTAGTCGTCCGTGAGCCCGGCGGTGATCTGCCGGGCGAGGGCCTCTATGTCGGCGGTAAAGTCTCGCCTGGCGGACCCGTCCTCCCCGGGGAGCGTCCCCTCCGAGAGCGCGATCGGGTCCGGCAAGTTGATCCCGGTGCGGGTATAAACATAGCGGGCCAGGTCGTCTAGCGCGATCAGGGCCAGGTCCCGGTGCAGGTAGAGCAGCGCCCCGCCCAGGAGCAGCAGGGTTACAAGCAGCAGCAAAAAGAATCGCCTGAAAATGGCTCAGTCAACCTCCTCTTGGCCCCGGGCCCGGGGGGCTAGCGGATCCGGCGGGGCACTTTGTGCTCGAGGAGCAGCTCCACGAGCCAGGCGCAGGCCCGGCCGACCACATCGGGGCACTTGTCGTCGTGGCCGCCCGCTTCTTCGTAGGCCTGGTACTCGTTCCAGTCGAGGAAACGGTAGGCCTGCCCGAAGAGGTGCATCTGGATCTGGCGGCAGGTGTCACCGCCGTAGACGGACTTGAACCGGTCCCAGTAAACCCGCACCAGCGGCACCGGGCGGCGCAGCTGGGTGATATCGGCGTAATCCTCCCTGGAGCGGCCGAAGAAAGAGCTCAAGACCAGGACGCCGCCAGTGAAGGCGCCGCACGGCCCCTCGATGGAAGAGGCGATCCCGCCGCAGAGGGAGGTGGCGGCCCGGAAAACGGAGTCGTGGATGGGGTAGATATCCTGGATCGCCGCCACGACGCACTGGGCGCAGCCGTAATAGCGCTGCTCGAGCTCATAGCCGCGGCGGTAAGCCTGTTCAATCAGTTTGGCGTTTTCTGCGGACAGCGGTCCTTCCATTTGCTTGCGTTCGCTCCCCCGGGTGGCGATGGTGCTGCATAATCAGGATTACCGGATAATCGATCTAATTTTAACATGCCGGGAGGCTGTTTACTATAAGGAAATCACAGGAGAGCGGGACAACGTGTCACTAGGGACGGGGCATTTTTGTCACATTTTGTGACAAAATTGCCCCGTCCCCGTTGTCACATTCTCATCTGGTAGAGGCGGCTGAGGGTGAGCTCGAGGGCCTGGCGGGGCGCCAGGCGGCCGGTTTTGATCTTGCTGTCGATGCCCTGCAGGGTGATCATGATCTCCTCGAGGGTCTCGCGGGAGTAGGCCGCGGCCTGCTCGAACAGCTTGCGGGCCGCGAACGGCTGCACACCGAGGACTTCCGCGTGCTGGCGCGGGTGGACCCGCTCGTCGCGCAGGGAGCGGGCCAGCAGCAGCAGCCGGAAGTGGCGCACCAGCATAAAGAAGATGCGCACCGGCTCTTCCCGCCGGCGCAGGAGCAGGTCGAGCAGCTCCAGCGCGCGGGAGAGGCTGCCTTCGCCGAGGGCGTCGGCCAGCTTGAAGACGTTCCCCTGGGCGTCGCCGGCAAAGAGCTGGTCAACTACCGCCGCGGTGATGGTCTCTTCGCCGTCCGCCAGGTAGGCGCCGTATTTGTCCAGCTCGTTGCTAAGGCGGTAGAGGTCGTTTTCGCCGGTCAGGAGCAGGCTCTCCAGGGCGGCCGGTTCGAGCTTTAGCCCGGCCTGCGCCGCCCGGCCGCGGATCCAGCCGGCCAGCTCGTCGCCTTTCAGGGGGGCGCATTCCACGGCCGCCCCTTTCTGCTCCAGCAGCTTGAAGAGGCGGCGGCGGCGGTCGGCACCGGGGGTGCGGAAGACAATGATTTGATCGGGTTGGCCGGGGCTGCCGGCCTGCTCCAGGAACTGCTCCAGCAGGGCCGGGGAAGGGTCTTCGGGGAGCACCGTAGCGGGGGGGGCGGGGGGCCTTACCTGGCCCCGGTCTTGATCCTGTCCCTGATCCTGGCCCTGATCCCCTTGATCCTCTTGATCCCCTTGATCTCCCTGATCCCGCTCCCGGTCCCTCACCTTGCCCTGTTCCTGTTCTTTTTTCGCCGGCGGCGGGGCCAGGTACGGCGGATTGTCGATCACCAGCAGCCGCCGCGGGGCGAAGAGGTTGGTCCCTTCCAGCCTGGCCAGCGCCGCGGCGAGGGAAACGGCGGCGCCGTCCACCTTCTCCAGCCCGAACTGCGAGGCCTCGCCGAGGAAGCAGGCGCCCAGGTGAACGGTCAGCTCTTCGCGCAGGAAGGCTTCCGCACCGAAGAAAAGGTAGGCCGGGGCGAAGCGGCCGGAGGTGATCAGCTGGTGGGCGGTGCGGTAGTTGAGGGCAGACATTTTGGAAAAACCCCTTTCCGTACTGTCCCCCTCACCCTAACCCTCTCCCCAGTGAGGAGGGCATCTATGGTCAGGCAGCGCCTCCTTTGGACGCTGTGGCCCTGAATAATGAAGGGGATTTATGATCAGCGGGCGACACATGCGGCACCCTATCCAGTTAGAGTGTAAGGCTGCGATGTTGTTCGCGGCGAGGCATACCTCACTCGCAAAACTGGGTCAGCTATATTTTTTCACCAAAAATAGGGGAAACCCTTTATTGGAGAACGTAAAAGCATTTTTTATAGAAATCCCTTGCAGATAGCTTTGTCTTGATAGATTACCAAATTTTTCCGCAGAAGTGCTTGATATGATACAATAAAATTGAAGCTAATAATGGGGCGATAGAAGTGACCCATCCAATTAAATGAGAATTCGTCTGTTTGGTTATCAAAGCCGTCTGGGCACATAAGTAAGGAGGAGCCGGCGGTGAACGAAGAAAAGATTAAAAATAACCCAAAGCCCACACCCGCATTTTATTTATCTTAACTTCCTACCACTCATCTTTTTCTATCGTTGGACTGATCTTTTAACCATGATCAAACCCCGGCATTACAATTTCAATGTGCCGACAACCCCGTCCCCCTGACAGTCCCCCTGACAGCCCCTGACACTTAATTCAATGTGTCAACAACCCCGTCCCTCCGACAAGTCTGTCAACAACCCCGTCCCTCCGACAAGTCCCTCCGCCAAATCCGACAACTCGCTGCGGGCGGGGGCCATGGGGATGGGGCCGGTGAGGGGGTCGACGCTCCAGGCGGCTTCGCCGGGGTGGGGCTTGGCCAGGGGGGCGTAGAGGTGCGCCGGCACCGGGCGGTCGATGGCGCGGTAGACATCGGCCAGGTGCTTGCGGAAGAGGGCGTCGAAGGGGGCGGCGAGGTAATAGGGCATGCTGTCGATCCACCAGGGGTAGTCGCTGCCCTCGGCAATATAGATGCCGCGCAGGGCGCGCTTTAATTTGGCCTCGTCGGGGCCGGGGCCGGTGCGGTACTGCTCCACCGCCTCGCGGGCGAACAGGAGATAGTCCCAGAGCAGGTTTTTGTTTTCGGTGCCGATCCAGCGGGTGACGTTGTGGTCGACCCAGGAGCCGCTGAAGAGGTGGCTGATGCGGCGGAGCGGCGGGTGGGCGGCCAGGTATTCGCTGACGGTGACGCAGCGCAAATGGGGGTCGGCGGCGAGGCGGCGGTAGAGGCTGTGCAGGAAGGGCCCCTTGTCCCCCTGGTACCACTCCCAGGCATTCTCGCCGTCCAAGGAGATGGTGACCAGGTGTTCGCCGGGCGCCCAGGCCAGGTTTTCACGAATCTTCTGCAGGCGGTGCACCAGGTCGGCCGCGGCGTCGTCGGGGCGGTAGTGCTGGTACTCGAAGCCGATGCGGTCGGAGAGGTGGTGGTCGCGGAAGATCATGGCGATCTCGCCCCCGGCCCCGCTGACCAGGTAAGGCTGGTAGAGCAGGTCGCCGTTTAGCACATGGCCGTAGGCGTCGCGGGTAATTTCTTCGTTTAAGGACTTGGCCAGGATCTGCTCGTCGGAAATGCTCCAACTGAAGCCATAGGCCATGAAGAGCGGGATCAGCTCCGGGCTGACCGCCTGTTCCGGCGGCCACACCCCCCGGGGGGCGGCGCCGAAGAGGCGCCGGTACTGCTTTACGGCCATGGCCAGCTGGGCGCAGGCATCCTGCGGGAACTGGAAGCGCCGCGGCAGGGGCAGGCCGGGGCTGGCCCGCAGGGCGGAGTGGGTGTCGACCAGGAGGGGCATGATCGGGTGGTAGAAGGGGGTGGTGATCACCTCGATCAGGCCTTGCTCCTGCAGGCGGCGGTGCAGGGGGACGATCCGGCGCAGGAGGGCAAACTGGCGCTCCAGCAGCGCGCCGCGGTCGGCCTCGGAAAAGCCGCTCCCCTGCTCCTCCAGCCGCTTCAGGACGGGGTCGGCGCGCCGGGTTTCGGGATCGATCCAGGCCAGGTTGAACCAGACCTGCAGGTCCCGGTAGTCCTGCTCGGTGAAGCGCTCGAGCGCCCGGTCCACCTTTTCCGGCTCGCGGTCCCGCCCCTGCTTTTCGAGGAGCTCGCGGTAGCGGGGGTGGTGCTGGATGACGCGGTCCCACTGGATATCGAAATAGTGGTGCAGGAGGAACTGCTTTTCCGCGCGCGTCAGCAACCCGGCCGGCTTGACCACCTGGAGGTAGTAGTCGGTGCTGCCTTCCAGGTAGGATTCGATCTGCTCCAGCAGCGACGGGGTGAGGTTGAAGGTCTGGTGAATTTGCGGGTAGTGCTCCAGGATCGACGCCATCTGGCCGTAATCCTTGGTCCCGTGCAGGCGCACCCAGGGCATGATGAAGCCGCCGCCGCGGGTGTCGCGGTAAAAAGGCTGGTGCTGGTTCCAGACGAAGGCGATGTAAAGGGTTTTCAAGCGGTTCCCCTTTCTTTAGTGTTCTGAACCTGGAGCTTATCTGTTATCCGCGGGCTAGACGGGCCGGGCCCCGACAGCCTGTAAATTTTCGGCGGCGGGGGGGGAGCCGTTTTCGGCCGCGGCGCAGTCAAGGGTGAAGCTTACGGCGCGGCTCTCGCCGGCTTCGAGGGCAAAGTCCCAGCGCGCCAGCAGGAGCGACTGCTGGTAGCTGCGCTCCAGGCCGGCCTCGGAAAGGGAGATCGTCTCCACCGGCATGCGCCAGAGCAGGGCCGGCTGCTCGAAGGCGAGGGTAAGGCGGAGGTTGCGCCGGCGGTCGACGAGCGAGACCCGCTCCACCTCCTTTTCCGTCCCCACCGAGGCAAGGTGCCTCTCCTTGAAATCGCGGCCGGGGATGTCGTAGTAGCGGCCGTCCTCGTAGCCGTTTAAAAAAGCAAGGTTGAGCTCGACGGCGAAGCTCAGGTCGGCGGCGCGGCCGCCGCGATTCTTTATGTTATAGGAGACGCTGAAGCCGTCCTCGCCGGCGAAGACGGTGACCGCCTTTTCAAGCAGGAGCGGGGTCTCCCCGTCCACCGTCACGATCCGGCGGAAGGCGGCCCGCAGCCCCTCGCGGCCCCGGTGGTCCCCGGCGGGG
>JAGUZX010000003.1 GCA_020060545.1 Desulfovibrio sp. | reverse complement strand
CTCGTGCCCGGCGCCCGCGCTCCGCAGCGGGGGGACGATCTCGGCGCATTCCGGAACGGCCTCCAGGCAGCGCGGGTGGAAAACGCAGCCCGGCGGCAGGTTCGCGAGGCTGGGGACGTCGCCCTTGAGGATAATCCGCTCGCGCTTTTCTTCGATGAACGGGTCCGGTATGGGCACGGCGGATAGGAGCGCCCGGGTATACGGGTGGAGCGGGCTTTCGAAAATTTCCCTCTGGCCGGCGATTTCCACGATGCGGCCCAGGTACATCACGGCCACCCGGTCGCTGATGTAGCGCACCACCGAGAGATCGTGGGCGATGAACAGGTAAGTGAGCCCCCGTTTCTCCTTCAGCTCGTCGAGGAGGTTCATGATCTGGGCCTGGACGGAGACGTCCAGGGCCGAGATCGGCTCGTCGCACACGACGAAGGATGGCTCGCAGGATAGCGCCCGGGCGATGGCGAGGCGCTGCCGCTGGCCGCCGCTGAGCTCGTGCGGCATGCGGCCGGCCATGGCCGGGTCGAGCTCCACCATGCGCAAGAGCTCCGCCACACGCTCCCGGTATTCGCCCCGGCCGCGCACCAGGTTGTGGATCACGAGCGGTTCGCCGACGATGCTGCCGGCGGTCTGCCGCGGGTTGAGGGAGGAATAGGGGTCCTGGAAGATGTACTGGATCTTGCGGCGCAAGGGCTTGATCTTGCGCTCCGGGAGAGCGGTGATGTCGCGCCCTTCAAAAAGGATCCGCCCGCCCGCGGGCCGGTAAATGCGCAGCACGCAGCGCCCCGTGGTGGTCTTGCCGCAGCCGCTCTCCCCCACCAGCCCCAGGGTTTCGTTCCGCCGGATCGTGAAGCTGACGTCATCGACCGCCTTGATCGCGCCCGCCTTTTTGCGGAGTACCCCCTTGTAAACGGGGAAGTGCATTTTTAGGCCTTCGATGGCGACGGCCGGGTCAGCTGCGGGCTGTTTCACGGGCTCTCTCCTTTACATCGACATCGACGTGGCACGCCACGAAATGCTTGCCGCCGGCGGGCCTCAAGATCGGCCACGCCTCGCGCTCGCACCGGGCGATGCGGTACGGGCACCGGGGCAGGAAGGCGCAGTTCGGCGGCATGTTCATCTGGTTGGGCGGAAGACCTTCGATGGGCACCAGGCGCTCGCTTTTGGTTTGATCAAGCCGGGGGACGGACTTTAAGAGGCCGATCGTGTAGGGATGGCGCCTGTCCCCGAATATTTCCTTGACGGTGCCGGACTCCACCACCCTCCCCGCATACATGACGTAGATCCGCTGCACGTAGCGGGCCACCAGGCCCAGGTTGTGGGTGACGATGACGAGCGACGACCGGAACCGTTCGACCATCTCTTTCATCACTTCGAGCAGCTGGGCCTGGATGGTCACGTCGACCGCCGTGGTCGGCTCGTCGGCAATCAGGACCTTGGGGTTGCAGGAGAGCGCCATCGCGATCATCACCCTCTGGCGCATCCCGCCGCTGAACTGGTGCGGGTAATCGTTCATCCGGCGCGCCGCGTCGGGGATGCCGACAAGCTTGAGCAGCTCCAGGGCCCGGCTTTGCGCCGCATGCTTCTCCATTTTGAGGTGGAGCTCCAGCACCTCCGTAATCTGCCGCGTGACGGTGAGGACCGGGTTGAGCGAGGTCATCGGCTCCTGAAAGATGAAGCCGATCTTCCCCCCGCGGATCGCCCGCAGCTGGGGGCTGTTTTGCCTGTAATCGAGCAGGTTCGCCTCCTCAAAGAGCACTTCGCCGGAGACGATTTCGCCCGGGGGGGTGGGGATCAGCTGCAGCATCGAGAGCTGGCTGACCGATTTCCCGCAGCCGCTCTCACCGACCACCCCGATGATCTCCCGCTCGTCCAGGTGGAAGGAAACCCCGTCCACGGCCTTGACCAGGCCGGCCTCGGTATGGAAATAGGTGCGCAGGTTTTTCACTTCAAGCAAATGTGCCATCAAACACCCCTGAAACATTTAATTGCATTTAAGCGCGGCCCCCGCGGGCCCCCGGGCAAAAAGAGCCGGCCGGGTGCCGCGGGCTTTTACAACGTGCCCCGCAGCCTGGGGTCGAGCGCGTCGCGCAGGCCGTCGCCGACCATGTTGAAGGAGAGCACCACCAGCAGGATGCACAGGCCCGGCATAAAGGAAAGCAAGGGATGCGTCAGCAGGAAGCGGTAGCCGCTGTGAATCATCGCTCCCCAGGCGGCGGTGGGGGGATTGATGCCAATCCCCAGAAAGCTGAGCGCCGCCTCGGCCAGGATGGCGATGCCCATGTTCAGCGTGATCAGGACGATGATCGGCGGCAGGCAGTTGGGCAGCACGTGCCGCAGCATGATGCGGCACGTGCCGGCGCCGATCACCCGGGCCGCCATAAAGTAGTCGTTCTGCTTGACGCTGAGCACCTGGCCGCGCATCAGCCGGCAGTAAGCGGGCACCAGCGCCAGCCCCAGCGAAATCATCACGTTCACCAGGCCCCCGCCCAGCACGGCCGCAAAAGCGAGCGCCAGCACCAGGAATGGGATCGCCATCAGCGCGTCGATCACCCGCATGAGCAGGTGATCGATCCACCCGCCGAAATACCCGGCAACAAGGCCCAGGGTGATGCCGATCGCGGTGGCGACGCCGACCGAGATCACGCCGACCTGCAGAGCGATGCGGGTGCCGAAAATGAGCCGGCTCAGCTGGTCCCGGCCCAGGTGGTCGGTCCCCAGCCAATGCTCCCCGGAAGGGCCCTGCAGGGCCTGGGACAGGTTTTGCTTGTCGGGGTGGTGCGGCGCCAGCAGGGGAGCGAACAGCGCCGTGACCACCAGGAGCGCGATGATCGCAACGCCGCAGATCACCACCTTGCGCTTCAGGAACACCCTCCGGAAGCGGCGCCACTCGCTGACCTGGGGCGGGGCCGCCGCGAAAGAGCAAGACGTTTCTTGGGATAACGGTTTTGCCTGGCTTTTAGGCCGCATGGTGATAAACTCCTTTAACCCTGGCGCATTCTCGGGTCAAGCCAGCCGTAGGCGATGTCGGTGGCCAGGTTGACGACAGCCACCAGCGCGGCCACCACGAGGACGCAGGCTTGCACGACCACGAAATCCTTGCTGAACACAGCGTTAACCAGGAGGCGGCCAACGCCGGGGATGTTGAACACCGTTTCGACCAGCACCGAGCCGCTGAAGAGGCTGGCCACCTGCAGCCCGATCAGGGTAATGATCAGGATGAGCGCGTTTTTCAAGGCATGGCGCATGATGACCGCCCGCTCCTTGAGCCCCTTGGACCGCGCCGTGCGGATATAATCCTGGCGGATCACCTCCAGCATGCTGGAGCGGCTCTGGCGGGTCATCATCGCCAGGGGCACCACCGCCAGGCACACCGCGGGCATCACCAGCTGCCTGGTGCTCAGCCAAAAGTTCTGGAACGGGGAGGTGTAGCCCCAGATCGGGAGCCACCCCAGCTTCAAACCGAAAAAGTAGATCCCCATGATCCCCAGCCAGAAGGTGGGTATCGCGACGCCGACGTTGGCCAGGAGCGTGATCAGCTGGTCGAGGAAGCTGCCGCGCGTCACCGCCGAGACAATGCCCGCCGTAATGCCGAGGGAAACGGAGATGAACAGGGAGACCAGGCCAAGGTGAACCGTTACCGGCAGGCGCTTGCCGATCAGCGCGCTCACATCTTCCTTGTAGACAAGCGAACGGCCCAGGTTCCCCCGGCAGATGCCGCCCAGCCAGTAATAGTACTGCACGAGGGCGGGGCGGTCCAGGTGCAGTTCCCTGGTCAGGGCTTCAACCTGTTCCTACGTGGCCTCCAGGCCGAGCATGTAGAGGACCGGATCGCCCGGGATCAGCTGCAGGAACAGGAAGGTAATAAAGGTGACGATGAAGATCACGACCAGCGCCATCAGGACCCGGCGAACGATGTATGCGGTTATGGCTGCTCCACCCCCTTTGAAAACCGGGCTGCATTCTCATTTGATCCCAAATATAACGACAAAAAGCAACTGCCCCGGGCGAGGCATGCCTCGCCTCTAGATATTTAGATCGGTAAATTCATCAGGTTTCGGGCGTTGTCCTCGAAGATCATTTTCTTCTCCCGGTCGCCGATCGCCATCTGCTCGATCGCGCGGATCGTCTGCCGGTAATTGCGGTTGCCCATTTCGGTGTCCCCGTAGGGCATGTCGCAGGCAAACAACAGCTTCTCCGGGCCGCAGAAAGCATGGGCGCACATCAGGGCAGCCGTGTTGCCGTAGATTGCGGTGTCGTTGTAAAACAGCTTGAAATACTGGATCGGCGCCCTGGTGAGCGCTTGCCGGTACCGGAAACCGTTGCGCATTTCGTGGACGTCGCCAAACATGATGATTCTTTGCTCCAGGTAAGGCACCATCGCCCCGCAGTGATGCGTGACAAACTTTAAATTGGGGTACCGCTCGAGGATGCCGCTGTAGACCAGGCGGGTCATCGCGGTGGTCGTTTCGTAGATCCACCCGAATAAACTGTTGATGCAGTATTTCGATTCCTTTTCGGTGCGGTAGTCGGGGTAGTCGGCGCCGCGCACCGGGTGGATAAAGACGGGCAGATTGTATTTGCCCATCATCTCGTAAAGCGGCATCAGCTCCGGGGAATCGAGGGGCCGGTCGTTGAGGGGGGTGTGGAGCAGGACACCCCTGAACCGCAGGTCGCGGATCGCCCGGTCCGCCTCCTTCAAAGCGGCATCGATGTTGTTCAGCGGCAGGCAGGCCACGGCGGCCACGAACCGGTCCGGGTACCTGAAAACGAGTTCGGCCATTTCATCGTTACCCATTTTGGCCAGGTCGACCGCATGTTCGGAGCAGGCGACATCGGGCGGCCACGGCCAGAGCGTCAATACCTGCACCAGAGGCTCGTAGCGGTCCATGATGCGAAAGCGGTACTCCAGGTCATACGCCGCCGGGTAAAGGTCGACGCTGCTGCGGGGAGATACTTTTTGCACCGCCGCCCTGAACTGCGGGGTGACAATATGGGCGTAGGCGTCTATTTTGATCGAATGTGATCCCATCACCGGATCAACTCTCCTTTTGTTCAGATAGCGGCCAGTGCAAGGTTTAACGGCCGGTTGCCCTGCGCCGGAGAGCCAGCGGGATACGGTAAATAGAATTCGCCCTTTCCCGCCTTAACCCCTGCTCCGGCCGTAATCACCGGAGGTCCCGGTTGACCTCGATCTTTCCTTCCAGCATCACCATTTTGATCTGCCCGGCCTTTTGCAGGATCGCGATGTCGGCCAGCGGGTCTCCCTCGACGACGATCAGGTCGGCCAGTTTGCCGGCTTCCACCGTCCCGGTTTGCTCCCCGAGGAAGCAGGCCATGGCCCCGTTCCGGGTCGCCGCGACGATCGCTTCGAGGGGCGTGAAACCGCAGTACCTGGTCAGGTGTTCAAGCTCGATCGCATTCCCTCCCAGCGGCATCAGGGGGGAGCCGATATAATCGGTCCCGGCGGCCAGGGCTGCCCCCGCCCGGCGGATCCTCTGCAAACTGCCGATCATCAGCTCCTCTTGGGCCTTCGCCTTCTCCACCGCCCAGGGCGCCATCCCCGCGCTTTCGCCGTGTTCGACGATCACCCGCGAGATGGCCAGCGACGATACAAAGACGGCGCCTCGCTCCTTGGCCAGCTCGATTATTTCGTCGCTGGTCTCGTTGCCGTGGTCCAGGGTTTTGACCCCTCCGAGAAGCGCATTCCTGGCCCCGGGCGAATTCTGGCAGTGGGCGGTCACAAACTTGCCCGCCTGCGCCGCCGTGTCGACGATGGCCCTGATCTCGTCAAGGTTGAACTGGACGTCGGCCGGCCGGTCTTTCGGGGAGAGCACGCCGCCGGTGGCCATCACCTTGATGAAATCGGCATCCTGCCGCAGGGCGTAGCGGGTCGCCTTGATGCACTCCGGCACGCCGTCGCAGATGAGGGTGTCGATGCCGTGCCTGCTTGTCCGCGCGTCGACACAATCGATCGGGAAGTAATGGATATCGCCGTGGCCGAAGGTCTGGCTCAAGAAATAGCCGGCGGCCACGATGCGCGGCAGGCCGGTTAAAGTGCCTTCGGCCGCCGCCCTTTTCAGGTACAGGGCATTGGTCCCGCCGCAGCACTTGGCGGTGGTAAAGCCCGCCTCGAGCAGGGCCCTGGCGTCGCCGATCGACTTGATTAATGAAAGTTCTTTCGGGCGAAACAACCGCGCCTCCATCTTATCGCTCTTCGCCCCGAAAAAATGAAGGTGCGCATCGATCAACCCCGGCATCACCGTCATCCCGGCGGCGTCGATCACCTTTGCCGCCGCGGGGATCTCGATCTCCCGGCCTACCGCCGCGATCCGGGAGCCCTCGATGAGCACGGTGGCGTTCTCCACGGGCCGGGCGCCGGTGCCGTCAATTAACCGGCCGCCTTTGATCGCTGTCATTTCGGCTTGAGGCATTGAACTCTTTCACCCTTTCCACTAAATATTATGCGGGGGAGCCCGGCGGCCTCTTTTTACCTGGCCGGGGGCCGGGTGTTGGGAGGCGGCGGGTTCTTCATGCCGAGGCGGAAATACTCGCCGGTCTCCTTCCGCTTCCAGTGCACGACGACACTCTGGTTGAGCGGGTGAACCATGCGGATCGCCCCCGGGCGGCCGCACTCTTCGACACAGGTGCCGCAGAACCAGCATTCATCGGGATAAAGCACGACCGGTGGCTGCTTCTTCTCCGGGTGCGGCATCAGCACGTCGCGGGAGCATGTCTCGACACACCGGTTGCACCCGTTGCAAAGCGCCGGGTCAAACCGGACCGGGATATTGGGGGTGGGCTGGTTGGGCACCATGTACAATTTTTCACTCATGATCGAATCGCTCCTTGCAGCTTGTTGGCCGCCTCAAAGGCCGCAGTACTTCCGGTAATTTTCCTCGTAAGTGGAGGCGTAGGGCGGGAGCAGGTGATAGTTCAGCGGCAGCTCCCCGACCTTGACCGCGCCTCCTTCCAATTTGAGCGGCAGGAATTTGCGCCATTCTGGCGGGTCGACCGCGGGATAGTCAAGCCGGTGGAAATTGAGGGCCTTTGAGCTGGCCTGCCGGGCCATGGAAGCATGCATCACCATCTCGCCGATCGTGATCAGGGTGAAGCACTCCAGGGTGCGGCCCAGCTCGTGCGGGTTGGCGGCGTAGGCCGCCGCGGCTTCCGATTCCCTCAAATCGCCGAGCAGCCGCAGGCCCGCCCGCAAAGTTTCTTCGCCTTTATACTGGCCGCAGTAATCCTGCATGATCCGGCAGATTCCGGCATTAAGCTCCTTCCAGCCGATCGAGCCGCTCCGGCGCCGCAGCGGGGCATAGACGCGGGCCTTTTCGGACTCGACCTGCGCCCGGTCAACCGCCGGCTCCTCCGGGGCGCCCAGGGCATAGGCGGCCGCCTTCCGGCCGG
>JAGUZX010000018.1 GCA_020060545.1 Desulfovibrio sp. | reverse complement strand
GGACGGCGGAGACGATCAGGAGCGCTGGCAGCTGGTCGCGGTAAGCATCCAGGGTGTCGTAAAGTGGGCCGTCAGCCCAGAGGGTAAGCGACGCCTCCAGGGAGCCGCCGATGGTTTTATCCCGGCGGGCCTGCTCCAGGGCCCGGGTGGCTTCCTCCCGTACCCCGAGAAGGCTCTCCCAGCGGCGGCCGAGGTCTAAGTCCGCCCACGCGGGGTCGGCCTGAGGCCAGTCGGCCAGCTGCACGCTGGGCTCCCGCTCCCCGGGGAGATGCCGCCAGATCTCCTCCGCGGTGAAGGTGAGGATCGGCGCCATCAGCAGCGTCAGGATTTCCAGGATCACCGCCAGCGCGCTCTGCGCGGAGCGCCGCGCCGGGCTGCCGGCGGCGTCGCAGTAGAGCCTGTCTTTCAGCACGTCCAGGTAGAAGCTGCTCAGGTCGACCACGCAAAAGTTGTGCAGGGCGTGAAAAACCTGGTGGTATTCATATGCCTCGTAAGCCCTGGTCACCTTTTCGATGAGCCCGCCCAGGCGGTAGAGGGCCCAGCGATCCAGCTCCGCCAGCTCGCCGTAGGGAAGGGCCTGCCGCGCCGGATCGAAATCGAAACAGTTGCCGAGGAGAAAACGGGCGGTATTCCGGATCTTGCGGTAGACCTCGGAGAGCTGCTGCAAGATCTCCGGCGAGAGGTGGATGTCGCTGGTAAAGTCCGCCGAGGCGACCCAGAGGCGCAGGATATCCGCCCCGTACTGCTTGATCACCGCCGCGGGGGCAATCACATTGCCCAGCGATTTGGACATTTTCCGCCCTTCCCCGTCGACCACCCAGCCGTGGCTGAGCACGCCCCGGTAGGGCGGCTCGCCGCGGGTGGCTACCGCCGTCAGCAGTGAAGAGTGGAACCAGCCGCGGTACTGGTCGCTTCCCTCAAGGTAGAGGTCCGCCGGCCAGCGCAGCTCCGGCCTGGTCTCCAGGACCGCGACGTGGCTGGAGCCGGAGTCGAACCAGACATCCATGGTGTCCCTCTCTTTGCGGAAACCGGCGCCACCGCACTCCTTGCACCTGAACCCGGCGGGGAGGATCTCGGACGCTTCCCGGGCGAACCAGGCGTCGGAGCCTTCCCGGGCGAAGAGCCGCTTCACCACCTCGATGGCCCGCCCGTCGATCACCGGCTCCCCGCATCCCAGGCAGTAAAAGATGGGGATGGGGACGCCCCAGACGCGCTGGCGCGAGATGCACCAGTCCTGCCGCTCGGCGATCATGTTGTAGATCCGTTCTTCGCCCCAAGGCGGGGTCCACTTGACCTCCTTGATCGCCTCCAGGGCCGCCTTGCGGAACCCGTCCACGGAGGCGAACCACTGTTCGGTGGCCCGGAAAAGGACCGGCTCTTTACAGCGCCAGCAGTGGGGATACTGGTGCTCCACCGCCGCCGCCTTGAGCAGCGCCCCTTCCCGCTGCAACGCGGCGATGACCGCGCGGTTGCCCTCGGTATAGTGAAGGCCGGCGAACTCTCCCGCCTCCGCCATAAAAACGCCGCCGTCGTCCAGAGGGCTGAGCACGGCGAGGTTGTATGCTCTCCCGACGTCAAAGTCCTCGTGGCCGTGGCCGGGGGCGGTATGGACGCAGCCGGTGCCCTGTTCCAGGGTGACATGCCCGGCCAAAACCAGGGGCGATTCCCGGTCGACCAGGGGATGGCGGCAAACGATCCCCTCCAGTTCAACGCCCTTGAAGCGCTTGAGCACGGGCCAGGGCGCCGCGCCCAGATCCCGGGCCACCGGCTCCAGGAGCGCTTCGGCCAAAAGATAACGCTCGGCGCCGGCCTGCACCAGGACATAGTCGAAGTCGGGATGCAGGGCGATCGCCAGGTTGGCCGGGATGGTCCAGGCGGTGGTGGTCCAGATCAGGCAGTAGAGGCCGCCGCCCCCGCCCAGCAGCCCCCGGTCGCCGGTAACCGGGAATTTCACGTAAATGGAATCCGAAACGTGGCTGTCGTATTCAATTTCCGCCTCGGCCAGGGCGGTCTCGCAGCTCGCGCACCAGTAGACCGGTTTCAGCCCCTTGTAAATATATCCCCGCGAGGCCATCGCCCCGAATACCCCGATCTGCACCGCTTCAAAAGCCGGTTCCAGGGTGAGGTAGGGGTTGGCCCAATCGCCGCGCACGCCGAGGCGCTTGAACTGTTCCCGCTGGATGGAGACATACTCCAGGGCGTAGTCCCGGCACAGTCGCCGGAACTCCAGGTCGGTCACCTCTTTCCGGTTCACGCCGCGGGTCTTGATAATCTGGTGCTCGATCGGCAGGCCGTGGGTATCCCAGCCGGGGACGTAAGGGCTGTCAAAACCGCGCATGGTCTTGTATTTGACCACAAAATCCTTCAACACCTTGTTCAAGGCGGTGCCCATATGGATATCACCGTTGGCGTAAGGCGGCCCGTCGTGCAGGATAAATTGCGGCGCCCCCCGGCGGCGGCGGCGCACCCGGTCATAAAGATCGATCCGATCCCATAACTCGAATATTTCCGGCTCCCGCTGGGGGAGCTGCGCCCGCATCGGAAAGTCCGTGCGGGGCAAATTCAGCGTTTCACGATAATCCATCGCTCTTCCTCCCTGCCTCGCTAAATAAAAAATCCCATCCCTCTCCAGGGACGAGATCACTCCCGCGGTACCACCCTTCTAGCCGTCCCCCCCCCCGCAGGGGGACAGCCGCTCATGGGAACCCGGTAACGGGGGCGCCGCCCGTGTCTACTCTCAAGCGCATGATTTGGCACGGGAACTCCCGGGGGATCTTCAGCAGCGGCGCTTTACCGGGCTTGCACCACCGCCCGGCTCTCTGGGAAAGCGGCAGGCCGCTTACTGGCCCGTTCATCGATTAATTAACCTTGATTATACCAAGTATATCCCAAAGAAGCAATTGCTAACCGCGCCCCGGGCGGTTAACGCCCGCGATCGCCGTGCTGCTGCTGCTGGTATGGCTCCAGCCATTCTTCCATTTCCAGGGCTGAAAGCTGCGCTTCAATAAAGGAGCGGAAGCGGATCTTGAAAACCTGGGCCTGCTTAAACAGCTCGTCGTGTTCGGCCAGGATTTTGCTGGCCCGGTAACGGGCGTCTTCAACGATGCGCTGGGCTTCCCGTTCGGCCTCGCGGCGGATCAGGTCCGCTTCGCGGTTGGCGTTCTGCTTCACGCTTTCCGCCGTCTCCTGGGCCACCACGATCGCGTTGTGCATCGTCTCTTCAAGCTTATGATAACTTTTGATCTTCTCGTTAAGCTGGGCGTTCTGCTCCTTCAGCTCCCCGTATTCACGCAGGAGCTGTTCATAGTCTTTAGCCACCCGGTCAAGAAATTCATTCACGTCTTCGACAGCATAGCCCCGGAAGGAGCGTTCAAATTCCTTGTTATGGATGTCTATCGGTGATAAAGCCATCGCCATCCCCCCTTGTGCGCTTTATCTCATAGTTTTCGACAGTTTTGCGGTTCTTCCTGCCACTTAATTAAATTTTTTCAGGATCAGCCGGATCCTTCCTTTGCGCGTCTCCCCCTGCACCGCCAGCACTTTTAGGCGGCCCCTCCCCTGCAGCGAGACCAGGTCTCCCTCCCGGAGTTGAAAAGAGGCGGCGGTCTGAGGGCGCCAGTTCACCTTGGCCAGGCCCGCCTTGACCAGGAGGACGACACGGGAGCGGGAGATGCCGAACCCCAGCGCCAGGACCGCATCCAGGCGCAGGCTCGGCACCGTCCCGCCGATCTCTTTTCCTTCCCGTTCCGGGAGCGAAAGCAGCGACGGATCCGCGAGGGAGCAGCGCACCGGCAGGGTGCCAACCCGGGTGAGTTCACCACAAATAAAAGCCGCCTTTGCCTCGACGACCATCGCCGCGGCGGCTCCGGGCACCATGACGATATCACCAATCTGGTCGCGGCGCAGGCCCAACCCAAGCAGCGCCCCCAGGCAGTCCCGGTGATTCAAATCCAAGCTGCCGGCTGCAGGCCCCTCGATCAGGACGCAGGCCACGGCGGGCGGCGCGCCGCGCTGCCGCGCCGGGAAAATATGCAGGCAGACCCTTTCCGCGCCGGGATAACCGCCGTAGACGGTATAGGCCAAATGCGCTTCTTCCCGCAGCACCGCTTCGGCCAGCTCAAGCTGCAGCGGATCGAGGAAAGCGGTTTGGAACCCCCCCTCCCCCGTGACCGACTGCACCCGGCGGGCGAACTGGCAACGCCACTGTTTTTCATTTTCGGTTAAAGGAGTGTGGCGCAACCTGGCCGGATCACCTGCCTGCTTAGAGCTTAGAGATAAGAAATAATTAACCGCTGGGCGGCGCTGAGGAGGATCAGCAAAATCAGCGGCGAAAGATCAAGGTAGCCCATGCCCATCCTGACTGCGGGGATTACTTTGCGGATCGGCGCCAACAGCGGCTCGGTCAGGCCGTAAAGCACCCGGTATAAATTGCCCATGGCCGGGTTGTGGTAGAAACCGGCCTGGAAAAAGGATAAAATAATCCGGCCCAGCAGAATGAAATGGTAAATCTGGATAAACAGCAGCAAGCCGTCTCTGATAATGGGAATGTTTTCTCACCTGCCTTAAGCATCCGGTCAATCCCGGTGAAATCCAAACAAGGCGGTGCCGACGCGGATCATGGTCGACCCCTCCTCGATCGCCACCTCAAAATCGTTGGTCATCCCCATGGAGAGGTGCGGCAGCGCCATCTCCGGGCGGGCATTTGCCTCCTGCAGCTCCCGCAAGCGGCGGAAAACAGGCCTTGCTTCTTCGGGGTCCTCCACCCAGGGCGCCATGGCCATCAGGCCCTCAACCCTGATCCGGGGGTAATCCCGCAGGGCCGCCAGGAAATCGGGCAGTGCGGCGGGATCCAGGCCCTGCTTGCTCTCTTCCCCGGCCACATTCACCTGCACCAGCGCCGCGGCCGTCACGTCCAGCCGCTCGCCCCAATGCTGCAGCGCCTCGGCCAGGGAGAGGCGGTCCAGCGAATGGATCAGGGCAAAGCCGGCCAGCACCTCTTTAACCTTATTTGTCTGCAGGTGCCCGATAAAGTGCCAGCACAGCTCCGGAAAAGCCTGCAGCTTGGGCCTGGCCTCCTGGAGCCTGTTTTCGCCAAAATCACGCAGCCCGAGGGCCACCGCCTGGCGTACCTGCTCCACGCCCACCGTTTTGGTCACGGCGACCAGCCGGACGGCACCGGGCGAGCGCCCGGCGCGCGCGG
>JAGUZX010000128.1 GCA_020060545.1 Desulfovibrio sp. | reverse complement strand
GTCAGCTCTTTTGTAATGCGGTATACTGGGCTTACAAAGGAACATGGTCCACGCCTCCCCGAAAGGTTTTGGTTTGTCAACTATTCTTTTCGAGGTAACAGGCCGTGTTCCCTTTTAATTTAGTATGTTTTCCCAGTAAACTTGCAAAAGATCAGTTATTTATTTTGAAACTCCTCCTCGGCGACACCCGCAGTACCGGCAGCTATGCGGACGCCAGTCGCAGTTGTCCATTCAAATTGTCAAATAGTTCACTTGGTGCCAGGCACCGAATGAACTTTTCAGTTCAGATGGTGCCTGGCACCGGATGAACTAAGAAAAGGTAACCGCCGGTCAGGATAATTCCGGTGACCTATTCATGCTCGATTATAAACTCGATAAACGTCAGCATGTCTCCCCCGTATGCAACCCTGCCGTTGTATATTTTTTATTTTGGCCCGGCCGCCTTCAGTACCAGCGGGGCCTTGTTAAATCGGGAGAACATCATCTCTCCTCCAATTGATTTCAAATACTTGCTTAATAATACCCGCCGGTGGAAGCAATCGCTATTCAACTATTCAAAGGTAAGATTTTCTTCGCGGGTCCAGGCGTTCCAGCCGCCTACGCTTGACACAAAGATGAACCCTTCTCTTCTTTCCATCACAACTACGGGCATGTCAAAAGCAATTTGTTCCGCCCCGGCTGCACTGATCTGCTCAAATTCTGATACATCGTAGAAGATGGTTCCCCTCTTGAGAAAACCCTCTCGAGCCTCCGCTTCTCCTATTTCCGACAGCAGGCCCGCCGGCAACCAGGCTGTATGGACAGCGGGCACATCATAGGCGATTAACTTGATTTCAATCCAATCGTCCCACTCTTTCAGGGGTTTGAGCAGTCTCCCCTTGTCCAGCTCCACGATGACCGGGCCTCCGGGATAGAGCCTGCCATCGGCAGTTTGGTTCAATACTTTATACCCGGTACTGAGGGTACGCACCGGTTTGGCGGTGTCATCGGAAAGGTACCAGCTCGGAATCCACCCTTCAGTCTCACCCGTTTTTACGCGGGCCCATACCCCCACTCCTTCGAGCACTTCCACCACTGTGCCCCCCGCGATTTCACCACCATGGCTCATCGTGAACCACGGTGCCGGGCCGGGATAGAGCGCATACTTGCTGCCCGGACGCACCTTCAGGGGACCTGACGACCAAGTTGTTTCTTCTTCGCGCCGCAGCTGTGCAAATATCTCTCCGTAAGAACTGTATATATCGGTAAGGGTTTCGGATGTGGCGTAAATAAAACCACTAATTCGGATCTCGGCTTCGGCTTTGTAAAATGAATAACTTAGTCTAAACAGACCGCTGCTGCTCACATCCTGGATTACACGAAACTCACCGTCTTTGAGGAAAACCGTAATCGTCACCCGCGGTGGTTCATCCTGGTGCGGCGGGGGGCAGAACTTAAGAGTGTTAAAGGCGGCAACGATCTTTCCCAGGTCACTCCCTTCCCTAAGCCTGAACCGTTCACCAGGAATCCCCCTCCCGTCGCTGACGATCATTTCTTCAACCTGCTCCACATTAATACTGCCGGGGAGGCCCCACTGTTCCCGGAAAATACGCTCGGCGATCTCGGGCAGTGTTACACTTGGCTCTAAAATATAAGCCCCGCGCGAATAAGGGCTCCCTGCCGAAGCGGCGCCAAACAATCTCGAACCGGCCAGATCCAGGTAGAAACGCTGAACAAATTTTTCTTTGTTGAAGCGGAATTGAACGGGCTCAGGATGATAATAGAGCTCCAGGCCAAACAGGCTCATCCAGTTCAACATATCGCTCTCCGGGAGTTCTTCGTCTCTTTTATACCGGGAGCGGATCTCATTTTTTTGCAGCATCCTCTCCACTTCAGCAATGATTCGTTCGTAATCAGCATTACCGGGCTCCACATCGGCGTAATGAGGACTGTAACAGTAAACCCTAATGAAATAGGGCCGGCCAATCGAAACGGGTTCATCGGAGCAGGCGCTGGTGAGAAAGATGACGCCCAGAAGCAGGAAGAGAGCAGGCGCCGCAAGCGCCAGGGGACTCTTCTTAAATCGTGAGAACATACCCAAATCCTCTCCTTCATTTGTAATTACTCCACGGCGACATCGGCAGATCCGCCAGCAGCGCGGGCCGGCGGCCTCATTTGTCCTTTTAAATTGTCAGATAGTTCACTTGGTGCCAGGCACCGCATGAACTTTTCAGTTCAGATGGTGCCTGGCACCGGATGAACTAAGGGGGTCAAAAAGCTTGATCCCCCGTTATGTAACCGCTGGTTAGGATAATTCCAGTGACTTTTTCGTTCTCGATCACAAACTGGACAAACGGCAGCAGGTCTCCCCCGTAGGAAACCCTGCCGTCGTATATTTCGGCCCGGCCGTATTTTTCAAATACCTTCTCCAGGGGGTCGCCGACCCTGATTCCCCGGAAGGTTTCAAATTGGCTGCCGGTGATATAAATGGATACGAGCCGCTCGGGGGCGGCGGGCTCCGGTTCATCTTTGAATCGCACGGCAGAAAGCTTGAATTGAATATCCTGATACACCCAGTTATCCCAATAAACCATGTAATCCGGATTTAGCAGGCTTGCCTCCTTTTGCCGCAGGCCCCTGGAAAGAGGTTCCCCGAAAGTTTGCACAACTTTTGCCACGCTCTCTCCCGGAACCCGGTCACGGTCACGATGGAAAACGAATAGATCAACCCCGTTGACAAGCAGATCTTCCGTAATGATAAACGCGGAGCGCAGCCGGGCGGCGGCGGCGGTTGCATCGTCGATGGCGACGAGCGATTCCTGCTCCAGATCCCATCCGTTGGCGAAAGTGAGCAACCATTGTCCCTTGGCGCGATCGAACGTGATCTCCTTTACCGCCCAGACCATACGGTATACCAGGTAATTGGATCTCTCTTCCGGCAGGGGCAGGGCCGCCCCGACGGCCTCTGCTTCGGTCAGCCGGGCGCCCGGGTATGCTTGCGGTTCCAAAACCGTGATCGCGGCTGCTACGGCAACCCACGGGTAGTAGGACAAATCGATAATCCGGTCAAAGCTCACCGCCACTTTTTGCCCCAGGGCGGGGGGCGTGCTCATCCCGGGGGGAATTTTAACCCAGCAGGCTTCGGGCTTTCCGGCCAGCCCGGGCAGCGCCGAGGCGACGACAAGGATTTCATCCTCTCTTATGCCGGTGACATAGCCGGTCACGCCGCGCTCCGCCAGGTCGGCAAAGAATGCGGCGACGGCACGGTGCAGCACGGCGGCGCCGCTTAAAGAATATCGTTCCGTCCGGTAGAGGCCGTAATAGTTTTCGGGAGCCCAGTAGAAAGCCGCTTCGTCCAGGTCGATCAACTGGCAGCGGACCGCGTCCTTACCGAATAAAGCAAACCTGACCGGCTCGTCATAAATAAGCTCCAGCCAGACGGCAACACCTGCGTCGTCCAGGTATCCCTTCAGCCCGCCGTCAGGAAAATCCCGGGGGGTCAGGGCATAAAAGCGGCCGGTATGCCCGGTTTCCCGCATTGCGTTTAACAAGGCGCCCAGGATGGCGTCATAACCCTTTTCGCCCCTGTTTAGATTAATAATATACTCCCCGTACTTAGCCGCGATCCGGCCCGGGTTGCCGATGCCGTATCCTCCGGCGCCGGCCCAGTCAAGGCCGCTGATCGCTTTGTGCAGCACTTCGCAACTTGACAGGGCATAGGCGCCCGGCCGGTAGGCGCCGTCATCGGCCCCGGCACGGAAAAGCAGCAGCTCGTCCAGATCGACAAAGAGGCGGGAAATATTCTTTTCCCTGATCCATCCGAGCCTGACCGGCTCATCGTAGACAATCTCCAGCCCGGCGGCGGTGCCGTTTTCAGACAGGTACTCCGCCAGGCCGCCCGCGGGGTAGGACGGGCGCGGCATCAGCTTAAACTTGCCGGTTTGCCGCAGCTCATTTTCCACCGCGGTGACGATTTCGCTGTAGCCGCCGTCTCCCTTGTTGATTTCCAGGATGCTGCCGTAAGAGTAAACCACGATCCGGGCGGGGCCGCCCAGGCCACCGGGCCGGGCGCTAATCAGGAAGAGGGTGCCCAGAAGCAGGCAGAGCGCCAGCCCCGCCGCCGTCAGCACCAGTAAACTCTTTTTCAAATGGCGTATCATGCGGTTCACCTCTTGATATAACAATTCTGTCCGGATGTAACCGCCACCCCACTGGAGCACTGCCATAAGAGAATATTTCCTTTAATTAAATTGTCAAATAGTTCATTTGGTGCCTGGCACTGAATGAACTTTTCAGTTCAGATGGTGCCTGGCACCAGGGTGGCGAAGATTTCGTAGATGATTTTGAGGGCGGCCCAGGCGGTGATGTCGGAGCAGTCCAGGGGCGGGGAGACTTCGACGATGTCGGCGGCTTTGACGGGGAGGTTGGCGAGGATTTCGCGGACCAGTTCGACCACTTCCCGGGTGCTCAAGCCGCCCCCTTCGGGGGTGCCGGTGCCGGGGGCAAATGCCGGGTCGAGGACATCGATGTCAAGCGAAAGATAAACGGCCGTAACACCCTGCAGCGCGGCGAAAATTCGCTCCAGGGTTTCGGACAGCCCCTGGCTGTAAATCTGGCGGGCCCCGATCACGGTCACGGCAGGGTTTTCCCGCAGGAAGGCAAGCTCCTCCGCTTCAAAGGAGCGGATCCCGGCCAGGACCAGGCGCTCCGGGGCGATGTTCGGCAGCTCCAGGGAGCGCCGCTGGGTGCAGGCGTGGGACCAGCGGTGGCCGTCGTATTCGTCCATCAGGTCGCAGTGCGCGTCGAAGTGGATGATTCCCACCGGGCCGGAACGGTGCCGCCCGGCGAAAGCTTTTACCAGGGGGATGGTTACGGAATGGTCTCCGCCGAGGAAGAGGCAGAACTTGCCGCTCTCGAGCAGATCCGCGGCCTGCCGCTCGATTTCCTGAAAAAAATACTCCCAGTTCAGGCTGAACGGGACGTTGCCCCGATCCGCCAGTTTCAGGGAGCGTAAATCGGTTCCCGTTTCGGAAAAGGGGGGCAGGATTTTCGACAGTTCCCTGATCCGGTGCGGCGCCAAGGCCGCCCCCCGGGAAGCGCTCACCGCGCCGTCAAAGGGCACTCCGAGGATAACGATGTCCCCTTCCGCCGGGCCGGCGGTTCGAACCATTCCTCGCCATGGCGCTTCATTATGCACCGGGATCAACACTCCTTCCCCCGCTATCGCAATGATCAAGCCTGACCCGAGGGTTGCTTTTAACGCCTGCGCAGGCTGCGCGGGCGCTCCAGGAGCTCGTGAAAGATAAAGCCCGCCACAAGCCGGTCTTTTTGCCGCAGCATCTCGACCAGGTCCGGCAGCACCGCTGCGGCTTCCGGCGCCAAGGCTGAATCGAGCCCCGCCCGGTCCAGCTCAAGCCCGCTCTTCCCGGCGGGCCGGCCGGTACCCTCTTCGCGCCACATCAGCGTTTTCCCCTCGCCGGCCCACGCCGGTTCG